>DATDLS010000225.1:0-24417 GCA_036519195.1 Occallatibacter sp. | reverse complement strand
GGATCAGCCGGCCGGACGCTCATCAGCCTCGCCGACCGCGCCAAGGCCAATCGAAAGTGCCGACCAGCCTCGGTTGGGGCTTCGAATAGATTGGTAACGAGAAACGCCATCACGGTACTGAAGCGCCACTGGCAGCAAAGGGGGTAGGCGCAGGAGGGGAAAGTCTCCTGCAGCCCGCAGTACTCCTTCTGTCGCACGGCATCGCGACGGCGATATTCGATGGTTGTTTCGTGGAGTGACGATGACAGTTCCGGGCTGTCTCGTTAGACCTGAGTCATGCCGCCGTCGACGGCGATTTCGCTGCCTGTCACGAAGCTGGAATCATCGGACGCGAGAAAGAGTACCGTCGTTGCGATTTCCTTGGACAGTCCGAGCCGGCCCACAGGAGTCTGGCTGATGAGGTAACCTTTCATCTCCGCGGGAATGTGTTCGAAGCTACCAGTATCGCCGATCGCTCCGGGCGATACTGCATTCACACGAATCCTTCGATCTTTTAGCTCACTGGTCCATGTGCGGGCAAAGGAGCGAACCGCTGCCTTCGATGCACTGTAGACACTTGCTCCGGGCTGGCCCAAAATGTTTGCGATGGAAGTGTTGAGAATGATCGATCCTCCATCGCGGAGCAGTGGGAGGGCCTTCTGCGCCGTGAAGAATGTTCCCCGGGCATTCACGTTGAATGTGTCATCAAACAGTTTTTCAGTCGTGACCGCGAGAGGCACGGTCATATCGCCAATGCCTGCACTCGCGAACAGAATGTCGAAGTGACCCTTCTCCTTTTTAACTGTGTCAAACAGGCGGTCGAGATCGGCCAGATCTCCGGCATCGCCCTGAACCCCCGTTACGTTCTTGCCGATTTCCTTGATCGCCTTATCCAACTGTTCCTGGCGGCGCCCTGTAATGAATACATACGCCCCCTCTTCCACGAACAGCTTGGCAGTCGCTAGCGCCATGCCCGACGTTCCGCCTGTGATTACTGCAACCTTGCCTTCTAATTTCGCCATACCTTGGTCCTTTCGACGCCCGAATTTGATGGAGCGCACCCCACTCTGTGGGCAGCATGACCAAACAGATGATCCGGGTTTCGGTTCCGATTCTTAATTATTCACCATATGGTGTAATATGTTTTAGGCTCTCACCGAAACCGTTAGGTTCGATGTCCCATGCAGGTGTCGCAAGAATCGAGTTCTCATTCGGCTTGAGACAATCCGGGCTATGCTTGAGGTGCGCGTCTCGGGACTGAGATCAAATCTGGTTCCGACGCATCGGATAAATATGGCTACGGAAACCGGCACTCGTCCCAAGCTGGGCCGCCCTCGCAAGTTCAACGAGGAGGAGGCGGTTGAAGCCGCTATGCGTGTCTTCTGGGATAAAGGTTACGAGGGGGCTTCGCTCCGCGATCTGACCGAGGCGATGGGCATTGACCGAAAGAGCATGTATTTGATGTTGGGAGATAAGGAAGCGCTCTTCCTGAAAGCATTGGAGTGTTATTCCTTGACCCATCTTTCTTTTCTCCCCAAGGCGTTGGAGAAGCCAACACTGCGCGAGTTCGTCGACGAGCTCTTCAATGCCGCTATCCGCTTTTGGACAGACAAGAGCCACCCGGAAGCGTGCCTTTCGATTCAGAACCTCGCCGTAAGCGACGAGGCGGAGTCTATTAAGCGCGCGCTGATGGACTGGCGTGCCTGGGGGCTGGAACAGTTTCGCAAGCGAGCGCAACGCGCGCGCGCAGAAGGCGATCTCCCGAAGCAAATCAAGCCGGAAGCATTTGCGCGCTATCTTGCCGTCATTATGTCCGGTCTTGCTCATCAGGCCGCAACTGGCGCTACGCTACCGGAGCTGAAGCAGGCGATCAAGATGTTTCGCCAAACGATGCCATTTGACGTGGAAGATTCGACAACGCGCTGACCTTTTGTAAGTCTGTCGACAATTTTGAGAGTTACAGTGCGCTCTTCCTGCGATTACTTCCGATGCGTGGCATCTGGACTGTTTAATGCTTGGCGGCTGGCGCCGGTGGGACTGGCAGGATGATTTCCGACGCGACCCCAGTGATATCCCGATCGGACCTGTCCTCTGCCGCTATCAGGGAACAGTTCGCTAAAGCACGCTATGGACCTGCGCAGCGAGTTTTTTCATTGCGGCATTTTCGCGGATAACTTCGCCGGCTTCTTCACTGCGCAAAGCTATCTCTGCGGCGATGGAGCGGCCGAGAATTTGCTGATCGATATTGCCAAACGGTCCAGGCACGAGGCTTCCCAACCAACCGACCCAGGCCGGGGTATGGGCGTTGCCGACAATGATGCCGGGGCGAAAGATGGCGAGGCGAGTAAAACCAATCTTGCGCACGGTGTCTTCCTTCATTCCCATGACTCGCGCATAGCGAAGCCAACTGGTAGCTGAGCTTCCCGCCGCAGAAAGCAGGCAAAACTGGGCGATCCCGGCATCATGGCAGCCACGCGCAAAGGCACCCACGACGCCGACTTCAAGTCGTTGCAATTCTTCTTCGCTCCAGCGCCCCGATCCAGAACCGACACCCACACAGCTCACGGCGCTGACGGGACCTTGGCCTAAAACTTCGCGGGCAAGGGCGTTAGTGCGCTCGGCAAACTCAGCAGCGCCGGTATCGAGAACGACGTTGCGCACCCGCGATCGAGCCGCAATGGGCTTTCTCGTGACCATCACCACTTCCTCGCATTCCGGAATCGCCAGCAGCTCCGCGACCGCTGCACCACCGACTTGCCCAGTACCACCAAGGATAATTGCAGCAAAATTTTGATTCATAAACACGACCTCTACTTCCTCACCCCTAATCAAACGAGAGATCAGCGGAGATTTCAATGGCTCATCTAAGGGTATTGGGCGACGCCGTGAAGCTACTTGTTCGCGCGAACTGGCAGATAGTCCTGAAATTGCGAAAGTTGGTCGACCAGCGCTACAAGTGGCGCTCGCGCGGGCTGAGCGATTTCATACTCCACATGAAGAACAGAGTTGCTCAGATCTCGTCGCAAGATCAGCTGGACTTTTTCAAGAGATCTAAGGTTCGCGGTTAGGGCCTTCTTGGACGCCGCTGGCATGAGCCGCCGGAGGCGACTAAGACGAGCCGGGCCGTCAACAAGCACGCAAAGAATCTGCACAGTCCATTTCCCTCGCAACACCTCAATGGTGCTCGCCACACGGTCTAGACACTCTGCATCGTGTGCATACATTTGATGCTCCTAAAGATCAGCCTGCACAACTCCAATCCCTTCTCGGATTCGTTGACTTGAGTCAACGCGCGACCTCGCCTCGCTACAGTTCCAGTTCTCTAAACGGTCACATCCACGAAAGATCTCATCAGCGACCTAAACCTTGCCCTTGACCAACACCATGGCATTCATTTTTGACGCTCTCCCTCCTCCAGCAGACTTCGCCCCGCGAGCGAGCCGCCTGCTTGCTGGATCAGCCCACCATCGCGAAGGTCTCCAAGATCAATGACTGAATAGCCGAGACCTGCGAGCAAGGTCCCAACTTGCTTCTTCGCACCGTCATCGTCTGCCGAAATAAACACGACTCTCCTCGCCCCGTTGACGATAGGGTCCGCTTCCAGGTTGGGAGCTACTATGGTGTTTAGTGCCTTAACCACTCGGGCACCAGGGGCGAGTGCCGCAATGAACTGGCTAGTGGACAGGTTTCCAACATCGGCGACTGTGAATTTGCCGGCCTTACCGTGAAACGGATTGGTCCCATCAATCAGAATCTGGTTATTCCACTCGGGGAGACTCGCAAGTGTTTCGGGCACGTTGTCCCAGGGAACGGCAAGAAGTACCATTTCGCAAGCTGCTGCGTCTTCTTTCGAGGCAGCCGTCGCTCCTGGTCCAAGTTGATTGACAATGCGTTGGAGGCTGTCGGGACCGCGGCTGTTGCTGAGCTTGATCTTGTGGCCTGCCTTCAAAGCCTGTTTTGCGAACGCTTGTGCCAAAGCTCCCGCTCCAATGGTTCCGATTTCCATACGACATCCTTCCTAAGCTGGGCTTTTGAATAAAACAATTCCGGTCTTTCCCCGGACGAGGATGTGTTGATCGACGTGACGGCGGCCCAGGATCAAAGACGGTCTTGACCTCGGTGAGTAGTCCCTATCACTAGCCCCTATATCTGACCCATACCTCCATCGGAGAACAATTCGGCTCCCGTGACAAAGCTGCTGTCATCCGAAGCAAGGAACAGCACAGCCTTCGCGATCTCCTCCACCTTCCCCAAACGTCCGAGCGGAACCGTTTGAACCAGACTCTGAATTCGCTCCTGGGCAGCCTCGTTCCCCTTGATTGCCTCCCGTAAGCCGTCTGTGTCGGTCGGCGATGGGCTGACAACATTCACGCGTATTTTTCGGTCCTTCAAGTCTGTTGTCCATGTTCGGGCAAAGGAGCGGACCGCGGCCTTGGTAGCGGCATACACTGTATTCGCCTGGAATCCTTTGCTTCCTACGACGGAACCAGTCAGAACAATTGCTCCGCCATCTGGCATTAGAGGCAGCGCCTTCTGAACGCTGAAGAGCATGCCCTTCACATTGCTGTCGAACAGACGGTCAAACTGTGCTTCATCCACTTTGCCGAATGGAGCGTACTCCGCCACGCCGGCATTCGCGAACACGATATCGAGCTTTCCCTTCTCCTGCTCGATCTGCTTGAAAAGCCTGTCGAGATCGGCCATCTTGGCTACATCGCCCTGCACGCCGGAAATACTTTTGCCAATCTCCTTGACTGCTTCGTCAACCCTCTCTTGGCGACGGCCAGTGATATATACATGCCCGCCCTCGGCGACAAAGAGCTTCGCTGTTGCCAAGCCGATTCCGCTGGTACCACCTGTGACCAATGCTACTTTCCCGTCCAGCTTTCCCATACGCTCTCCTTCGCACTTAGCCGCCGATCCAGTGACACACTCAGAGAATCATCGTGTTCCAGGACGTCTTCGGTTCTAAATCTTCGCTCTTGAATTGACGCTTCGCTATTCCTAATACTTTCTTCGGAGCACCATACTTGCATTGAACGATTCCTCTGAATTCAGTTCACATTGGCAACCTCCTGCAAAACATCTTGATAACGGCGATTTCAGGTTGCGCTCAATGCGCGCCTTACGGAAGGGAGGTACTCTGAAAGTGGACAAGCTTGATCGGCTGCCCTTGCTGCGCATACACCGCAATCAATCGAAAGTGCGAACGACTTTCCACTCCATTACGTGAGCTGACCGCTTGGCTTTCGGCCGTCAATACAGCGGTTGACCCGTACATCCGCACCTCAGTCTGACCAAGTTCGATCGAATCAAACCGCAACCCACCACTCCGCAGGTCTTGCAACACCTCCTGCTTGTTCAGCACGGAACCGTCGGGTCGGACCAGCATGTAGTCACTCGCGTACAGCCCTTCAAGAGCAGCGTAGTTCTGCTCCTTAAGTGCGCGATTGAAAATGTCCGTGTGGATGCTCAATATCTCGTCTGCCGTCATGCGATTTCCTCACTCTCGTTCCGACTGACGTGCTTGGATTGTGGGGGCGGCCGCGCTGACTGCCACCCCCTTGGATTCAATCTGCGGCGAAGAAGCGTGCCGCCTCTTCGGCGAACTCTTTATAAAACTGGAAGTGCGAGCCGTGGCCGGAATCCGGGTTGAGGATCAACCGGGCATCCGGTAGATGCTGCTGAAGAATGTAGGAATTGATCGTCGGCACCATGATGTCGTTCTTGCCGTTGACGACGAGGGTGCGCTGCTTGATCTTCTTCAAATCACCATAGCGGTCCGTTGCGGGGATCACACCCCATTTAGCAAGAGCGACGAGCTGGGCCTGAGCGACCTGGGGTTTGGACTCTGGTTCGCGGTCCACCTTTCTTGCGGCGATTCGCTCGAGCCAGGCCTCGCCCGCCGCGCGGCTCGTCGGGCTCTTCGAAAAGAATAGGTCCAGGCAGCGTTCCTGAATCGTGCTGTTCGGACGATTGACAATGTCCATCACCTCGGCCGAAAATTCCTGCATGCCTTCGCCGCCCGAAGGGCCGGTGCCCACAAGGAGGATGCGCCGCACCAGCGCGGGCGCGTCAAGCGCGAACTGCTGCGCGATCATGCCCCCGATCGAGAAAGCGAACAGATCGATCTCCTTCAGGCCGAGCGCCTTGACGAAGGCGATGAGGTCGGCTGCGGTCGCAGGGATCGAGTCCGGCATCTCGCCACCCGAACGACCGACACCGCGATAATCGACGAGGATCACCGGGCGGTCTTGCGCTAGGCGGTTGGTGTGCACCGGATCGAAGTTGTTCATCGTGCCGGTGAAATGCTGGAAGCACACAACCGGGGGGGCGCCTTCCCTGCCGAAGCGCCGGTAGGCGAGGCTCACGTCGCCGATATCCTGGAATTGGGTCGGTGCGGTTTCGTTGAGATTAACGTTGGACATTGCTCTTCTCCTTTGATGTGGATTGCATCTGAAAGTCACGCTCAGAACTGCTTAGGGTCAGCCACTCTGGGCGAGCGACAACATCTGGGTCTTGAATGCGTCGACAACGAAGCCCTGCTCACTTGGGCCACATTCCGCACGACGGATTTTCGCGACAGTAAGTGAGGCGATGAAGAGGTGACCCCCGTCGCTTGAACCGCAATCCACGCCGCCGCGCGCCTCATCCATTGAGAAACGACCTTGCATTTTCCAGGAAGTTCTCGGCATACTGCGAATATGCAGCGTGACTCGCATCCGGGTACATGATGAGCTGAGCATTTGGTAGATGCTCCGCCAGAATGAAAGCGTTGATCGGTGTCACCACGATGTCTTTGTTGCCGTGAACAATGAGCGCCGGATGCGTGAGGCTTTTCAAGGTGGCGTACCGTCCGGTTACTGGTATCGTTCCCCACTCCCTGATCGCGGCAACTTGGGCGACAGCCGAGTCCTTAGACACAGGAAGGTCAAGATCATTTTTGCGAGACTCGAGTCGCTTCACGAAATCGTGTCCAGCAGCCTGACTGGCTTCAGAGGGAGAGTAGAACGCAGCCAACAAGAAGGCCACGGGATCCGATTGCTCTTCCGCCGATAGTTCGGTGAAGGTCATGTCCTCTCCGCCACGAGGACCTGTGCCCAAGAGAATCAGCCGCTCGACAAGTTCAGGATGCTCAAACGCCAACTGTTGCGCAATCATGCCGCCCAGCGAGAAGCCCACGACGTGAATCTGCTCCAGGCCGAGGGCTCGGCAGAAAGCGACGCAAGGTTCCGTCATCTCCGCGACTACGTTCGGAGTTGTTCCTCCGGAAGCGCCGACGCCCGCATTGTCAAAGAGGATCACCTCATGATTCGCGGCAAGGCTGTTGGTTACGTCCGGGTCCCAGCCGTCCATGTTCGAGTTGAAATACCCCAGTAAGAGCAGCGGAATGGTGCCCGGCTTGCCGAATCGGCGATAGGCAAAGCGGATTCCGTTAGCCTCTACGAACTGTGTCGGCGCGGTCTCATGGGTATGACTCGCTTCTCGATTACTGTGTTCCGTCACCACGTTGGCCATTGGACATCTACCTCAAACTGATAGATCTCTTTCAGGGTTGTTCCTCACCCTCGGCTTAGACCATAGAATCTTCGCCTGCATTCGTTCTTGAATGATTCTGCCGTTTTAGGCATAGGCTGCTGTGTCGTTCGTATGAGGCCTACCGTCGTATCAACGCGGCCACGCGGAAGTGTTCCATGCTCTAGTTGTCAATCAAAACCGAATAAAAGTGCACTAGGTAGGGCGCCGCTAATTCTTGGCTAATCCAGCCTGAATCAACCGCGCCTACACATGGCATCGTGTCAGTGCAGTGGTTCTCTGATCGGCATAGGCGCAGGCGATGTAGCGGCCGGTGGTGTCTGCGCCAGCAGGTCCTGAACGGCCCGTTCAATCTTTCGATATTGGGTTATCGCCCTTCGCGCATATGGGCTGTCTGAGGTATGGTCTCGCTCCTCAGACAAACCCCCCGTCTTGAGTTGCCCGCCGACAGATGACTTACGGTCATCAAGTTGATCGGCGAGAGACAAAAGGCTTTCAGACATTTTGCGACGCAGACGAACCATCTCGGGGTTCGTCTGCTCCTCCTGGTCGGAGTCTCCGTACAATATCGCCAACTCCTCCCAAAAGAGTGAGTTTGTATCGAACGAGATGTTCAAGATGTGATTCGCTTGATCGATGGCTGCAACATGATTCGGTCCGAACTCGTACTCCACGGTCTCGTTTTCCGTGCGAGTCTGATCGGTCACCTTGCCCATCCGGTACCTCAGGATGCGCCCACGAACCAGTTTGTCCCCTCGATCTCCCGGAGTGTCTATGAGCCGCAATAAACCCGCGGTAATGCGAAGGCTGGTGGCGAGCAGGCGGCGCATCAACACCGCGGACGATGTCGATGCGATTTGATCGAACACTACCCACATCACAACCGCAGCGAATGCGAAGCCAGCTAGATTGTCTTTCGCAGGAAGAAGAGCCGTCGTCGGGCGATGCCCGACGAGGGCTACGAGGAAAAACGCATAGGCCGTCTGCGGCCCCAAAAAGCCAAATCGCCGTCCACCCCCAAGCCAAGCGCCAACAAACGACACGGCGGCTATCAGAAGGACAAGTGAAGCGATTGATTCCATATGGGGGTAAAGAAAGACGATGCTGCCTAATCCGAGGACAATTCCCCCGATGACCATACCCGCAAGCCGAAGGGATAGCCGCTGCTTGCTCGCACCAGTGTCATCGAGGCCTGCGATCATCACTGTCACCACGCACGTGAACATTCCAGGCCAGCCGGCAGCATGATAGAACACGTAGCAAAATGTGCCACAGCAGGACAACTTCAAAGCGAAGCGCACGGCTGCCTCGTCTTTAAACGCGTCAAGCGTGATGACGGGGTTGTGGATTGCGGGAATGATGGTGAGGTCCGGGCGCGCAGCGCCTGTAGTGGTTCCTGACATGTCGACGAGCTCGCTTAGGGCTCTTTCAACGCGACTAAGATAACCACTCTCTTTCCCGGGAACTGCCTTGTAGTGAATCGCGGCACGTGGATCCAGTTCTAGCCTGCTGCAGACGGTTGCAATCTCTCCACAACGTTCGCGAAGATCAGGTTTCGGCTGCGCCACATACTCCGCGCCAAAGGCCGCAGAGAGATCGACCAGACGGGCCAACATAGCAATTTGTTCCGGCATCCTGGGAGGAAACCCGGCGGGCACTCCTCCGCGATTGGCCATGGAGAGGTAAAAACGCCGCATTTCAAGCTGACCAGCAGCGGCGAGCCGGCCGACTTGAGCGACGCAATCGACCAGATCGTCTTGCGGTGCAGCGTTAACACAGGCAAGAAACATTCTGTTCAGCGCCGCATAACGGAGCCTGATCTCGGTCAAGAGCTGCTGCGAAGGGTCCTTCGAGGCAAAAACATACTCGGTGACAACCGAGACCCCTAGGCCGAGAGAGAGGACCACAACAGACCACAAGCTATTTTCGACAATGTCGTTGGATCTCGCGTGGAACTCCCATTGCGCGATGAGCACGGTATACAGGGCGCCGGCCACAACTCCCAGTGCTGGAAAGCTCGATTCATGGATGAAGATTCCGCAGACGAAAATGACCAGGGCCACGCTCAGGAGTCGAACGACCGGGTCGTTTCCAGACACAGCCACGAACCCGAATTCGGCGACAACCGCAGCGACAAGGCCCAAAAGAAAGTAGAGACTTGATCTCAGGCTGTGCGCTGGGTTCGTTCTGTTTGCAAGGAAGATGAAAAAGAGACCCAGCGTCGAAAATGGAAGACGAAAGGTCATGATCACGACAACCGTAATCAGACAGACCAACACGATCCGGAGTGCCTTTGGCAGGCGATCAGGCGTCGGACGCAGATCCTGCGCGAAGCCCAACAACCAAGAGCTCTTGCCCATCGCTGGCGGCATATTCATCTCACGATCGTTACCGCAGTAGCACCAATCCTCACCAAGTTCGGGTCGGGATTGGAAATCCTGATGCGGACGGGAAACCGCGTCGATAGATGGACCCAATTCAAGGTTTTGTCTACATTCGGAAGGCCGCTATCAACGCCACCGTCGTCCGGGAAGACCCCATGACCGATTCCATCGACAACGCCTTCGAACCGATGTTCCGGATGCTCAAGGAGAACAATGTCGACTTTACTGCCAAGGTGTATCCGGCTCAGCTTCGACTCGCGGTAGTTCGCAATCACGTACCAATTCCGTGCGTCGATCAACGTAAACATCGGCGCTCCCGGTTTAGCGTAGGCGCCCTCGGAAATGTTCATGTTGGTCACATACGCATCGAAGGGCGCAAGGACACGCGTACGCTCCAAATCGACGCTTGCTCTTTCGACCCGTGCTGCCCTTCCGGCTCGTTCAGATTCGAGGGTATCAATGGTGTCGATGTCATGAACCGATTGCCGAAGCTTTGCCTGGGCCTCGATATATGACGCGCCTGCCTCAGTTTCGCGCGATTTCGATTCGCGTTGCTGTTCTGTTGCCTGCTTAAGTGCCGAAACGGCTTCGTCATAGTCGCCTTGCGCGACACGGATAGCGGTGTTTGCCAAATCGACTTGCTGAACCGTCACATATTGTCGCGCCAGCAAGGGTTCGATTCGCGCAAGATCATTCTTCGCAAATTCAAGATGTGCCTTTGCTGCCTGTACTGAGGCTTCTGCTCGGCCGATATTGGCGGTGGAAACCGCTATGGAAGTGCTGGCTGTCTTTACCGTGGCATCCGAGTGTTGCACTTGAGCATTGGCAGCGTCTGCAGCGCTGGTTTCAGCTGCGATGTGTCTCTTTTGGTCGACAATCTGCTGATCTAGCGCCGCCTGGTCCGATAGTGCTGCGTCGAGTGCGTACTGATACGAACGCGGATCAACTTCGAAGAGTAGATCACCCTTATGAACAAACGCGTTGTCGTGAACGGGAAGCCGGACAATCCTTCCTTCGACCTCTGGCGCAATCTCTATGAAGTTTGCCCGGACTGTTGCGTCGTCTGTCCTGGGATGCAATTGCGTAACAAGCAGAACCGACCCGAGAGCAAGAACGGAAAGGGTCACAACGCTAATTCCCAGAATTCGCCCCGGCGTTATGGCCATGCAACTCCTTTCATCATCGCGCGAAGATAAGCCATATCAGGCAGGTAAAAAGCAGAATCAGGCAGGGATAGAAAAGTTGGAGGGGTCCGACGTCCCCTTCCAGCCGATATCGAAGGAGCAGCCAACGAACAAAAAATGAGAGAACGACAGATGCGGCCAAGGAGACCAGCCAGGCTGGGAAATAAGAACCGAGAACGTCGACTGAGGGCGCCCGAGCACACCCAGAAACTGCAGAACAGTGAACTGCCGCGATGATTGCCCTCAGCCCGCGACGATTCATTTGTGTTTCTCCCCAGCCGAAGTTGGTGTCGTCAACGGGGGACCGGCACGCAAGAGGCTACCTGTCACAAACTCAATGTTCACTGCTTCTGTCGACAACTCGGATCTCGCCACCACACTCGATAACCGCGCCTGCGCGAGTTGCTTCTCTGCGGTTACAACATCAATCAGGTTCTTGACGCCGAATTTATAGGCGTCTAGCGATGCAGAATAGGACTCATTTGCGGCCGCAAGCAAAACAACCGCTGAATTCTCTTTCTTTACCGCGGTCAGGAAGGAGATGTAGGAAGTCCAGACCTCACGAACCGTCTGGTCATGCAGTTCGCGAAGCCTTGCTTCCGCTTCGCGCTCTCTCGACTCTTCCGCTTGAACACGGTTCTTGCGTGCTCCTCCGTCCACAATTGTCCATCGAAGGTTTAGCGAGGCAGACCAGGTGCTGACGCTTGCTGCGCCGAGCTTCCCGTTGTCAGCAGTCGGCCATTCGGATGTTTGTCCCCCGGTTCCGGATATGGATAGCGTCGGCAGAAACGCGGATTTAGCTTCGCGAGTTGCCGCATAGGCTGCACGAATCTCTGCGACCTGGGATTGCAGATCGGGTCGGCTGTGGACAGCTCGGTCGATAAGTTCGTCGATCGAAAGAGTCAATTCTTTTGGTAAAGCTGCATCTTTGGGTAGCTCGATTTGAATATCGGGCGACGGCTCTGCCCCGATAGCCTCGCTCAACCGGACGTGGGCGATCGTTTCGTCTCCAATGGCTGACTGCAGATCGAAGCTTGCCTGGGCGGCTTCAGCACGAGCATTGAGCACGTCAGGCAAAGTGGAACGCCCATTCGCGAGCTGCGCCTCTGCCGCTTCCTGAGTGACCTGCGCTGTCTTAAGTGTCTGTCGCGCCGCTTCGAGTCCTTCCTCCGCAGTCACCAACTGATAGAACGATTCAGCAACTTCGAACGCGACCAATTGATTCTCTCTCACGAATTGGGCGCCAGCTGCCAATTGCTCCGCGCGAGCCCGATCTACCTTTCCTCTTCTCCCCCCAAAATCTAGGATGAGATATTGCAGCGAAACCTCGGGCGTTACGAAAGGGACTTCCACAGTGCTGTAGCCTCGGGGCAACAGCGCCTCTGGAAATGGATTGATGAAACGCAGATCCCCGGCGGTCGCAGCAGCCACCAGAACAGGAAAATAGTCGCTCTCTGCGATACCAAGCTCCTTGGCCTTTTGGGTCGCTCGCTCCCAATGAATTACCGTTGCCGGATTACTTATTTCGGCGATATTGGTCAGCTCGGCAAGCGTGTATGCGTGAGAACTCTCCAGCACGGCAATGTGATTTGGATGTTGATGTGTTCTCATACAATCAATGGATTGTGCCGCATTTAGTGTCCCAGTGGCGCACTGCGCATCTGCTCTTTGCGGCCCAATACCGGCTGTCGCCAAGACCAGAACACACCGCAATAGCCGGATACACGTCACAGTCTTCAATCGCTCCAGTCATACCGTCGCTTGACGCTCCGGCGGTGAGGAGCAAGCGGTTACCCAACCTTTCCGCACGGCAGCGGAGACTCTTCATGAGTAAACAGTTGGGCGCATGGCCGTGCTGTGAGATCGCGTCATGCCCGCTCTAAAGCGTAAAGACAGGAGTCAGCTCCTATGTTCCTCACCCTCGGCTAAAACCATAGGATCTTCGCGTGCTTCCGTTCTTGAATGATCCTGCTGTTTTATGCTTAGGCTGCTGCGGAGTTCGTATGGCTGCCTGCTGCGGCCACGCAGGAAGAGGGATTTCGTCTCTCTCTCGCTTTATTCTCTGACTCTGTTCCTCATAATCGGATCAGAATTGGACCGGGGCCGCTCCATTTGCAGCAGGTGACGAATCAAGCCTGGTATTTCCCAGCTGCTCGCGTCTCCAACGCCCCGGAGTTGCTCCAACGCAGCTGACAAATGTTCGCGTCATTGCCGATTGATCCGCGAATCCCGACTGTGTCGCAACATCACTGAGCGAGATCTTCCGTTGAATTAGCAGCTGTTTCGCTAATGAGACGCGGTGCCCTATGACCCATTGAATCGGCGACACTCCAAAGCTCACCTTGAAGGAGCGAGCAAAATGACTAGTGGAAAGTTCACATTCCCTTGCAAGTTGTTGCACCCGAAGATTGCCGTGGAGGTGTCCTCGAAGCATCTCTTGAGCTCGACGCATCTGCCACGGTGCAAGGCCCCCAACCGGTACAGCGGGCAGTCTCTTGATCCCCGCGTAACGATCTAGCAAATGTGCCCCGAGCAACAGACTCAGATGGTCCAAGGCCAAAGGGGACGTAGAGCCGTTCGGATGGATATGGGGCAGTACGATTTTCGCGATCTGCGACATGGCAAGATCCGTTTCGCCGAGCACAAAACGATACGTATCGATGGGTGCCATTTTGTGATCCTGTGCGATGTCGTCCAGTCCCGCAAGGGGGATGTGAAAATGGAGGAAATCAAATCCCGAACCGACAAAGCACATGGGGTTTCCGCGCGCGTCTATAACGCTGGTGCCAAAGGCTTGGAGCGACGGTGTCTTCACTGCCTTGCCGTTGAAGCGATGCTGAAAATCTTTCGCGGCAACCGGTTTGATAGCTACCGCCATAAGCATAGCGGGCCCTGGCAGGACAGTCTCCGTGAAATCTGAGAGCCCAATGTCGGAACTTATCCGAGTGATCGCAAAGGTCGACTTCTCCGGCCAATCGAGCGTCAAACACCCGCCAGCCTCCACTCGAAAACGGGAGAGGAGGTTCGGTCCATACATGCCTTGCTGATCGGTGCTTTTCATATTGGATTCCTACCTCATCTTTCGTCTCAACCCTCTTCCCGTGCGGCTTGAGATGCCTGATAAGACGACCGGTCATAGTATACTCCCGCCCATCTGGTCCCTCTAGTCCGCACAAAGGACGTAGCTGTTGTGAAGCTGACGATGGGGTATTTATATATCGGGATGAAACAAAGGACCTTTTGTGCATTCTCGGGCACGGTAGGCACCGATTCGCTGGCGACGAGAAGGGTACCTGCGATGCCCGCCAGGGACTAGCGCTTGACGAGTATGCTGGAGAACACCACACTTAGGAAAGTGTCGATCGGCTCACCGCTGCGTTCAAGCTTGGAACGCAAGGTTGCTCCCTGGAAGAAGTCGAGGAGATATTTCGACAGCTGCTTGGCGTCGGTTGTCTTGGGAAGTTCCTTCCAGCGAACTGCCTCCTCAAGAAGGGTGGCGATGTCCTCGGACCATCGACGAGTGTGAGTCCGAAGCGCCTTGCGAATCACTGAAGTTGCTGCCATCTCTGCGGTCAGATTTCCAATCATGCAACCCTTTTCGAACTTAGCGCTCCGATAGGCACCCGCAAGACACTCGAAGTGGTCTCTGAGTCGCTTGAGCGGAGAGACCTGCGAGTCGGCGGAAAGCGTCGAGTGAATTAGGCCGCTGTACTGCTTCAGAATCTCTAGAGCGAGGAGCTCCTTGCTCTTGAAGTGGTTATAGAAAGTTCCTTTCGGAAGGCCGGCTGCGTTCACAATATCCTGAATGCTGGTACCGTTGTACCCATCCTCGTGGAAGAGTTGGAACGCAGCTTGTATTATCTTGGCTTTCG
Source organism: Occallatibacter sp. (assembly GCA_036519195.1). GTDB lineage: Bacteria > Acidobacteriota > Terriglobia > Terriglobales > Acidobacteriaceae > Telmatobacter. The sequence continues at coordinate 9,462 of DATDLS010000225.1, read as the reverse complement.
CGTCGCTTCCCGCCATCTTCGAACTCCCCTCACACAATCATAGGGCGGCTCATTCCCTTTTGAACCGGAGGACCACGGCGGAGCACGGTCTGTATCCGAATCGTCACTCCGAACACAGTGCTACTTGGGCGTTGCCCCACGCGTTGATCAATAGATGACGCAGGAGACCTTTCGATTGGTATGCACCAGCAGAAACTGCGAAAAACAGCCGTTAAGTTCAAGAATCGGGTAGCGGGCGTGGCTTAGGGTTAGGAGGTTTATGGAGATCTCCGAGTACGTGATGCGTCACAAGAATACGGTGGGAGGCCGAAGTCATTGCGAGTGGACGCTGCGAAGACCCAAAGCGCTATCCCTTTTGCCGGAGGGTCTCCCCACCGATGGGCTGTGGTGTTGGCAGGTGGAGACGGGATCCGTTTACAGAGCCTGACTCTCAAAATCGCAGGCGACTCCAGGCCAAAGCAGTTTTGTTCCATCATAGGCGGCGAGACCCTTCTCTCTCAGACACGAGCACGCATCGAATCGCTCTTCAATGCTGATCGACAGCTATTCGTCGTAACGCGCGCACACGAGACTTATTATCGCGAAGAACTGCGGAACGTGGACGATTCTCGCATCATCGCGCAACCTTTCAATCGCGGGACAGGTATCGCGGTCGCTGTGGCGCTTTTGCACATACTGCAGCGTGATCCAGATGCCGTGGTTGTTTTCGTCCCGTGTGATCACTACTACTCGGATGGTGAAGCATGTGGCCGAACGATCAGATCGGCGATCTCCGGTGCCGAGCAGTATCCGGACTCGGTGGTTCTCGTGGGTGCCAAGGCCCACTCTCCGGAGGTCGAATACGGATGGATAGAACCCGGCGCGTCGATCTCGCAAGCGCCAAACCCGCTCCTGCGTGTGAACCGATTTTGGGAGAAGCCATCCTTGCCTCAGGCCCAAGCGCTCCTGCGCCGCGGCTGCCTATGGAACACTTTTGTAACGGTCGGCCACGTCAGGACTTTCCTCGACTTACTTTGCTCAGAAGTTCCGGAAGTAGTTCCGTCCCTCGATAACGCTCTGGCCAAAGATGAACTGGAGACTGCGTACCGGCTCCTACCTGCCGTAGACTTCTCGCGTCATATTCTGGCTCTCGAACCTCATCGATTGTTGGCAGTCCCCGATACGACGTCGGGATGGGCCGATCTTGGTAGTCCCACTCGTGTGTTGGACATTCTCGCTCGCAACAAAATTGAACCAACCTGGATACGCAACGGGCACGGCCACTCAAAAGCAACAGGATGAGTCCACTAGTTGCTGCACCACGACATCGACGATTCCTCACGCCGAATCCAGAGAACCAGACACTGCAAATTACCCTAATGCGTTGCTTAGAGCTGCTGAGAAAGGGGCGTTTATGGCGGGAGTGGATTTACAAAGACAACAGGACGAGTCCCTCGCGAACGCGGAATTAGTTGCTCGTAGTGCAACAGATGAAGTCCTCGTTGCGGCGGCCAAGTCAGGGGATCATCTCGCTTTTGTGGAGTTGTGGACGCGGCACTCAAATACGGCATTCAAGATCGCCTACCGAATCATGGGAAACCGAGACGACGCAGAAGACGCGATTCAGGATGCCTGGATGAAAGCCTATGTTCATTTGAAGACATTCGATGGCAGGGCAAAATTCTCAACCTGGCTCACGCGAATTGCGATCAATTCGACACTCATGACTCTACGGAGGAGGCGCACCCGGCGTGAGACGTCGATGGAGATCACGGACGGTGATAATCGGGTCCAATATGAAATTACAGACGGTAAGAGAAGCGTTGAAGAACTCTGTGTACAGCGCGAAAAGGTGGAGCACCTCAGGCTTGCAATCTCTCGTTTGCAGCCTACCCTGCGAATTGTGCTTGAAATTCACCAGTCCGACGATCGGCCGGTAAAGGAAGTAGCCGAACTCGCGGGCATCTCGCTCGCTGCAACGAAGTCCCGGTTACTCCGAGCGAGAAAGGTCTTGCACGGGGTACTGTGCCCTGAACGGACCTCCAAATCTCTTGAATGATCGATCGGTGAGGTTGGTGTCCTGCGGCGATCACGCAGGAGCCCTTTCGATTGGTGTGCAAACAGCAGAAACTGCGGAAAGCAGCCGTTACGTTCAAGAATCGGGTCGCGGGCCTGGCTTACGGTTTAGCAGGGCTTCTCGCCCTAAACAATCCGTGGGGCAGTTCACTGCTTGACCGGAAAGAATTCTCAGGAGACTCCAATGCCCATGATTGATGTCTATGCCCCGGCTGATTTGTTTCCGGTCGGTTCGGACCGCCAACTCGCCGAAGAACTCACTTCGGCGTTGCTTCGCGCCGAGGGTGTAACCACGCCCGCAGCAGTCCATTTGGCCAACACCGCTGCGTATATACATCGTTTAGACCCAAAGGCAGTGCATACCGCCGCCACCGATTCTGCTCGTACCGTGCGCGTCCAGGTCATAACTCCTCCCGGCGCCCTCAACAGGGACGGTCAACAAAGTCTCGTCGCCGAGGCGACACAGATCATCGCAAAGATCGCCGGCGATCCGGCACAAGCCGCGCGCACTTGGGTCTTGCTCACCGAAGCCGTCGAGGGTGGCTGGGGAATTGCCGGCACAGCGTTCGGCCGTGAAGAGTTCGCTGCGCTCGCCGCAAGGAAATCTACCACGACATAGAAGAGGTCATCGGCTCGATCCTTAATGCGGATAGGACGGATAGGGAGGGAGCGTCATCTCTTTTAGGATGGCCTCCCATCTCGGTCACACGCGTTCATCAATGGATAACGTAGGGGCCCCTTTCGATTCAGGTGCAAATAGCAGAAACAACGAAAAACAGCCGTTACGTTCAAGATTCGGTTGCTGGCGTGGCTTACGGTCTAGGTTGGCTTCTCGCCCTGGACAATCCGTGGTGCAGTTCGCGGCTGGACCAGAAAGAATTCTCAGGAGACTCCAATGCCCATGACTGATGTCTACGCGCCGGCTGATTTGTTTCCGGTCGGTTCGGACCGCCAACTCGCCGGAGAACTCACTGCGGCGCTGCTTCGCGCCAAGAGTGCAATTACGCCCGCAGCAATTCATTTGGTCATGGAACAAGCAGTCATATTTGCCATAGGTAACCAACTGCCGGCCACCCATCCTTTCCATGATCCCTCCTGAAACAGAGCTAGACACGATGCGTATCGGCGACATTGAGCTGGATCCAGCGAGGCGGACTGTAAAGAAATCGGGTCATCGGGTTCACCTTACACCGAAAGAATTCGAGTTAGTTCAACAGTTGATGAGCCACGCCGGCCGACCAATTAGGCATTCGCGACTATTGGCTGCGGTCTGGGGATCTGGATACGGCCCAAAGCCTGAATACCTTCGTACGTATGTGTGCCAGCTCCGGAAGAAGCTCGAGAGCGATCCCGAACATCCGCAATATCTGCTGACCCACTCTCACTTCGGCTATTGCTTCGCAGATAGATAAACCATGGTATTCGTCTTGTGAAACAGCATCTCGGAAGCTAGCCCTGCTTCCTAGTTGCCGAATTTACTGAATCGAAGAAGACCCAGCGCCGGTTCTCCTTACTGACCAGGTCCTGTGCGAACGCCTCGATCGTCGCCGACCTAATCGCGACCGACGAGAATATGATTGCTCCAGAATTCATTGCCCCATGTCGGGCGGAATTGCTGGAGGCTCTGCGGCGAAAATCGCAAGCAGTTGAAGTCGAGCTAGTGCGATGATCGGCGGTTCCGTAGCCAAGAAATGGAAAGGCGCTGCTATCGAGACGGAACGTCCTCTTTAATCTGGTTCGCTGTAATGTCAATGAACACGTCCGCGACGACTGGAAAAGCAAGACGAATTCTGTGATCCAGAGCATCCATAGCGCGACCGAACTCTTCGCTGTTGATGTGTGCCGTCGGGTGGATCTTGGCCATGACGAGCACCTCTTCCGGCCCGGAATAGATGGCACGAAACGATAAGACTTGCTCAACCGCCGTGTCGTTTTCGACAAGCGCAAGTAATTCTTTGAGCCGCGGAAGAGGAAGCGAACGTCCTACGAGAAAGTCTGCGAACGGACGAGCCAGGCCGAACGCCGTGGAGGCGAGCAGTATCCCGATCACAAGCGAAGCGAGCGAGTCGGGGACACTTGTTGCGAAAATCTTACTGAGGAGGAGACCGCTCGCGGCCACGCACAGGCCGATGAGGGCAGCGCTATCCTCAAAGAACACAGCTCGCACGACCGGATCACTCGAACCGAGGATGTAGCGCCAAGTGGTCAGCTTATAGTCCTTGGCTTGCCGACGTGCCTGCCTCAAGCTCTGCAGCCAGGATGTTCCGTCCGCCATGAAGGAGATGACGAGAATGATCCACGCCAGCCATCCGCCAGGCACCGGATGGTGACCTCTGAGATGTACGACCGCCATCGCGATTGACAAGCAACCGCCAATGAGAAACGACGCTATCGCGGCCATGAAGGACCAGAGAAACCGCTCACGGCCGTGGCCGAGAGGGTGTGAGGTGTCTACAGGTTGCCGGTCACGATAGAGGCCAATAGCGAGAAAGACTTCGTTCACCGTATCGGCGGTGGAGTGAGCTGCTTCCGCAAGCAGGCCGGTAGACCCGGAGAGCAACCCACCGGTCAGCTTCGCAACAGCGATGGCTATGTTGGCGAGGAGCGCGATGACGACGGTGCGCGAGCTTTGGCCCTCCGCAACTCTCCGAAGAGCTGTGGCGGATCGGCGTTGCGGCAAAGCTCGCAATATTCTGGACAAGTCTTTCCACCCAACGACGCGTGACCAGTCTATCGCCGGAATACGAAGCCTAACAACTGGGATGATTGCCGACGGAGCGTTGCGCCGCAGTTTAGCTGGGTTGTGGATTGAACTGAAAGCAAGAAGCGAAAGTCTTCTCTAAGTGTTCGATGAAGATGCGAACTTTGGCGGACATTCGGCGACTCGCGGGCCGCACGGCAAGGATTGGCGCTGTCCGTTCAAACGGAGTGAGTAGACGTACAACTGTACCTTCTCTGAGTTCTGCAGCGAAGAGCCATGCTGGTGCCTGTGCAATTCCCAAATGCTCAAGGACACCCGTTCTCATCTGTTCCATATCGTTGGTTCGAAACACACCTGTGGGGATAACACGCTTCATCTCTTGTCCGGCCCCGAAGCTCCACGGCTGGACGGAATCTCGCTCAACAAAAACGACAGATCGAAAGCGCTTAAGATCCTCCGGCGATTCCGGTGCACCGTAGCGTGCGAGATATTGAGGAGTGGCAATGAGAACGGTACTCGTCTGCCCTAATTTTCGCGCAACCAGAGTGGAGTCCGGGAGATCGCCGGAGTGGATCGCCAGATCGAAGCCGTCTTCGACGGTTGTTGCAGGACTCTCCGATGTAGACATCTCGATTGCCATATCGGGGTAGACAGCAAAAAATGCTGGCAGCTTTGACACCATATGGAGGCGGGCAAATGCGGGAGGGACGGCCACGCGGATGAGTCCCTTCGGGGCGGTCTGTCCCCGACCAATTCGTGAGGTCGCGCTCTCGAAGTCATCGAGAATACGCAAAGAAGACTCGTAAAAAACGCGACCTGCCTCAGTCAGTGCAATCGACCGAGAGGTGCGACGAATCAGTTCTGTCCCGAGTTCATCTTCAAGGGCGGAGATCTGTTTGCTGACGGCAGGTTGACCAATTCCACGTTCTTTCGCGACAGCGGAGAAACTCCCTTTTTCAATTACACGTACGAACACTTGCATAGCATCCAGTCGGTCCACACGGCCTCCCTATTCTTCTACGGAATGGATTCTATGCGGAGAATAACGATTCTTCCGCATCAACTTCAGATTTTAAAGAATACAGACCAAAGGAGTTCCCTTGCTGGCGCTACGCATTCCTACTGGGAATAGGTGGTATGCCCAATAGCGCGACTTTGCTTGCAAGATTGGCGCATCACACAGAGAGTCGGACACTCCGAGCAAGATACCGATCAGTTGAATCACTGGAGTGGTGCGTTTTTCACAGAGAACTAAAAGGAGATTTCATGGCTGAGTTAGGCAACAACGTGATCAAGAAACACAGCATCTCTTATGAGCTAGCACAGAAAATGGTGGACGCAGCGGTGGCGAAAGCCAAAGAACTTGGCGTTAGCGAGAATGTAACGATTCTCGACGACGGCGGTAATCTCAAGGCCTTTGCCCGGATGGATGGCGCCCCGCTCCCTACCACTGAGATGGCCCAGAACAAGGCATACACAGCTCTGATGGGCATCTCCACGCAGGAGTTTTTCACCTCTATCAAGAGCGACCCGTCGCTTTTGGCCGGCATCCCCACGCTTGGGCGTATGGCGGTGTGGGGTGGAGGGTTTCCCATTAAGGTGAACGGAGAAGTTGTCGGGGCAATCGGACTGAGCGGTGCGCCCACAGTGCAGAACGACATCGACTGCGCAACAGCAGCTCTAGCGCTCGTATCCGATGTGGTGCCGAGTAAACACGAAGCAGGCTGATCGCATCATCACTCCGTTCCCGAAGCCCGGAACGAAAGTGAATTTAGCGAGCACACCCTGCCGGTTAAATCCGGCGCACTGGAGATCCGAAAATGAAAAAGCAAGTTGTCATGATTACAGGAGCAGTTACTGGAATTGGCCATGCCACTGCGCTCGCGTTTGGGCACGATGGAGCTAATCTCGTCGTATCGGGCAGAAACGCTGAAGCAGGAGAAGCACTGGTCAAAGAACTTCGTGCCTTGGGTGCTGAGGCGGAGTTTGTTCTGACCGACGTGACGCGAGAGGACGATGTCCGCACCTTAATAGAGAAAACTGTGAAACGCTTTGGACGTCTCGATGTCGCAGTCAACTGCGCGGGAACGGCGGAAAAACCGGGTCCCCTCGTCGATCAAACCCTTGAGAATTACACGAAAACTTTTGATACCAACGTCCTCGGTACTTTCCTGGCGCTTAAGCACGAACTCAAGGTCATGATCTCGCAGGGGTCTGGCAGCATCATCAATATGTCCTCGACCCTGGGTAAAAAGGCGGCGCTAGGAACGTCCATTTACGCAGCGACCAAGCACGCAGTAGAAGGGCTGACAAAAACGGCGGCACTTGAAGCAGCTTCCGCCAACGTTCGAGTGAATGCGGTTGCCCCCGGTCCGATTGACACCGGACTATTAGATCGCGTTACCGGCAGTGCCGAGAAGAAGGCGGACATGGTCGCTGGCGTTCCTCTAAAACGCCTGGGGCGTCCGGAAGAGATTGCACAGATGATTCTCTTTTTGGCTTCAGACAAGGCGCCATTCATTACTGGTCAGATTTTTGGCGTCGATGGCGGGAAAATGGCTTGATATCCAGCCGGTCAATGCAAAAACGAGCTCATCAACTTTGGCCCGTATCGAAAGGGAAGTAAAAATGAACATTCAGACGATTCCTGAATCACTCAAGAACATCAGCCTACGTCCGCTCTTCGTGGTGCAGATAGCTTTGAAACCTATCGTAGTCGTCGGAGATGCTCCTGGTGGCTTTCGTAGGGTTGGTGTTGTTACCGGGGGATTGTTCGAGGGTGATCGACTTGCAGGGCAGGTGCTTGATGGAGGCAATGATTGGCAGCTTCTTCGCAGCGATGGATCATTACTGCTCAACGTAAGGCTCATTTTAAAAACAAATGACGATGAGCTGGTCACCATGGCTTATCGGGGAATTCGTCACGGTCCGGCTGAGGTTCTAAAGAGTATCGACCAGGGAATTGAGGTTGATCCTACCCGTTATTACTTTCGCATTAATCCTCTATTTGAAACGGCTTCTAAGAAATATGGATGGCTAAATAACATTCTGGCGATCGGAAGCGGGTATCGCAGTGCGAGCGCGGTGGTCTATAGCATCTTCGAAGTTTTATGAGCGTCACTAAGCCGACGTTGAGGTCAGAGGCGAAATTCTCGATCGGGTTGCAGTTGCTGACCTATCGACGTTTACTTTTGCCCCCTCCCTGTCAAAAGTTGGGCCGGGTGTTCAATGGCTGACGTAGTGAAGAAATACAGCATCTTAAAGGGGGCAACAATGAATCATACCCACCAGACCGCGCCGACACAGTTCGTCGAGGCCAACGGAATCCGCTTCGCCTATCGCCGATTCGGCAAGGCCAACGGTGTACCGCTAGTCTTCAACCAGCACTACATCGGCACCATGGATTACTGGGACCCTACGGTGACGGATGGCCTCGCTCGCAACCGTGAGGTGATCCTGTTCAACAACACGGGTGTCTCCAGCAGTTCCGGCGAGGTCCCGACGACGTTCGAGCGGATGGGCGCTGACGCCATCGCCTTCATCAAGGCACTGGGACTGAAGCAAGTTGACCTATTTGGCTTCTCGATTGGCGGCATTGTCGTGCAGGAAATCATTTTGCAGGCGCCCGATCTCATTCGCAGGTTGATCGTCGATGGCACAGGTCCGCGCGGTGGTCAGGGAATGGAGTTGCTCACCCAATCTGCAGGACGGCTCTTTGGTGCCACCTACGATCCGCCCGAGATTGTCTGGCTCGCGGTCAAATTCAGCCCGTCCGCAGCAGGCCAGGCGGCGGGACGGGAGTACCTGAAGCGCACACATCGTCGGGAAGAGGGCCGCGATCCCGAAGTGAACGACAAGGTGTCGCCAGCCCAGGTCGAAGCGATTCGCAATTGGGGCGTCCAGCAAGACGGGTCCGACGACTATCTGAAGACGATCCAGCAGCCAACGCTCGTCGTGAACGGCAGCAACGACGTGATCATGCCCACGGTAAACTCTTTCATCATGCAGCAGAACATCCCGAATGCGCAGGTGATCATCTACCCGGACTCCAATCACGGCGCGAACCACATGTACCCCGAGCTCTTCGTTGAACACGCGACTCTTTTTTTGAACGGTTGACCTGATTGAGAGCCGACGACCTAACGGAGTCGGCTCTCCTATCGGCTCCAGTCTCCGTACCCGTCTTATCCGTTATCTGGAAGGCAAGAGAGATGACGATGACTTCACTCCAAAACAAAACTGCGATTGTGACAGCCGCATCAAGAGGAATCGGACGAGCAAAGGCAACGCCGGTTCGCACAGAATTCTCGTTAGGGAGTAGCTACATGAGCCTCGACGTCAATTTACAGAACGAAGACCATCACCCGAGACAGCGGGTGAAGGTTTTGGATTCGGTTATGAGTTACGTGGATATCGGGTCGCACAGCCCGATCATCTTTCTTCATGGAAACCCCACATCTTCATACCTTTGGCGGAACATCATTCCGTATGCTGCAGAATTAGGAAGATGCCTGGCTCCGGACTTGATCGGGATGGGCGGCTCGTCTCCATCGCCGAAAGGCAGTTATAGATTTGAAGACCACTCACGATACCTCGATGCTTGGTTCGATGCACTTGGAATCGACGGAAACGTTATTTTGGTGCTGCACGATTGGGGTTCGGCACTTGGCTTTTATCGAGCCTTCCGGCGTCCTGAACAAGTGCGT
>DATDLS010000224.1:0-2283 GCA_036519195.1 Occallatibacter sp. | reverse complement strand
GCTCAAATCTTTCCCGTACCAGTTGCTTTCTCTCCTCCCGCACCTTCCAGTACAACCGCTTTTCTTCCTTTTCACCCCGCCAGTCGATTTCGGCTTTCATCCCTCGGGATCCTCCAGAAAAGAGTCTCCCACTATGCTTTACCAGGAAGGAACGAAAATGTCCAGCACAAACTTCATCATGGGATGTTATTTATGAAAGGATCCTAAAGCTGCGAGCATTGACTCGCCAAGCTCTATGCTCGGATGGCGGTTATCAGAATTCACAGTCAGCACACAACCAAGAACGTTTGTGTGCATCTCGACTGTTCTCTGCTCGTAGAATAGCGGGCGCTCTGGAAGATCCCTAAAGATTCCCGTAGTCCGCCCGCGGGATAGGACAGCCTCCAAGGTTTCTTCGCCGTCGGGTGGTTGCCAGCGATGCGGTTCATCACCAAAAGCAAAGAGCAACATCTCAGAGGCCGCAGATAGATTGTTTGCCTCCAGAGTGTCTGGCAGAGTTTTCAACGATTTGAGGTCCCAGAACTCGGTCTTAAGGAGGAGAAGGGCCAGCGAAAGATCAAATTGAAGTTCGCTCTGCTCAATCGGTGCAGTGTCGACATCACGTTCGGCGAGCATACGAGCAAGAGTCTGGTCGAGCTGATGCCACATCAATAGGTGGGGCACGCGCCCAAGCTGCAGCTCGATCCACTTCATCCGGTTGAAGCAGGCGAGTTGCGCCAAGTTCAAGTCACCCTTCGCGAAAAGGTCGTCCGTGGATATTGAAGCGGCGATCAGGAGCGATCCTCGTGCAGCCCAAAATAAGCCAAGGCGTTCGTATGCCCGCCCACAGAGATACAAAGTACGCATTAGATCCCGACGGCTTTCATTCTTATAGAGCCGGCCTAACGCCATACCAAGATTCACAATGGCTTGTTTGGGTCGATCACGTAACAGTTGCCTTTGCCCGCTTTTCAGGAGCATTTGCGCACCCACAACGTCGTTCATTCGCGTGCCGGCTATCTCGACAATCTGCTGGAAGAGTGGGCGATATCCAGGAACGTCATCGAGCACTTCTTCTAGTTCCGTGAGGAGATTGATGAGAGGCAGTAGAGGATATCCGGCAAGTGGTTCCGCTTCGGCAATAACGGCAGCAAGTTCTCCAAGCAGCGCCGCTAACTCAGATGACGCGGGTCCTGCGCGAAAGATCCTGATCAGAATTTTTAAGGTCTTCGCTTGGGCTTCGGAGCTGGGCCTGTCTTCCTGAGCCGCCAAGCGATCAAGCTCGGCTAGAAGGCGGGAAGATTTCTCTTCATAGCTGGTCTTCGGCATGGCCACGTCTTGACGTTGATACAAGCCGTGCGACAGTATCCAGAGGTTTGTCAGTAGCTGAAAATCATAGGTGTTCCAGCTATCTCGAACGCGATCCTCCATTTCGGCATAGCGTTTGAGGAATTCAGAAAAGTCTTCGTACCACCAGAAGGCTGTTTGTGCACGGTCGTAGGCGTTACGAACGAATTGATGCGGTATTCCGCATTTCTGAACAATCCGGTCGGCTCGGTCAAATCTGCCATCGGTTTCAATCCGCGGTCGTTCCAGTGCCCTCGATATGAGTGCGGCTGTCATCGCGTCGTCTGCAACATGCAAACTGAACGTATCGCTCGTCACTGCCTCTTCGAGCCTTGCCTCAATCTCTTCAAGGTCGCGCTCACGTTGAAGATCGAGCGGACCTTTTTTCAGGTTTGGCCGGTGCGAAACACTCAGACCGAGTTTTTCAATGGCGAGGTCTTCACGCTTATTCTGAAATACCTTGTCGAGAATCCAGGTCCGATCAAAAATACGTACCTCTACGCCATACTTCGCTGACAGCTCATCCTCTGCTGCAGCTCTGTCTTTGCTACGGATGTATTGGCTGCTGACAAAAAAGATCTTCTTGTAGCCTCGCCCAGTGCCCGCGATTGAAGCGACGTCGGATCGCACTTTCTGTCCCCAGGCCTTCTTGGCGCTCACGGCGAATGCCCAACGCTCGGTGTCGGCTTCACGACCGATACCGGAAAACCAGCAAATGGACAGGGATTCAGCTACCGGATACGTCTCAGTGTCCGCCTTGCTATCTCCGCCGCCAGTTGGGCCGGTTTGTGGAACCAGGTTCGGACAGATTTCTTTTTGGGTGTGGCTCTTTTGGATTGCCGAATTCCACAGGGTCTAAGTTAGCTCTGCGAGTCACGAGCCCTTACTGCTAAGGACGCGCCGCCAGAGACGGTAGTGCGACTACCAGGCAAGTTTCGATTTTGGGGGCTTTGTGGC
>DATDLS010000223.1:0-8333 GCA_036519195.1 Occallatibacter sp. | reverse complement strand
CATCAAGCATAATTTGCCTGATTCCGTTGAAAATGTCCAGCCTCAACTGCCCCGGGAGTATCTAAACCGTTATCAGAAATCCAACTGTGGGGGTAGGACACGTGTGAACTCTTTCGGATTTTTGCCGAGCTGAATGGTTACGAAACAGATACTTCTCGGCCTGCATAACCGTGCCGGATAAATCTCTGGTTGGCACGTAGTTGTCGCGGTACTGCGTCTTCGAAAGGAGGACGTCGTCGAAGGGGCGCTTGATCTCGATAATGTCGAGATTGCCGTTGACATCCACGAGCGCAATGTCGATGGAGCGACTTGTGGTGACGTCGGGTTTTGAGTAGTGATCCTCGATCTGGACTTCCTCCAGCACGGTGACATACTTGGGGAAGATCAGCAGGATAAAGTTGAGGAGCATCTTCCGCCATTCCTTCTCGGTCCTGCCCTCCGACGATTCCAGCCACTCTTTGATCGTGTTGTGGATGAATGTAAATTTATCGATCTCGGCTTGCAGGAGTTCCTGGGGGAGGAAAGGAGTTGTAGAAACCACAGTCTTCCGCCGGCTCCGATAGGTCTCGTACTGCTTCCCAAAATCCCTCATTCCATCGAAGTATTCCCCGATGATGTTTGATACTCTGGCGTTGGCGTAGTGGTCAAGCTCGGTGGAGTTGGGAAATTTCTTAAGGAGATGTTCGAATACGTCGACAGGTATGCTGCCAGACTTGCTGCCGCCGACCGCTATGTCCTGGTCTTCCCCTATGACCTTGGCAAGACGTTTGAATATCGAAACGTTGCGCTCGGCGACGAAGAGCTTGCCCTCCAGTTTGATGCCGCTATCTGCAAGCAGTACATCGTTCGCTATGCTGAACACGCGACCCTTGATCCGATGGTAGGCACCGTCCCGCTTTGCGAAGTGGAACTGGTACTCGAACTCATCGATATCTTGGCCTTTGCTTGGTTCATTGATTAGGTCTCCGCGCTCCAGCGTGAACACATGACTGATCGTAACCCTTCCATTTGTTTTCAATTCCTCCCAAACCCAACGGCTATTCCAGGAATCGGATGAAAATTCCAGTATCATTACATCCTGATCCACCACGAACTTGATCATCCCACCCCCTTGAGTTCGGCTTTAGCCGAGTCACACTCGCCCATTCGTGACTCGGTCATCAAGTTTTGCTCCTCCAATCCTTGATGTAGAGAAGGTTTTTCGTGTCGAGTTGAAGAACCCGATGCTCTATGAGCAGAGCGGTGGTTTCGGGGCCATACTTGTCGATTTCGTCCAGCGCAATGAACGACTGCTTCTCAGTTTCGAGGTACACAGGCAGCAGTCGCGAAACTGAGTCGTTTTCGATGTTCTTGAAGATCACGGTGTCGTGGACCAGAATTGGTAGCCGTGTCAGCAAAAAAATGGTCAGATCGAACAGCACGAGTCCGGTGTAGGCAACCCCAGTTCCCGTGTCTTCCTCAACCTCGAAGCTGTAACTGCGTTCCCGCAACTGAAGGTAGGGACTCTTTCGCTCCGGACCGAACCGTTCCGTCATGATCCGGCGCATGCCGTCATTGATCGTCTTCTCAATGACGACCAGAATCATTTCTTTCTCGGTCTGAAGACGTTCCTTGAGCCGTTTCATCTCGGCACGGAGTTCCACCTCATGCTCGTAGCGACCGTTTTCCTCGCGGGCACTCTTTATCTTCGTCGCAACCTCCGCAACCCGGTCCACGAGCGCGGTAGGTGCCTCCACGGTGTTCAGGCTTCGCGCCATGCGCTCGTCAATCGACGCCAGTTCCTGATCGATCACAGCCAACTGCTCTTCAAGCTGTGTCTGTGATGCGCCCAGTTCTGAGTGCAGAATTCGAGCGACTCCCGTATGAAACTCACCGACGCGCGCCAAACGATCCTGGTCGATGGCTGGGAAATAGCGGACCAGCTCCTGAAAGTTTTCGCTCCGGACTGCGCGGCTGCCGCGGAGATTGTTCTGCACCCGCTGAAGTCGGCTCGCCAAAGTCAATCGAAGCGCGAGAAGACGGTCCTTCTGTTCCTTCAGTTCCAGTAACTCTCGATTGACGACCTCAGAGACGTTCGCCGTGTATCGCGCGAGATTCACTCGGATATCTGAGAGTTCGCTCTCCAGCGTGGCGATGCTCGTCGTAGCCCTTCTTCTGAATTACAGGGATCACGCGGTGAGTCTTCGCGGCCCCCCATGCCTTCAACTCTTTTTCCGTGCCGTCGAGATTGAGTGCGATGTCGCGGATGGTCGCGTATCGATCAAAGGTCTTGATGAGATTGTCAACGCACTCTTCGCCGCTCTTGCTCGGGATGATATGGAGCGGCATGGAGGGATCAAGGTTTTCTTTGCCCCACACGCGCGTATAGAGACCGACCAACATGCGGAAGCTCAAGTCCGGCAGTTCTACTCCGTAGGCTTGCCGCAAAAACGCGGTATACGCCTCTAGCGTCATGGGAGGCCCAAGCTCAAACTCAATTCCGCAAGGGTACACCGTATCCGGCTGGCTTGTGTCTCGGCAGAACCGGTAGACTTCGTCAGCGAACTGGAACGTGAAGAAATACTCATGATGGCCAAGCTCCTTCACAACGTCATCGTTGTGAAGGAGCAGATCTTTGCCGCCGAACGCGAAGTCGATCACCATCAGCATGGTGGACTTTCCAATGGAGTTGGTGGCATTCGCATCGCCCAGGATCACGTTCAGGCCGGAATGGAACGAAACCACCCCCGTGCGGAACTTCTGCGAACGAATTTCAATCAGCATAGGTCACCAATCCGGTGGACAGGTCCACGTCGATTTGTCCGAGGATATAGAGCACGTCAATGGCCAGCAGGAACTGGTCAATACTTTCGAATTCCTTGCCCACTTTGCCGTACAGGCTGACGAGATTGGCATGCGAGGCTTTCTCATGCAGAATGATGGGCGTCCGCCCGAGCGCGGATTCGCGCAACGTGATTACCTTGTTCGGCATGATCAATCGAACACCTCGCAGTTCTGCACGAAGAAGGCTGCGATCACTTCAGGCGCTTCGATCATGTCCGTCTTGGTCACGGTCCGGAACCAGGTCACGACGTTCTGATAGATTTCCTGCTTCGGCAGGCCGAGGCTCTTCTGCTTCAGATAGAACGTCCGTACCTGCGAGTAGATCAACTGCGACTTGGTCGGATACTCCTCTTCTAAGACACGGAACTCCCGTTTTACATGTGGATAGTAGTCCGTCACATTCCTCTTGATTTTACGAATGATGAGCTCCGGCATGGCCGTTTTGCACTTAGCATCGACGGTCTGGGGGTTGAGGGTCAGGTCCTCCTCAGTCGATTCTTCGAAGCGGACGTTCCCGAGAGCCACGACGATCTGATGGATACCATCCTCTATAGGGTACTCGCGCATAAGAGCGCGTTGCCGCGCGCGTTCGATCAGGCCGCGTTTGACCCGGAAAAGCTCTTCGTACTCCGCACGGGTGCGGGGCTTATCGAATCGCGTGTGACATCCAGTGCACAGCGGAATTTGGTTGTCGAGATCGTTCCGGTCGGCACTCAGCAGCTCGACATCTTTCAGTTCCTCAGCCTCGGCCGGCTTCGGATTGAGCGGAAAGATATGCGCCAGTTCGTAGTAGCGATAAGTGCGTCCCTTTTTCTTGTAGAACAGCGCCGTTCCGCACAACGGGCAACAACCCTCAACCTGGGTAGTGAGCGCGATCTCCTCTGCGGGCGTGTACGAGCGTCGTTCGATAGCCACTGAATCGCCTTGGGTTCAAACGGGAAATGGACGAATGGCAGGAATCATAGCAGCAAAGTCAACCCATGTGAATTGGGAACCGTTTTACCCGCCTGCTGCTTCCAGATGTCATCACTTCCGGGGTACTGTTCCTGCCGTAACGCCGCCCTTAAACCTGGCGTGTTCACTGCGCGAATTGACAATGAAAGGTCGGCATCCCGCAACCATTTCTCAGGACGATTCCAGAGAGTTGTACCTGATCTGGGCCTACGCAAGTGCGTTGATCTCATTCTCCAGTACATTCAAAACCCGAATTACATCAGCAAATTCAGGCGGCTCCCGGTAGAACATGTCGCGCATGGCGCGGTAGTCCCGCTCCAGCGCCGGTTGTTGGCTCTCAGGAGGACTCAACCGGAATGAACCTGGCCTGGCCAAGTCGTAGTGCGCCCAGGAGGAGTAGTAGAACCGCTCTTTGAACTCGACCACGGAGTCAAGCAGGGCGCGATCAGCAAGAGCCGCCGCCTTGACCGGGCTTTCCGCCAGCTTGTACAGGTCGTAGTAGTGGCGTGAATACCGGGCAGGAATCGCTCCCGGTCGATGGGCTTCCTGATGAAGAATGGTGGCCTTTTCCCAGAAGGTTCGCTCGGCGTCGATGACGACAACCGCGCAGTCCGATTCGGCAAACGCCTTTGGAAAGGATGTAGCCGCATACGGCTGAATCGTCCGGGCGTGGGATGGAACCCAGGATGCAAGCGGTCCAATCTCCAGCCGAACCTCGGGGCGGATGTATGAGGCCGTGAACGCGGCTGGGTATCGCACGTTCACTGTATGCGGTTCGGTTTCGTCGATGCTGGCAATAATGCCGGGGACCAGCGCAAAGAGCAGGTTGAGTTGCCCAAGCAGTGTGCCGCGAATGTACTCCGCGGCCTTGGCATTCATCTCTTGGTTGTAACGGCTCCGCTTCGTCTTCGACTGAATGGTCTGGTATGGATCGTTGCCTTCCGCATGGCCGTACCCAAGCAGGCGCCAATCGAGGATCAGGTCAATGTCCTCGGAAAAACGGTCGATCAATCCGAAGACCTTCGAGAGACTCGTCCCGCCTTTGAAGACCATCTGCTCTTTGAGCTTCGGTCCTGCAAAGAGGTGCTTGAGAATCCAGCAGACCCAGAAGTCCTTTTCGACAATGGCGGGATTCATGCCGAGCCGGCTTGCCGACTCGCCGAATAAATCCCGCCTGTCCGTTGCCGCTCCGGTCGCGATCCTATCCATCTGTGCCCTCTTCGGCGATTTGCTGAATTGCGTTGTAGACCCAGCCTGTCGCCGTTTTCGTGTCGGCCAGCACCTTGGCGCGCAGCGATTCCGGCAGCCATGCTCGAATCTTCGCGATGATCTCTCGAGTAATCCGCTCCTGCCCGAGTGACTTGAGCGCTTGCACGATCAGGCCGCTCTCCTTCAGCTTAACTCCGGATTCCTTCAAGGCCGTGTGCTCGAAGACCAGCGCCGTGTTGCCGACTTGGTAAGCCCGATCCGGACCATCCGACAGATAGACGGCGCGTGCCGGCACTTGAGTCGAAAGCCCCATGAAGTTCAGCGCCATTGCGCCGCTGGGTTGGATGCGCCAGCGGAACTTCCGCGCCAAGGCCCGCGCAACCTGGTCAACATCAGGACTCAGGTGCTGATCGAGGAGCTTGCTGAAGCGCGGGTAGTCATAGACGCCGCGGATGACCCGACGAATCTCGCCCCGCTTTTCCAGCCGGTGAAGTGTTGAATCGACAGTGGGGCGGCCTCCGAGGTCCAGGAAGTCGCGCGGCGAGAACGCCCACCCTCCACCCGTTCCACGGATTCGATATGTAATCTTATTTTCAATCGTTTGGCTCATATTGAATCGCCACTATCTGCAAGAAAAAATACCATATATTCCTTGCAGATGCAAGTAGGGAATAGACCATATGCAAACGGACAATGGTCCCTTGTCAACTTTCAAGGCGGCCATTCTGTCATTTTTGCGAGCCATTCAAATCCAAAAAGTTATGGGCAACTTCCAAAAAGTTATTGGACGCGGCGAGTGAACCTGGCTTACGTTTCGGCATATCGCGGTCCTTTACGGGCCGCTGAAGGTGCCGATGATTGCCACGCTCAAATCCTGCAACCAGCCACAGGCTGTCCTCTGGGGCAGCCTGCGCCGGATGCGTCCCAGCCTAACCCTCATCACTCTGCTCATCCTTTTTCCGGCGCTCACGCTGGCGCAGTCGCCGTTCGATACCGGATTCACCGCAATGCAAACGCTCTTCACCGGCACGGTTGCGAAGGTCGCAAGTTTGATCGCAATCGTGGTTGGTGGCTACCAGTTCGCTCATGGCGAGCCGGGAGCCAAGAAGCTCCAACCAGCACAGCAGGAGGAAGCCCTCAAGGCTTGCTATCAAGAGCAGTTCAACAGCGGCAACAAAACGAAGCGCATCCTGCTACCAGTTCGCCAGCTTCAAACGTGGATTGAACACAACGTTCTCTTGGAGCTTGCATCCGCTCCATTCTCGAAAGACGATGCGCAACTTGTCCCGAGGCCGGGGCTTGCGTTGATTGCCCGAAGCGCACCGGCCACAACACCTTACTGTTTGAAGGCATGGCAACGCAGCACGATTCATGCGCTGATCCAAAATGCTATTCAGCCAAATTGGAAAAGTTCGTTCAGCAGACCATTGCGGCCAAACCCAAGCTGGTACAAATCAGCACTGCCTATGGGACGCAGAAGGAAGGCAGCGCAATGGTCCCGCGCAACAAGTACGTCGAGATTCACAGTGAGAAGCCGACCAACCAGAAGCAGCGCGACTGGCCAGAGTACAAGGCGTGCAAGTTCACTTCCGAGGCCATCGTCACCGAAGGCAGTGAGAAGGGAGAGATAAGGCGCATTTGTGCAAATGCGGAATGCCCGATTCATCATGCCCGCAAGCCGAAGGCCGCGACCGATGCAAACGCCAAGGTCGAGCAGGAGAAGCGCCGCTGCGAAGAAGCAATCGCCCAGGCAACCGGCTTGCGCGTACTGAGTGCCATCGTCGAAGCCGTTCCCGTTCGCCTGATGAAGCGCGATCTGCTTTTCATCGTCGAGCGTCTGACAGCGACGGTTGAAGAGCGCCGTCTCGCCGTCCTGCTCCGTCAGCACGGCATCAACAAAATACAGGCAACCACTGCCGACACACCGGCCAAACTGTTGGCCGCCTTTGTTCGCAAGTCCGACGAGAGCACACTTGGACGAATCTTGGTTGAGCTGTCCATCCTTCAAACGCTGCATTCGCAGAGCGATTCAAGCAAGGCTCTACGCGAGGCCGCGGAGTTCTACAAGGTGGACGTGGCCCTCATTACCGCCAAGGTCAAACAGGAGTTCGCCGCGAAAGAAAGAGCCAAGACCGCAAAGCCGGCCACGGCAAAACCGCCAGCAAAGGCCGCGAAGAACACAAAAGCCGCGTAATCCCATCCAGCATTCCGGCGGAGCCAACCCAAAGGCTCCGCCATTTTTGTGCTTCCCTACCCGTCTTCCCGCCCTGCATGAGGCTCCTGCCATTCAGCAGGAGCGCCAGTTTGTTCCCACCCGACGGGCCTAGGCGCGCCGCAAAGCGCGCGCCTTCATGCTTTGCGATGCCATATCAGGAGTTGACTTCAGATTCCGGCCAAGATGTCTACAACTTGCTGCGCTGGAAAATGAAGACATCAGCTAGCTCAATGGTTCGAGTAGCGCAGCATCATTATTCCGCACATTCCCCACGCGGTCACTCACTGGCCAGGCACGCATCTGTTCAGCGGAATATGGACGGAGCAAGTCCACTGGCGGTCTGGATGGGTCTCCGGAATCCAGCCAGCGGTCATAGTTTCTCGGTTCGAGAATCACCGGCATCCTATCGTGGACTGGCTGCATCAATTCATTTTCGGAGGTGGTCAGAATTGTGAAGGTCTCCAGTGGCGCGCCGTCCTTTGGCCGCCAGCTCTCCCACAATCCAGCAAGGGCGAACGGCTCCCCACTCTTGAGCGCGATTGCAAACGGCCGCTTTGACTTGGCATCCAGACGCATCCACTCATAAAAACTGTCGGCAGGTATCAGTGGCGTTTCTTGAATGCCTCCCTGAAGGCGGGCTTCGACGCCACCTCTTCAGAACGCGCATTGATTGTGCTGTACCCGATCTTGGCATCCTTCGCCCACGTCGACACCAATCCCCAGCGCATCAGCGCAAACCCCCGGTTGCCAGTATCACGACTCAAGCGCACAACTGGCTGAATGCTTTGTGGCGCTACGTTAAAGCTGGGTGCAAACCACGGCATATCCTCAAGCTCGACACCAAACCAGTCGGCGAGGACTTCCTGCGTGGATTTCCTGGCGAAGCGACCGCACATACTGCGAATAGCATAGCGGATTAAGTCCTCTGTACACTGCGGCGTTTCTGGGTACTAATCCAAAGACATAACTTCCAGATTGATCGTCATCCAGGGTAATAGTTCAGATGGGGTAACGGTTCAGGCACTCCCTCAAGTTATCCGCTGGACATTTCTCACTGCATTTGCGAACTTATGATTGATGATTTCGCCTGCCATGCGACCGATTGTAGGTAAGCCCAGCAGCACAACGAGGC
>DATDLS010000222.1:0-2132 GCA_036519195.1 Occallatibacter sp. | reverse complement strand
CCAGGCCATGGAAGCAGCCATGCGCGAAGCAGCAGCTCACGGCGTAACCAGCGTGCAGAACATGGCCGACAGCTCTGAAGACCGCGGCCAGCCGGACAATTTTCGCGAGTTCCAGAAGATCGAGCGCGCTGGCAAGTTGACTGTCCGCATCTACGAGGCTTTTCCCGTCCGCGATTGGAAGACTCTGGCCGACGCCGGCATCGTCGCGCCTTTTGGCAGTCCTTATCTCCGCATTGGCAACCTGAAAGCCTTCGCCGATGGCGCCCTTGGTTCTGAAACTGCCTGGATGGATGAGCCGTTCACGAACAATCCGGCGAAGAGCGGCCTCGCCAGCCCCGATCTTCTCGACGTCGAGCATTTCTACGAATCGATGCGCCAGGCCGACAAGGCCGGACTCCAGCTTACGATCCACGCCATCGGCGATCGCGCCAACCGCACCATACTCGATCTCTACGGCCGCCTGGAAAAAGACAATGGCCCTGCCGATCGCCGCCCCCGCATCGAGCACGCGCAGCACCTTCATCCGGAGGACTACGCGCGCTTCGCAAAGCTTGGCGTGATCGTTTCCATGCAGCCCTACCACGCAATCGACGACGGACGGTGGGCTGAAACCATCCTTGGCCCGCAGCGTATCAAGTCGAGCTATGCATGGAAATCCCTGCTGGATGCCGGTGCGACACTCGCTTTCGGTTCCGACTGGCCGGTCGCGCCATTGGATCCGGTGATGGGCATCTATGCCGCCACCACTCGCCGCACCCTCGACGGCAAGAACCCAAACGGCTGGATTCCCGAGCAGCGCATCACCGTTGCGCAGGCAGTGCACGCCTACACAATGGGATCCGCATTTGCCGAACACCAGGAGACGGTCAAAGGATCCATCGAACCGGGCAAGCTGGCAGACCTGGTAGTGCTCTCCGACGACATCTTTACAATCCCGCCAGAGGCGATCGAGAAGACCAGGGTCGACATGACCATCTTCGACGGCAAGGTGATCTACCAGCGCTGAGCGAGCGAGAGGCGTATAGCCGAGCTCTACGTCTGGCACCGAGTTCTCGAATGGTAAGGTTGTTCCATGCTTTCTGCACAGCAAGGCCAACCCACGCGCCGCGAGGTCCTCGTAGGCCTCGCCGCAGCCTCAATCTCCTCGGCTCTTCCCGGTGTGCTAAGCGCCCAGCCATCTGCGCCCTCACTCTGCTTCACCTCTACGGTCGAGATGGCGGCCTTGATCCGAGCCAAAAAGCTTTCGGCTCGCGAAGCTCTTGCCGAGCACCTCAAACAGATCGATCGTGTCAATCCTCAGGTCAACGCCATTGTCACGCTCGTCGCCGACCAGGCAACCGCAGCCGCGGCCCGCGCCGATGAGATGCAGGCGCGTGGCGAAACGCTCGGCCCCCTGCATGGTCTGCCCGTCGCCCACAAGGACCTCCTCGAAACCGCCGGCGTCCGCACCACCTTCGGCTCGCCCCTCTTCAAAGACAACGTCCCCACACACGACAACCTGCTCGTCACGCGCATGCGCGCCGCCGGCGCCATCTTCCTCGGAAAAACCAACGTCCCCGAGTTCGGTGCTGGCTCGCAGACCTTCAACCGTGTCTTCGGCAAGGGTTTATCTTTATCTAACTAGAGCAAGTGGAGAGTGTGCATGATTCATCCAGGACTCGCGGCTTTAGAAAAGTGGGAGCCCATCGAATACGCAGCCGGCTATCGCGCACGTCTAGCTGCGATACCGGATTCAGAAATTGCACATCACTGTTGGCGTTGTGGCTGGGAAGACGCCGATACGGAAGCTCTTGAATTGGATCGGCACAAACGTGTCCTGGCCGATGGCAGGGAAGATGATTACGCTGAGACATGGGGCCTGCTGTTCGATGCCGGCGGCGATGCCCGGGCGAATGGAGTTCCGTTCGATGAGGGCCGTACGCAACCCTGGAAAGAAGGCTGGATCGCCGCGGACATCAATGTTGGGCTGGCAGGCATTGAAGACTAACCCGTCGAAGACCGGAGTACAGCGGGCGCTGCATTGCCGATGCGGACGCGAGAGAATCCTTGCGCTCGGTCTTTGTGCAACCTGCTACACCTTGAAACGGCAGGACGACGAATATTTTGGTGGATTGCGAGAGCAGGTGCTGGAA
>DATDLS010000221.1:0-49713 GCA_036519195.1 Occallatibacter sp. | reverse complement strand
CCACGACCCGGTGGACGGGTTTAATCCGCGTGAAAGACCACGTCAAACAGCAGCAGACTAATGGTGGTGAAGATGATGTCGTAGCCCAGCAGCAGCTTGATCCACAACATCGGGTCGCCATCACCGGTCAGGATGGACGTCGTTGCTCGCACCATGGCCAGCAGCGCCGGAATGAAAATGGGAAAAAGGATCAGCGAAAGCAACAGCTCGCGATTGCGGCTGCGGATCGAGAGCGCGGCAAAAAATATGCCGTTTCCCACCAGCGCCCATGTACCGAGCGGCAGGACGAATGCCAGCAGCCACGCCTGGCCCTCGATGCGCAGGTTATACATGACGAGAAAAAGCGGCGCCAGAATGATCTGCACCACGGTGACAAAAAGAAAGTTGGCGATGACTTTGGCCAGAAACAGGTCAGCTCCCGGCGCCGGCGTCATACGTTGCGCGTCCATCACCTGATGGCGGATCTCCCGTGCCCACGCCTGGTTCAGCGCACTTACCGAAGCGAACATGGTGGCCACCGATAGCACGCCTCCGGCAATCTGGCGCGCGAAATCTCCCTGTGGATCAAAGGCGATCGAGAATAGCACCACGACCAGGAGCGAGAAGAAAAGCATGGACACAAGCGCATCCAGCGAGCGCAGCTCAATGCGCAGGTCTTTCTCAAGATGCGTCCAGAGCGCACGGGTCATGGTTTGATTGGGTCCGCGGCAGTCGAGGCGGCGCCTTTCGGGATATCCTTGGTCAGGTCCGCGGTCTGTACCTCCACATCCATGGCCTGGGCGGCGCACAGGTAGTCCGCCGGCCGAAGAATCAGCTGTGTCCCGCGCGCTCCGGCCGAGACGCTGATCCTGTCGAACAAGACTGCCGTCTCGTCGATGTACACCGGGTAAGGCTTGCGCGCGCCAAACAGCGTGACACCGCCGCGAATGTAGCCGGTGAGCGGCTGCACGTCCTTGAGCGGTGCCATCTCCGCCTTGCGCAATCCCGCGGCGCGAGCCAGCTTCTTGAAGTCGAGCTCCCGGTCGCCGGGAATCACGGCGAAGCGATAGAGGTTCGGGCCCCCGGTCACCAGCAGCGTTTTGAAGACCTGCTCGGCGTCCATGCCGATCTTTCTGGCTACGGTGATGGCGCTCAAGTCTTCCGGATCCACGTCGTACTCGCGCAACTCGAAGGGAATGCCGAGCGACTCAAGAAAGCGTGCGCCATTGGTTTTCATAAGGTGGGGCTCCCTGGTTCAAACGACTGGACGCGGCCGGCATTGAGAGTCAGCAGCCAGTCGGCGATGGGCGCGGCCAGTTCGCGCTGATGCGTGGTGAGGACAATGGTTCGCTTGCCATAGCGGAAGCCGGCCAGCAGTTCCACCATCTGTCGGGCGCTGACCACGTCCATGTTGGAAAATGGCTCGTCCAGCAGCAATAACTCCGGGGCCGGCATCAAGACGCGCGCCAGAGAGGTCCGCTGCCGCATTCCCTGCGAATACTGGCCCAGGGTGCGCCTCAGCTTGGGGTCCAGTCCTACCTGCCGCAAGGCTTCGGCGGGCGAGAGGCTTCCCCGCCCTGGATAAAGGCGGCTGAAGTAGTGAAGGTTCTCCGCGGCGGTCAGCTCGTCGTACAGCATGGGCGCGTGGCTCATGTAGCCGATCCGCGCGCGTGCTTGATGCGGGTCCAGCCCATTGAAAACCTTTGCGGTACCGAAACTGGGCTCGAGCAAGCCGGCAAGAATGCGCAGCAGCGTCGACTTGCCGGCGCCGTTTTCGCCCAGCAACACGTAGCAGCGGCCCTGCTCGAGCTCGATCGAAACCTGGCGCAGCGCCGCAAAGGATCCAAAAAGCTTGGAAACGTTATGGAGCCGTGCAGTGGTGCGGGAGGCGCTGGAATCCGCCGCTTGGTCGGCTCCCGAATCGGACACGGGCGCGGTCACTCTCAGGCAGCCGGTTTGGCGGTGCCGACGGAGGAAGGCGCGGAAGTGGCAGCGTTCGACTTTGCCGGCGCCGGAGACATGGGTTTGGCGCCCGGCTGATTGGGGCCGGCGGGTGCATACTTGCTGGCGCACTTGGCCTGCAGAACCGAGGCGTGGAACACGCCGTCGCGGCCATAGGACCCCTGGGCCAGCGCCTGCGAGTCGTCCTTGAACGTATCCGGCGGCGGCTCCGATCCCTTGTATGCTACCTTCAGCAGGCGGCCTCCACTGGCCTTGGGAGAGTGGCTCTCAAACTCGTTCAGAACAAAATTGACGTACGTGCCGTTCTGCTCAATCGAGCCCGGCACGACAAACCCCTCCACGCGCAACTGGCTTTGGTAGGCCTTGTCGCCCATACCGCCCAGCTCCGCAATGGTCACGTAATAGCTCTTGTTTGCCCCATAGCCGGTGAACGCCAGCCAGGCAATTGTCCCCACGATCACGGCTGTCGCAATCCCGATCCGCACGGTATTTCCAGAGATTTTCATCGTCGTATTTAACGATACGAGTGTAACCGGCCGGGGTCAACCGTCTGGCGATCGGAAACCATCGAATGACGGGCGCACATTGGAGCCCAATGAGCAGTCGATCGCATTTATTCACTTTGATTTAGCGTATCAGTCTTGGGCGCCGAACGTCGCTCGGGAACCCTTGGGTTCCAAACGCCTGTTACCAGGCCCGGCGAGAACGCCCGCGCAGGATGCTGCCCAACACGGCCGGCGTCAAAACCACCGCCACAAATCCTGCGCCAATCAGGAAATCGATCAACAGACTCGCCTCCGCGGACCCACAGCCCACGCGAACGGTCGGCCAAAGGGGAGCGTTTAGCCGGTTCCACTGTGAAAAAGAGCCTACCCCTCATGCACAGAAATGCGCAATGAGTCCTCGGTGGGAGGTGGATGGCTCCTTGGCGGCAGGGCGAAGACATTTCTGTGCAGGCTTGAGGTGGGTGGGGGAGGGATTCCCTAAAGCTGCACAGAAACTTGAGGAGGTTGCGCACAGAGCGCAACGAAAGCACTTCAGTATCGAGCGGGCCGCAAATTGGCTGAGCGACCCCGGGATCGATCTATGTCTCGTCGTCGGTTTCCTGCTGAGGCGGTCGAGCGACGATAGCCGGGCAGGCCACCATGGCCACAAATGCGAGAGCGATCAGAATGTCGTGCATGCGCGTACTCCTCAGCAGAGAAATCCTGATCCGGGTCCGGTACCCCTTAAGATTCATCCGCGGAACTGAATCAGAGAGGTAACTCTACACCCACGCCGATTGGTAATAGTTGTGAGTGTTACCAATCTACGCTTTTGCTCGCAAGTTTCCATCAAGAAACGACGAATTCATTGGCAATGCACCCTGACAAAGGTGGGAACCGCTCTCCCTCGAAAGTTGTAGGAGATGGGCAATCCTGGCCGCCAGGTGCGCGAATGCGTTACTCAGGTAACTTCCTCGCGCTGCTCGAAGGGAGAACAGCTGGCTCCTTGGCTCCTTGATTCAGTGACTCCCTGAGCTCGGACTTTTCCGGCTGTGGACTACTGCGCTGTTTCGAGAGTGTGCGTGGCGCGGTCCAGTGCCTGGGTCAGCACGGTCAACTGCTGCGCAGCGCGGGACGCGTCTTTGCTCTCAATGGCCTCGTTGACCCCGGGAATCACCACCGCGGCGTAGCCCGTGTACTCGCCGGGCGCATAGATCGTGTGCCGGTACCAGGGGCGGTTGGGCAGCCCGGCTGCGGAGACCAGGTCGCCCTCGGTCTGGCGCAGGGCAGTATTCAGCCTGGTCAGATCGCCGGTTTTCCCCGTCTGCAGCTGATAGTCGCGCTGCGCCGCGGCTAGAAAGCGGCCCACAGCCGAGTGGACGGCGGCAAAGTCCATTTTGGCGATGCCCGCATCGGAAGCCTTGCGCTCGGCAGCCACAATGTAGGTGTCGATGGCGTGGGCGTAGGTTACATAGTCATAGGGCAGCACGTCGGCGTCGGCCATGCGCAGGGCTTCCAGGCCGAAGACGCGCGCCATCTCCTGCAGGTAGGCAAAATGCGGATCGGCGTTCTCGGTAAACCAGGCAAAGTCGTCGAAGGTGGAATGATAGACGCCGTACGGGCCGCCGGAGCCAATGTCCGTAGAGGGAACGCCGATGTGCTGAAGGAAGGGGGTGAAGTCAGACCCCGAGCCAAGATCTCCCACGTGGACTTCTTCCTCGGCCGGCGGCGCGTTCGAACTGCGATGCTCGCTGCCCTCCTCATGGTCAGCCTTCCACTGGTCATAGACGGTTGCGCCGAGGGGGCTTGGAACCGAGCGCGTGAGTTCGCGGATGAACCGCTTGAGCGAGGGCACGGCGGCTGCGGAAAAGCTGGGTCCGGATACGGCTACGTCGACATTGAAATAGGCCACGGCGTGGTCCAGCTCTTTGGCGTGCTGCTCCACCCATTCGGTCGAGCCAATCAGACCCTCTTCCTCGGCATCCCAGCTGCAGAAGACGATGGTGCGCTTGGGATGCCATCCCTGCTTGAGCAGCGCGCCGATGCCATGCACCGATTCAAGCATGGCCGCGGTGCCGCTGTTCGGATCGACCGCGCCATAAACCCAGGCGTCGCGATGGTTGCCGGCGACCACCCAGTCGTCGGGAAACTGGGAGCCTTTGATCTTGCCGATCACGTCCCAGATGATGCGGCGCTGGTAGTCCTGCTGCGAGACCAGGTGCACTTTCACGCCGCCCGGCCCGATGTGATAACGAAATGGCAACGCGCCCTGCCAGCCCTGTGGCACGCTCGGGCCTGCCAGAGCCTGGAGAATCGGCGAAGCATCGTGATAGCTGATGGGGATGGAGATGATGTGCGGCTGGTTGCCATCAGGCCGGACGCGGGAAGAATCTGGCAGGTCAGGAGTCGAGGCCACTCCGGGCGTCTCCGGGTCGCCGGGATACTTGAAGAGGAACTGCACCGATCCGCGCTGCACCCCGGTATCCGGACGCCACGGGCCTTTGGGGTAGGGGTCGCCCTTGTAATAGCCGTCGTCCTGCGGGTCAGAATAAATGAGCACGCCTGCCGCGCCGCGCTGCTGCGCGATGTATACCTTGACGCCGCGGAAGTTTCCGCCATAGCGGACAAGAACAATCTTCCCGTGCAAGTCAACGTGCTTGGCGGCCAGCTCATCGAAATCCTCAAGCTGCCCGTAGTTGGCGTATACCACCTCGCCGGTTACGTCGCCTGAGCCGGAAGAGCCGTTGAATGGCATCACCACGCGGGGATCGTTGTCTCCAGGGTCGCCTGTTACGTGCTCGCGCGTGGGTCCGCTGATCAGCAGCTTGCCGCTGGCGTCGAACGCCTCCATGCGCACCGCCTTGGGCCAGTTGAGCAGCACGCGGTAAGGGACAATTTCCGTATCGAGGCCGGCGGCGCGAAACTTGGCGGCCACATACTCGGCCGTCTTGTGGTCCTCCGGGGTGGCGGCCATGTGCGGCTCGGAGGTCAGCGTCTTCAGGTGCTGGCCGGCCAGCGCAGCGTCAGGAACGGCGAGAAACTGCTGCTCGATTTTGGATTCAGCCGCGAAGTCGGTGTAGCCGAAGACTGCTGCTTGCGGAGCCGATTGTGCCGGGAGTAGCACCGGGGCAAGCGCTGAAAGCACAAGCAAGGCAAGCAGAGAGCGCACAGACATTTGTTGGTTCCTTATGGAAGAGGTTGTTCCGATCTCAGAAGTTCAAGCTCGAATCGAGGGCTCTGAGGGCAAGCGCGAATCAAGCCACAGCTTACACTAGAGACCAGGGGGCAGTTGATCTGAGCGCGGACCGCGAGTTGAATCGGGAAGCCCATAGCCTGGCGGTCGAAGAGGCCAGCGCAGCCACGCCCGCCTTTCCTGACCGGGACGATCGCCAGCTGCCGCAGATTGTCCGCGCCCTGCGCAATCCCAGTTTTCGCCTGTTCTGGAGCGGCAATTTTCTTTCCAACATCGGCACCTGGATGCAGAACGTCGCCCAGGGCTGGCTGATTCTCACGCTGACCGGCTCCGCCTTCTGGCTGGGCGTGGTCGGCTTTGCCGGCTCCATTCCGTTCCTCATCTTCACCTTGTTCGGCGGCGTCATCGCCGACCGCGTCAACAAGCGCAAGCTGCTGCTGGTCACGCAGACCATCATGATGCTGCTGGCCTTTGCGCTGGCTGGGCTGGCGTGGCTGAAAATCATCACGGTTTGGGAAGTGGTGGTGCTGTCGTTCCTCAACGGCATGGCCATGGCCATGAATGCTCCCAGCTACCAGGCGCTGGTGCCGCGACTGGTACCGCGAGAAGACCTCACCAATGCCATCGCGCTCAACTCAGCGCAATTCAACATGTCGCGCATTCTAGGGCCCACGCTGGGCGGATACGCCATGGCGCTGGTGGGCGTGGCCGGCAACTTCTTCCTGAACGGCGTGAGCTTCCTGGCCGTGCTTTGGGCGCTGACGCGCATCGAATACCCGGAGCAGGAGCCGTCCCACTACGCCGGCTTGTTCTCCAGTCTTCGCGCCGGATTTTCCTATGTCCAGGGACAACCGCAGATGCGCGTGCTGCTCTGGATGACGGCCGCAGCCAGCTTCTTTGGCATTCCGTTTCTCACCTTCATTCCTTATTTCGCGCGCATCCAATTGCACGCCGACGAAACGGGTCTGGGATGGTTGATGGCCGCCTCAGGCCTGGGCGCGGTGCTGGGCGCGGTGACCGTGGCTGCCCTGGGCACGCTGCGCCATCGCGGCCGGGTGGTCACGCTGGGCGGCATCGTGTTTTTCTCGGCGATCATCGCTTTCAGCTACTCGCACATTTTTATTCTGTCCCAAGGCCTGCTGTTGTTCGAGGGCTATAGCGGCATCCTGATGATCTCCTCGTTCAATGTGGCCATTCAGCATTTGTCCTCTGACCAGATGCGTGGCCGTGTAATGAGCATCTACGCCACGTTTTTTCTTGGATTGCCACCCTTGGGATCGCTGCTCGCAGGCGAGCTGTCGCGGCACATTCCCACGCCCCATGCGCTGGCCGCGATGGCCGCGGCCGCGGCACTGATCTTTGTGGCAACGTTTGCTGTCTCGCGACCATTGCGCGAACTGGATTAGCTGACAGCCGACTTCCTTGACCTTGACCTTGACCTTGACCTTGACCTTGACATTGACATTGACATTGACATTGACATTGACA
The DNA here is from genome assembly GCA_036519195.1 of Occallatibacter sp. Classification (GTDB taxonomy): domain Bacteria; phylum Acidobacteriota; class Terriglobia; order Terriglobales; family Acidobacteriaceae; genus Telmatobacter. The sequence continues at coordinate 42,606 of DATDLS010000221.1, read as the reverse complement.
TTGACCAGGACCAGGACAGGTTTCACGCCGTGTTGTCGACCAGATCGAAGCAGCAGGTCGCCGGGGACGCTCGGTGGTGCCAAACAGGCGGGCGATGGGGCCGGGAAAAAGCTTGCTGATCCGCGCTTCGCCGCTTCAAGGAAACTCGTCCATGATCAGCAATGGATGATTGAGTCTCCCGCGACCGACCCCCATCCCTGGGCAAAACTCTTGGGGGAGGGCTTCGTTCCTGCCGCCGAATCAAAGACCGCCGAATCAAAAAAACGCCTTGGATCAGCCCTGAGGCGTGCGCGTGACTCTGCGGTCGAGGCAGTTCGGCCAACAATCCAACCGGAGAAGGCTTTTTTGCGCTGGCTCGAGAACGCGATTTCCCGGGATCAGGGATTGCTGTCGTGAAGAACGATCCAGGATGGGTTGGCGACATTCAGCGGCATACCGTCCTTGATGAGTCCCTGATCAATCCCGGATCAATTTCACCCCCAGGCCGTACTTCCTGCCGGCTTCACCCGGCTCACGAGCATTGCTTTGGGCTCTTCGTTGTCCTTCCGTCTCCGACCGTTACGGGTCGCACAAAAGGTTTTGAATGCCAGCCCAGCGGCGCCCCTGGTGTTTGAATGTTCAGCCGCGTCAGTTCCTTCTTCACTGCGGTGGTGGCGGACTCTGGGGCTGCTGCTGGCTCTCGTCTTTTTTGCCAAAGAGCCGACCCCAGAAGCCAGCCTTTTTTTTCTTTTTCTGGTCCTGTTCCTGATCGTCGGCGGGATTCTGTGCGACTGCCGGCTGCGAAGGCGGTGCAGTCGCCGGCGAAGGTGGCAGCACCGTTCGCTGTTGCGGCGGAGGCGCTCCCACCACTGCCCGCTGGCCAGGCGAAAAGACCTTCGGAAGGGCAGTCGGCGAATCCCCCATCGTCGGGTGGTCGCAGGTGTTGGTGGGTTGAGTGCCGTCGAGGAACATTGCCGTATAGTCGTCCGTGCAGCTCGCGTCGGCCAGCAGATTCGTATTGTCGTCGAGGCTCACCCCGACGACACCGGCAGGAGGCACAAAGTCTTGCGTATCGGAATACTCCGGCAGCTTCACAGCATTCTTCATGAATTCTGCCCAGATGGGACCGGCTGCCCGCGATCCTTCCGCATTCGCGCCCAGTTCCAACTTGATGTCGGTGTAGTCATCGTTGCCCACCCAGACGATGCACAGCAGATTGCTGGTGAATCCCGCAAACCAGGCGTCGTGCGAAGTCCCGGTCTTGCCCGCAGCCGGCGCGACAAAGCCCATGTTGCGAACCCCGGCGCCGGTTCCGTGCCGGTTGTTGAGAACCTGTTCCATCATGCTGAGGGTGAGGAACGCAGCCCGCGGGTCGAGTACCTGCCGCGCGTTCGGCGTGTAGTCAGCAATCACGTCCCCATTGGGCGCGCGTACCGAGGCGAGCATCCACGGATCGATGTGCACTCCTTCGTTGGCAAAGACTGTGTAGGCTCCGGCCATATCGAGCGCTGAGGCGTCGTAGGCACCAATGGCCATCGCCGGGGTACCGCGCGCGGACTTGATGCCCGCATCGCGCGCCAGAGCGGCCACGTTGTCGAAGCCGACCATCTGCGCGAGCGCGATCGTCGGATTGTTGAGCGAGCGGTAGAGAGCCTCGGTTGCGGTAATGTCCCCGTAGTACTTGTTGTCGAAGTCACGCGGCGTGTAGTCCTGGTTGTTGAACGTGAATGTGGTCTTCTCGTCGTGCAGGATCATCACCGGCGTAAAGACGGCACCGTTGCCATCCCCATTGGTCAGCGGCGTTCCGGCCAGAGCGGTGTTGAAGGCCGCGGCATAGACAAACGGCTTGAAGATCGACCCGGTCGGCCGATGCGAGACCGCATGGTCGAACTGGCTCACGCCGTAATTGCGTCCGCCGGCGAGCGCCAGTACCTGCCCGGTGTGTGGATTGAGCGCGATCAGCGCGACCTGCGGTGACTCCTCGGGTGGTGGCGCAGTGCCGGCTTTCAGCGCCGCGCGGATCAGGCGCTCGCGACGCTGCTCGACGAGCTCGTCGACATGTTTCATGCCCGCAGCCACCGCGTCCTGCGCAATCTGCTGCAGGTGGGGATCGAGCGAGGTGTAAATCCGAAGTCCATGCTGGTTGTAATCGGTGTCGCCCAACCGCTGGATCAGCTGGTCACGAACGAGGTCAACAAAGTACGGCGCCTCGCCCGCGTCGAACGCACCCGGAGATATCCCTTCTGGAGCAGCTTTGGCCTCGTCCGCCTGGGCCTTCCTGATCCCGCCCGTCTCCACCATCGCGTCCAGCACCAGATTCCGCCGCTCCAGCGCGCGATCCGGATGCCTGAAAGGGTTAAGCCGGCTCGGGCTCTGGATGATCCCCGCCAGCAGCGCGCACTCCTGCAAATCCAGCTGCCGCAAATCCTTTCCAAAGTAGGCTTGCGCCGCCTCGCCAAAGCCTTCGACCGAGAAACTGCCACGCTGCCCCAGGGGCACTTCGTTGGCGTACATCTGGAAAATCTGCTGCTTGTTGAACCGATGCTCCAGCTGAAGTGTGATCATGACCTGGAGGAATTTGCGCTTGAACGTCCGCTCGGGCGTCAGAAAGAACATCTTTGCCAGCTGCATCGTCAGCGTCGAGCCGCCCTCGAGGTAATGGCGCCGCGGGCTCAGGTCGTGAGCAATCGACCCCATCACGCGCCAGTAGTCGATTCCGCCGTGCTCAAAGAAGTGCCGGTCCTCGATCGCGGTTACCGCAGGCACCAGATACTGCGGCAGCTCGTCGTAGGCGATCAGCCGCCGTTTGGCATGATTTGCGTCCGAAAGCCCGGTGACCAGCATGGGCTCCAGCTCGTAGGTAGCCAGCGGCTGGCCGTTGTCGCCCGTAATCTGACTGACTGCGCTGTCGGAAAAGCTGATGGTCGCGCCATCTTGCGAGTGGTAGGACTGCGGACCCGGATGCACCGTCACAGACTGCGGCCCAGCCCGGTAGGTTCCCATCGGCGAACGAGTACCATCGCCCTCCTGGGAATAGCCAGCCTGCTGCAGCTCCCGGCTCACCTCGGGCGGCGTCAGCTTCTGTCCCGGACGGACCTCTGGCGGCGCTGCGTAAATCCTCGCCGTCTCGGTAAACAAAGGATGTTTCAGCCGGTCGTCCACCATCTGGCCGACCTTGGCCCAGTAGTAGCAGAAGACGGATATCCCGATCAGAAGAAGAACGCCCGAAAACAGACCCGCGCCGATGAGCAGCTTGCGCCGAGTCAGGTTTGCTACGAACTGGGAAATCTTAACTTTCACTGACATTAACACTGACATTGCGATTTATGCCTTTACTGTTCAGAGGTGCTGGATCAGAATTTTGGGTTCCTTCTGGCCTGTTCTCACCCGGTCGCAGCAGAATGCCCCGCATGTTCCGGATGCATGCACGAGCCAATCCACTTCTTTGCCGCGGGAACAGAGCAGTTAGACGTCTCTGTTCCCGCGCCGGTTGTATTCTGTCTGACACACCGTGTCAGAACGAACACGCCCACACTGTGTCAGAACGAACACGTCGAGGACCCCGGTTCGCACCTCGACCTTTCCCTGGCTGGCCTTGAGCGGGGAGCGATCCTTCTTTCCCGGTTTCGCTCTCCCGATCCACGGCATGGTCTTGCCTGCGCTTCTCTCCTGCGCTCCTTGCCTGCGCGCCTCGACAACTGGTCCAAAAGCTGTTGCGGCCATTGGCTTTGGCGAACCTCCCTCGAATTTGCATCCCAAGCCGCGATCCCGCCCCGAAGAACCCAGCCCCGAAGAATGTTCCTGCTCAGATAGGGCTTCAAGTCCTCACGGTTGCCGAACGGATCACACTTCCGTTTAGACGGCTAGAATGACGCCACAGCCGCCGCAGACGCTCGGTCGTGCCATAGACTCAAGCGAAAGGGCCGGAAAAGCTCACTTAACGGCCTTCGTTGGATTGACATAACTCATTGATTATAAGCAAGTTCTTATTCAATCCCCCAAGGCTCATCGCACCCCCGGGCAGACGGTTCCGGCTCCCTTCTTGTCTCCCCGTCGAAACCGCCTCGGATCAGCTCTGAGGCGTGCGCCAGACTCTGTGGGAGACCCGGTTCCGATGTAGGCTAGCGTGGCATACGTCTACTGCGGTTCTTTGCCGACCACAGTGATCCCTCGCGAAAATGCCTCAAGCAGGGGGCGGGCACGGTTCACTGCTTGGTCGGCCCCAGCCGCAATGATCCATAGCCGACCGTCCTAGGCATCGCTTACCCGGCCAGACACCTGCGCCCCCACAAAATCGATGCCCCGGTTCGCGTGCTCCAGAGTGCGCCGCGCGCCGAAGGCCATGCTGATGGTGCCGCACAAGATGTGAAGTACGCCGGGTGAGAACACATCAACTAGCCTGTGGTCGCCAAAAAGCCCCTCGTCATAAGCGGTATCGTCCAGGAGCATGCTGATTACAGCGTCGGAGTCAAGTTCGGCTTCAGCCGGGGCCGCCGCAGCGATGGCGCCCTCGTGAATGAGCGGCTTGGTACGCTCTTCGCTCCGGTTCCACACCTACTATTCGTGTCCGGCAGCGAGCAACCGCCGTGCCATCGGTGTCCCCATGTTGCCTAGTCCCAGAAATCCGATCCTCATGGCAGTTCCTGTAATCGGGGCCGCTATTCACTTTCTCGCGAGCGACACGAATTTAATCATAGGCTCTGCGATAAGCGACGATCTGCGCAGTGCCATTCCACTTAAAACGCGCTGGGAGCTTCTCGGTATCCGGACTTTCCGGCAGGAAAGGGTTGTGTCCGGAGTGGCGACTGAACCGGCCAATCTCTGCCGACTATCAGGGGGTGTTAAATATCGTGATTATCTGTGCCGACCATGCCGTCATTCTGTTGAGACGATCATGCTCTCTAGTTAAAAATCCGAGTGGTTCGTTGACCGCGCTGGCGGCAACGCCCTGTGAAAGTATGGCAGCGAAGGCCGTCTGAGGTCGATTCCGTCCACCGGACGGCCACCTGGATCTCATCAACCGCCATTCGGTGACGAAGTCGTTCCGCTGATCCCTCCGCCTGAAGTGAATAAACCAGAGGAAGAATCATATTGCTTTACTCACTTCTGAAAAAATCTGAGCCATCCATCCATAAAGCGATATTGGTCCGTCAGTGTTTGTCGTTCGCCATGAGATCGGTCAGATTCGTCCTGAAACATCAAGGGTGACCTGGCCAGACGGGCAGTTTTCACTGCCGTCTGGCCAAGCCAATTTGGCAGCCGCGACTTGCCGGCGCTCGATTACGGACGACCTTGTTATCGCGAGTTGAACCTCAGTCTCCTATATGCTCATCTTTCAACTTCGCTAATTTCCAAATGATGCAGTTGGAAACGAAATCATCGACGTAGACCAACTGCTCCGAACGAGGAACTTGGTTGTCCTCGCCGAAGCGACGATCTTCGTCCTTAACCAGCACAGCAAAGGCGCTGCCTGGATTCGGGTCAATCGAGAACTTACGCACGAAGGTACTGCCGCGCGTGATCTCGATAATTTCGCTCGGATCTGTGGCCGTGGGCGGGAAGTGTGTCGGATCGGCGTTGGCCATAATCAAGTCGCCGTTGGGTGCGAAGATCAAACCAAGGGGTCCATGCAGCACCGTTTGATCGTCAAAGAGCACCTGCCCTTTGCCAAGATTCGTGGTTGTGGTTCCCGCGCCTTTCAACTTATAGATTGCGTTGTCCCCCTCGGCGGCCACATAGAGAGTATCGTCCTCGCGATCATAGGCAAGGCCAGCCGGCCCTACAACTGTTCCTGCCGTATCCGGCGCAGACGTGTAGCCGCTGGCGATCGTGATCGCATTCAGCACGGTAATTCCCGATGCCGACAACGAGACGTCGAGGCGGGTAACGGAGCCCGCAAAATGATCCTTGGTGTCGAAGATATTCGACACGAATAGCTGAGCGGTATTGCCGCGATCGTTTAATGCCATTCCCCACGGTCCGTCGACCAGATGGCTGGTGCCCAGCTGCGTTAGCAGATTACCTTCGGCGTTGAAGACATCGAGCGGCCCCGGCTCGGCTGTGCCGCCTGAGGTGGGTAGCGAGCCGGCGAAGACCAGTCCCACACTGGCAATCGTCAGAGCGTTTGTAAATCCGATCGGAGACTTACCTTGGAAAAACAGGCCGGTCTTTCCACTGCGAGGGTCGACGGTGATGATGGTAGTTCCTTGCCCAGCAGTCGTAGTGTTGTTGAAATTCGAAACCAGAATCTCGCCTGGCGAAATGCTAGCGTCATCGGGAAAACCGCGCGGAACAACAGCGAGACCGTACGGCGTAGTGTCCCCGTTCGATGGGATCGTGGAGACCTGCAGCGGCAGGAACGGCTTAAAGAAGCTGTCGGCGAACACAGTTCGCAACACTCCGAGTTGACCGCATAGGACTATACCGGCGCCGATCCCAAGGCCCAGTAGAATCCCGCTCACTAAGCGCAATTGCGGAATCTTTCGCATCATTCCCCTCCTTTTTGGGCCCGGAAAACAGACACAATTCTACCCTCATTCGGCTCTTCGTATAGCGCTGCGCAAAGTGGCATTTCGATGATGTCAAGTTCCAGCGCGATACGACTTGCGAATGCATGGACTTAGCTTTCGCCAGCAGTTCTTAACCTGCCTCGGCGCTAGGCTGAAATACACACTTCCTGGGGCCAGTGGTGTCGATCAGGATCGATCGTCGACACATACAGGCCTGGCCAGGCTAGCGACCACTCGGGAGCACCGTCAGCTTTGGTCGACAGCGGCTGCGAGAGGTCGGTGGGAGGGCGCATTTGTGTTCGCTCCTGGATATCGATTCTCGATCCCGAACACAAAACACTTCGGAGCTAAACGGAAAACTATTGAAATCAGTTAAGTTGCACTCTATGCAATGGGTTGTGAGCTGGCTCGATTCCGAGTCAGCCAGTCGTGCTGCGCTGTGCCCGATATGCTCAAAGCTCTCAGATTCTCAGGCCCGCGATTGATGACAATTCCGAAGCGAAAGAGGAATTCGCGCATGGAATTCCCGCATTCGTCCGGCTTGCCATGCTGTCGGGCTTGCCGTGCTAAAGATGCCGTGTTGGGAGGCGCCGCCATGGCCCGATTGCCAAATCCTGAATTGCCAAATCCTGAATTAACCCGCTCCGTGCTTTTCCGGATGCGCCGACTGCTGACGGTCGCGGCGATCACGGCGTTGGCGATCTGCCGATCTGCGCAAGCTCGACAGGGCAGGAGGGCGGCTCGCACGGGGTGAGCGCGCTCCGACCCACCGCGACCGACGGCGTAGACCCGATCAACAGCCGGGTGGAAGTGGTAGAGCACAACGGGCGGCGCGCGGTGCGCCTGGCGCGTCTGGCGGCGACCAGGCAGGCGAGCTCGACGCCGGCGATTCTCCCCAGTGGGACGATCGAGATTGCGGTTGCCGGTTCGACGCGCGCCGGAACGGAAGAGTATGGGCTGCTTCCTCGGCGTCGCCTTTCGCGTGAAGGACCGCGTCCGAAAGACCGAGAAGTTCTACCTGCGGCCGACCAACGGCAAAGCGAACGACCCGGAGCGGCGCAGCCATGCCGTGCAATACGTTTCCAAGACGGAGTACTGTGGGAGCGGCTGCGGAACGAGCATCCTTGAGTCAGCGAGGCCCCTGCCGATCTTCAGCCGGATGTGGGGACAAAGATGAAGATCGTGGTCTCGGGGACCCAGGGCCGAGCTTTACGTGAACGGAGCAGCTCTGCCATGCCTGACGGTAAACGACCTGAAGATGGGCGACCCAGAGGGCGGCATTGCACTCTGGGCCTACGAGACGAGGGAGGCGTACTTTTCCGATCTGAAGATTTCGCGGAACTGAACCGGATGCGACCGAAGTGCCTGGACGGGACGGGGTGGCGATGACGAGCAGATGCTTGGCGGGAGCGCGATCAAGTGTTTCCGCATCGCGAGTTTTTCTGTGATCGTGGTCGAGCCGTCTCCGCCCTCGCGTGGAGGGCAGCTCTGCAATGCAGGATCGCCAGGACCCTGTCGACTTCGACACTCTTGTCGGAGTGTTGGCAGCGAATTGGAGAGTGGCTGGCGCCTGACTTCTACCCCAGAAAGCGGCTAGTGGTGGCCCGAGGAAGATGACGACGACGAACTCGCATGCGCGCTCGATGTCGAGCCCGATGTGCTTGAACTCGTGCCGCGGGAACTCTGGCCGCTGCTGGGTGAGAAAGAGGATGCAGAAGGCGGTGGCGATCCGCGATGCATGGAGAGCATGGACGCGCTCGCCGACTGGCCCTTCGCGCCGGCCGGCACCGACGAAGCCTCAAAGTAGATTGCCGTGCGCGCCGTTCCTTTCTCGTTCGCATGCTGGGAGAACTTCTCCAGCTTGCCCAGTTCTTCGCGGGGAATTCCCATCCCTGCCGAGTCCTTGCGGAACAGGAACGAGTCCGGCGTCGCTTCCGACCGGACGAGCGGGCTCGCATTCACGGCCTTCAGCGTGAGCTCGCCCAAGCGCGGCGGATGGGAAGGCATAATCGGCCCCTGGAACGGCCTGCCCGCTCCGGTGGAGGTGGCAATATTGTTCAGGCCCATCCAGGACCGGCCCGGCATCCATCCCCAGCCGGTGCCGGGACAGAACGACCAGTCCCCGGAGTGGTAGGGCATCCATCCCCACGGATAGGGGGAAACAAAGGAGTAGCCTGCGCCCTGGTACCATGCCCAAGAGCCGTTCGCGTACGGTTCCCACGCCGCGCTTGCGAAGTAGGGCCGCCACATCGTGCCGCAGCCGCCATAACTGGCGAAGTTGCCGTAATAGCCCAGGTCGCTTGCGCCGTAGGTATAAGGTGACCCGACCAGCGAGCTTGTGTTGGCAAGCTGGGAATGGTATTCGGCGGCGTTGTGGTCCCATGTGTCGAATGAGCTGGCGGTGAACGCCTTGGCCACGGTCGGCATCGACGATTGGTTCATTTCAAAGGTGACGCTCTTTTTGCGCGGAACATCCATCACGCCCGCGGCGCTCTCGACGTGCACCGTTCCTTCGAGCACCGCCAGTCTTGCCTGGTCGCCCTCGACTTCCAGCCGCACGTGGCTGGCCGCAGACAGGCGCAGGTTATGCTCTCCGAACGATAGGTTGAACTCGTTCCCCGGCGTCTTCATCAGACTCACGTAAGCCGCTCCCTTGACCAGGTGAACCGAAGAGACGGTCGTGCCGCCAGGCAGGCGTTCCAGCTTCGGAAACTCGAGAAGCGAGTTGGGCGTAACCCGCAGCGAGCTGTTGTCCTCAAATTCAACCTCGGCTACGCCGTTGCCGGTCGAGAGGCGGCTGTTTTCGACCACAGGAAGATTGGTGATGGCAGGCTCATAGCCGCGGCCGTTGGCGCGGTCGAGCTGCACCTCACCTTTTACCTGGCTGATGCGGACGATGCGGACCTTTGAAACGGCATAGGGCTCGGCCGGCTGGACGGTTTGGGAGGTTTGGGCAGAAACCATGACAGCGAGCAACAGGCCAGGGAGCCACACTGTTGCAATCTTTGCAGCGGAGTTCGAATGCATGTCCGCCTCCTTGATGGATGCCGGCCGCGAAAGTTCTGACCGCGGAGGATCCGGACGGAGACCGGCTGAAGCCGGAGCTCTTGGTGGCAATGATGCTAGCACGAATTTGACCGCCTTGGCGACTCTCTGTTTCGTGCCCGTCGCCCGAGATGTCAAAGTGAATCCCGATCCCACCCCGATCCCCCCCCCAGATCCGACCTGGTCCTGCTGAATGGAGAATTGGCGGTTTCAAAGGGGAGGGCGCTTTCTCTCTCGATTGCAACGAAATCTCTTCGACCTTCATAGGGCATTCGGCGATCGGACCCTGCCTGGGATCAAACCTGCTTTGAGAGACCGTGAATTTTCGCGGACGTTGGTTGTGTGGCCGCGATCCCGACACCAATACGCCTGAATTCAAGGAGCGGCTGAAGGTCCGGTGGGCCAAGTCATGGGCCGTGCCGGTTTTGATCGCACGTGGCCCGGGAGGGGAATATGAGGGTGCCTGTGAGTGGCGGCGCGGCCCAAGCCGCGTCGCTTCAAAGCCGGGAGCTGAAAGCTCAGGCTGCCGGTACGGGCTGGGTGCAATGCGCGCACCGGGTGGCGGCGACGGGAATATCGCTCAGGCACTCGGGGCAGGGCTTGGTAGTCGGGGGCGCCTTCGGCGCGACCGGGGCGAACTTCTTGACCATGTACTGCATCGGCAGAACAATCGCAAAATAGATGGCCCCCGCCACCAGGACGAAGTTGATCAGCGCGTTCAGCAGTTTGCCGATATGAATATCCCCTGGCACAACGTAATTGGCCGGAAGCGGATTGGGCAGAGGCGGAACATGATGCAGAACCGGCACATGAATCACCAGCGAAGAGAAGTCCGGCGCGCCCACCAGTGCTGAAATCATTGGGGTAATTACATCGGCGGTAACCGACGCAGTGATCGCTCCAAACGCCGCGCCGATGATCACGGCCACCGCCAGGTCGACGACATTGCCACGCAGAATAAAGTCGCGAAAGCCTTTGAGCATTACGTTCCTCCAGTGATATTCCTTTGGGTGTTTTTGGCCTGCTCCGATCGCGGTGGTACGGTCGCGCGTGTGTTTCGCACAATCTTATACGCAGAATGGGCTACGAGCCAGTTTTGTCATAGGATTTAAACGGCATTCCGGGAAGTTTGTACCGCTTAAAGCGGTTCTAGCCAGAGAAAAGCCACCAGCGCCAGAATCATCAGTTCAGAGTAGAGCAGAATCAGAACCCCCGCATGATACAGGCTCCATTTGCGGCTCAGGCAGCGCGCTGTCTCCACCATGCCCCAGGCGGCCGCGGCTACCGCAATCGCCTGCCAGGGCGAAGCGTGCAGGTGATGTTCATCTGGAAAGCCGGCCAGAAGCATGCTTGCCACCAGCGCTCCGAGCGAGAGAAGTGTGCCGCGCAGGAGCGAACGATGCCGCAAGCGAAATGGGTGAGGGCGGGGAAGCACCACCCTTTTACTTTAGATGGTCCGAGCCTACTTCGCTGCCAACTCCATCTCGCGGAGCGATTCCTCATACGGGGCGCCCAACACGCCGCGCTCGGTAAAGATGGCGGTGACGTATTTGGCCGGCGTTACATCGAAGGCCGGATTGCAGATGCCCACACCATGCGGAGTCAGCTGCTTGCCGCCATGATGCGTCACTTCGACAGCCGAACGCTCTTCGATGGGAATCGCGTCGCCTGTCCGGGTAGCCAGATCAATCGTTGACCAGGGTGCTGCGCAATAAAAGGGAATACCGTGTTCTTTGGCGAGAATCGCCACATTGTAGGTGCCGATCTTGTTGGCGAAATCGCCGTTGGCGGCGATGCGGTCCGCGCCGACCACGACCGCCTGGATCTTGCCGGCGCGCATCAGGCTGGCAGCCATGTTGTCGCAGATCACGGTCGTCGGAATTCCGTCCGCCATCAGTTCCCAGGCGGTCAATCGCGCGCCTTGCAGAAAAGGCCTGGTCTCGTCCGCGTACACATGAATGCGCTTGCCCTGTTCGACCGCCGATCGAATCACGCCCAGTGCCGTTCCGTAGCCGCAGGTGGCCAGCGCTCCTGCATTGCAGTGCGTGAGCACACCGCCCTCGTTGGGCAGCAGCGCGCCACCATAGGCGCCCATCGCCTTGCACGCGGCGATGTCTTCGTCGTACATGGCGTGCGCCTCGGCCAGAATCTTCTCCTGTACTTCGGCCAGCCTGTCGCCGGCCGCAAGCCGCTCGGCAAAGAGCTTCTTCATGCGGTCAATGGCCCAGAACAGGTTCACCGCCGTGGGACGCGTTCCGGCCAGGCGGGCGCAGATGCGGTCGAACTCCGGCGCGAAGAGCTCCGTGCTCTCCGCCTTTGCATGGATGGCCCCAAGCGCAATGCCGTACGCCGCGGAAACGCCGATGGCCGGTGCGCCGCGCACCACCATGGTCACAATCACCTCGGCCACCTGCTCATAGGTCGTGGCGAGTACATAGCTCTCCTCAAGCGGGAGCTTCGTCTGGTCGATAAAGCGGACGCCTTCCGGCGTCCATGTGAGGGTGGGAATCATGCACCTCTATTGTAAATGCTGCGCGGGGAATGATTCACGCTACGCGCCCAACTCCATTGCACAAGCTGCGTGCGCTCAGTCGGGCATCAGTTCCACATGCCGGCCCAACGCCGACAAGGCCGCTTCGATCCGCGCTCGCTTGGTGGGAGGATGGGGTCAGGAATTGGGCGTGACTGGTTTTCGTCTGGGTTTTCGTCTGGGGGCATCAGCTGCGCCAGATCGGGATTGTTGATCCCGCCCCGCGCACGGCCAGTGACGCAGCGGCTTCGAGTGCCATCGATGCAGGCTCGCTCACCGCGCTCGTTGCGCTTCGGCGCCGACGGTTCTGGAATATCCCGCCGGTCGTCCATACGGGCTGCGATGGCTTCTTCCAAGCAATCCGCCGCTTCAGTCAACGCCTCTTGGATCGATTCGCCTTGGGTAATCGCTTCCGGCAGATCGCCGCAAGATGCAACATAGCCGCCGTCGTCTCTGTCGCGTTCGCGCTCTCGATCAAGTCATTTTGGAGCAGGCGCGAAATCGGCTAACGATCGAGGCGAATCCGAGGTTCGTAAAGAGCGCAATCTCGATTCGCGATGCCTTTGGAAGTTCGGGCTCACGGCGCTCTCATGGCGGATCGGGAACCGGATCCTGCGGGAAGTCCTCGGGAACGAACGTGGAACCTACGGTGAGCCAATTGTCGCCACACTGTCGCGACAATTGGTGAGCGAGTTTGGCAGAGGCTTCGCAGACAAGAATCTGCGGAGGATGATGCAGTTTAGAGAGGCGTTTCCGGAGGAAGAGATTGTCGCTACGCTGTCGCGACAATTGAGTTGGTCCCACCTCAAGGAACTGTTGCTCCTGGAGCGGCTCCATCAGCGGGAATTCCATGCCGAGAAGTGCCGTATTGAAGGCTGGAGCGTATGAACACTCCATGAACGGATAGATTCCATGCTCTATGAGCGCACCGCGCTCTCCAAACAGCCCGACGAACTTGTAAAGCGGGAATGAGCGGTCCTGCCTACCCGCGGCGATATGATGCCGGCGCTGTTATTGAACGACCCGTATATTTTGGACTTCCTGGGTCTCACTGACCGGTTCTTAGAGCGCGATCTAGAAGATGCCATTCTGCGCGAACTGGAGACATTCCTTTTGGAGTTGGGGTCGGGTTTTTCATTCGTTGAACGGCAGAAGCGCACACAGCCAGACGGAGAAGACTTCTACAGGACGGCGTAACTGGCTGCACATGGGGAGCAAAGAGGCTGGCCCAAGGATACGCTGCCATCTTCTCGGTCGCGGAGAGCTGCCGGCGTCTCGGCCTGCCGATCCGCAGGTATCTTGGCGACATCCTGCCGGGGCTCGCCAATCGATCCATACAGACGCTGGCTGGGATTACACCCACGGCCTATGCAAACAGGCAAGCAAAATAACCTACTTCCGCCACTGCACCAGCGTCAACCGTGTACTCGCCCGGACGGATACAAAAGATATCCACGATGAAATGACGCACGACCGCCTCCTCCAACATACTGATTGCAGAAGCAAAACCACATTTGCCGATGCTGGGTTGCTCCGATCCGTTCCGGTTCACGATCTCATCGGCAAGCCGCCCCAGACGTGCGGAGACACGTTGAAGCGAAGCGCTAGAAGCCGGCCAAAGGAAAATGAGAGTATAACCATTCCAATTGAATATTTTTCGATTGCGTTTAAGGAGCATAGCGATTTGGACATACAAAAACTGAGACTGGAGACGGAAGACGACCATCATACTGTCGAAGGTGCCGTTCCCCTGATGCACCAAGGTCTCAGCGTAGCCCAGTATGTTCAATGTCTCCAGCAGATTTACGGAATCGTAGCCGCCTGGGAAGAACGGGCAAGGGAACTGGCACCACCATGGCTCCAGCCCATTCTCACAGCACGGCAAAGAAGTTCTCTCCTGGAGCGTGACCTGACATGGCTTGGAGTGACCGAGCGAGATGACAGACGTCCCAAGCTTCCGGAGATGAACGACCTTCCCAGCCTCTTGGGGACGATGTATGTCATGGAAGGATCGAAGCTGGGAGGACGATTCATCGCCCGCCATGTCGAGACAGCACTTCATCTCAGCGATGGTCAAGGCAATGCCTACTTTTACGGGGATGGAAATAGAACCGGGCCCATGTGGAAGGAATTCTGCGAAATATTGAAGGTGCGAATTCCGGAGGATCAGACGGAAGCTGTCGTATTTTCCGCCAAAGCAATGTTCGCGACTTTTGGAGCTTGGATGCGGGGAAATCCGGTCATGGATGGAAGTTAGTCTCTTTGGCGGCGCAAGCGCTTCGTTCGACGGCGACGTACGAGAGTTGGGCAAGAAGTGCGAGGACGAGCCGATTCGCGTTCCTGGCAGTATCCAGCGTCATGGCTTTCTGCTCCTGCTCGACGGGCGCGATGAACATGTCGTCGCCGCCAGTCAAAACGCAGAAGAGTTCCTCGAAGTTCCATTGAGTTTGATCCTCGGTACACCAGTAGAAAACATCCTACAACGCGAGATTCTAGGACCGTTGAGATCCCTTGCCATCTCTACCGACAAGGAAGGATCGATCGCGTATCTGGGCTCGTTTCAAATGCGGAACCACTTGTTCAGTGTCGTCACGCATCCTATGGGTACCGAACGAGTTCTTGAATTTGAACTTGCAGAACGCGTCGTCAACCCTGAGATGACAAATCATGTCATCTCAAACTTCGTCAGCAGCCTCAGCAGCCTTCGCAGCGAAACGGAGCTCTGCCAGGCGCTCACCGACGAGTTCAAGAACCTTACCGGTTTCAATCGCGTGCTTATCTATCGGTTCGATGAGGCCGGCCATGGGACCGTTCTTTGCGAGCAAAACGATAAGATTCTTCCGAGCTATCTCGATCTCAGATTTCCGGCATCAGATATTCCGCAGCAGGCCCGCGATCTATATCTCCTGAATACAGTCCGGATTATTCCCGACGCATCCTATGTCCCTTCTCCCTTGCTTGGACTTGACAGACGACCGATGGAAGCCCTGGATCTTTCGCTGTCGATCCTGCGGAGTGTTTCCCCAGTTCATCTCGAGTACATGCGGAACATGGGTACGATGTCATCCATGTCGGTTTCAATCGTCTGCGAAGGAAAACTCTGGGGACTCATCAGTGGTCATCACAGCGAACCGCGCACGGTGCCTTACCTGGTTCGCAGTGCATGTGATCTGCTGGCCCGGCTCGTAGCCACTCAGTTGACGAGCATTGCAACCTCAGCAAGTTTGCACCAGATGGTGCACTTCCACGCAGTGCAGCGTCGCGTGTTGACCCAAATGGCTGCCGAGAACGACTACCTCGCAGCAATGGCAGCACAGATGAGGGATTTAATGCAGATCACCGACGCCGAAGGTGCAGCACTGGTGATGGATGGGCAATTTACCGTATCCGGGACTACCCCTGAAGACCGTGATCTAAAAAAACTGGCGGAATGGTTGGACAGCAGGCCTGATATCGAAGTATTTGAAAGTAGACATCTCGGCAGTCAGTTCCATTGGGCATCGGAGTTCAGTGAAGTTGCCAGCGGCCTGCTGGCAATTCGGATCTCTCAAGTCCGTCAAGGCTATCTCATGTGGTTCCGGCCCGAGGTAGTACGAACCGTAAAGTGGGCGGGCGAACCTGGAAAGGCGGAAGACAAAGACCAAAGGCTGAATCCCAGAAAATCATTTGAAGCATGGAGTGAACTTGTCAATGGCAGAAGCAGCCCCTGGACCGAGGTGGAGATCGAATCGGCAACATCGTTTCGCGGTGCGATCATGACCATTAGCCTTAAGCGGGCCGAAGAAGCCGTACAGCTCGGCGAGGAACGATTCCTGCAGTTGACCAATGCCTTGCCTCACCCCGTCTGGACGGCGGATGACGATGGTCAGCTCACCTACGTGAATCAGAAATGGCTTGAACAGGGTTTCAGCAGTCAGGGCCGTTGGTATGAGCAGGAAGGTCTGGCGGCGGAAGACCAAAACCGCTCTGGCAATCTCTGGAAGGTCGCTGTCAGAGAAGGAATTTCGTTTGAGCTGGAAGTGCGATTTCACTCACGATTAGATGGCGTCGAGCGATGGAATCTGGTTCGCGCCATCCCATTTGTCAGCGCCCATGGTACGAGGGCAGGATGGGCAGGTACCTGCATCGATCTTACCGATCGCCGCCAGCGCGAAACCGCCCTGCGGATGGCAGAGAAGTTAGCTATCACAGGGCGAATGACCAGCGTTGTCGCACACGAGATCAACAACCCATTGGAGGCGATCATTAACCTCTTGTACCTGTTGAATGATCGGGTCAAAGAAGACCCGATCGCGCGCGAGCATATCGAATCGGTAGAAAGTGAGTTGCAGCGCATCTCTGGAATCACCAAGCAGACTCTTCGCTGGTCGAAGGAGAGCGTACAACAACCTCAATATGGAACTGCAGGATACCTTTTCAAAGATGTACTGCAACTCTTCGCAGGCAAGATAAGAAACCGAGAAGTCAACGTCCTGATAGAGGGCGGAGAGGAAGTCCGTGTATACGGCACGCTCGGCCAGATATCCCAGATCATCGCAAATTTGATTTCGAATGCGATCCAAGCTGTGCCTGCAGGCGGCCAAATCACTTTGGGCGCCTGCGAAGACGGTGATATGACGGAAATGAAAGTTCGGGACAATGGACACGGGATGAACGACGAATCGCTACGGCATCTCTTCGAGCCGTTTTACAGCACGAAAGGAGATCTCGGAAATGGGCTCGGACTCTACATTTCACACGAAATTGTAGAGCGACACGGCGGAAGCCTGATCGTGCGAAGTCAGGTCGGAACCGGTACAGAGATTCGAATTCGTTTGCCTGCACATCCCTGATCTTGCACCGGCCGTTGACATGAAGGTCAGCAACCTGCGCATGCGTCCACCGCAGCATCGTCGTTGATGCCGGCTTGCCCTTTGAGAAGATGAGCCTGCGGGGGTTGTCTGTCGCCAACAAATCGGAGACATCTTCCTTCTCCGCCTCAAAATATCGAGAGGTCTTTCTTGGTTGTCCTTAACAAAGCAGAAGAATCATGGCGCCGATGTCGGCCCGAGATACGGGACTAAACCGGCGTCGAGAATGAACATGGAGACGGCCTTGACCCTCCCCTATCCGGAGTTGACCTATTTTATGGATCCGCGGGCAGCGGGACGTAGAGCCGCTTTCTTTTCATCTTCGCGGCTCTTTTGAGCCGAATATTTCTCTTTCCCCGTTTTTGGCTTCTTCTGATCTTCCTTAGGTTGGCTTGCGGCCTCTTGCAGAATAGGCTTTGCTGCGGCGACGATCTTCTTTGCCGCCTGCATCTCTTCGTTCAGATTCTCGGTAAGCAGGGCCGAAACGTCCTTCAACCCAAGCGTATCCGCCATTGCGATCGTTGCGGTATACCCGGCAATCTCGTAGTGCTCGGTTCTGAGCGCTGCTCCCACGATGCCGGAATCGAACGACGCACCCTCTTCATCCTTCTCCAATGCGTCTGCCCCTTCCTTAATCACCCCTTCCATGCCATTGCAGTGCTCTCCGGTGGGTCTCTGCTCCAAAATATCGAAAACCTGCCTGAGGCGAAGAACCTGCCCCTTGGTCTCTTCAAGGTGTGCGGTAAAGAGAGCCTTCAACTGGGTGTTCTTGGCGCCCTTAGCAAGCTTAGGAAGCGCTTTGATAAGTTGGTTCTCCGCGCTATACATATCGCGGAGTTCATCGACTAATACGTTGGCAAGTGCCATTGTGAAACCTGCTGACAACCATTCTGTGTGAAGTAGACCGCCTGATGAAAGCCGAAGGCAGCTGTGCTAAAGCTCAGGCAATACCAATCAGTCCCTCAGAATGAGATGCAGAATCCGTCTCAGCCTACTTCGAGCATGACGATATATTGCATCCAACCTCCAGAGGTCATCATGAAGGCTCTTCCGTGGATCGTTGCCAGTCTAGGAGTAGGCGTTGCTCTTTGTGTGCTGTGGGAAAAACGCAGTCGCCAATATCAAACCATCGGGGGTGGAGACCTCCACGACGCGATCGAGGATGTGGCAGAAACAACTTTTGGATGGGGCACAAAGCAGCGCGTCGCTGGATCGGCCGAACGAGTGACTGGAAAGCTCAAAGAAGGCTTGGGCCGAATTGCCGGCGACGACGATTTAGCGGCGGACGGAGTGCTGACTCAGGCGGCCGGGATCGTAAAAGATGCCGCAGGATCCCTGGCGCAGGCAACTGGCGAGACAATTTATAACTTGAACCCAACTGGAGCCTGATTTCCTCGCGAAGAGCTGCCATCTCATTCAATCCAAAAGCAGCGTCGCGGTTCCGGGAGTGAGGACTGGCGGCTGCAGATCATCCTGGATGAACTTGAGTATGCCTGGGACAACGCTTCCCCCTCATTTGATGACGTCCGGCGGCGCAAAACGTTGCTCGGTCTGCAAGCAGCTGTTGGACTCCAGATCACAGCCGTCTCTCGGCGCTGCTTTTCGCAAGCATGTTGAAGAGGTCCATTGGGCCACTGAGAAATCCGCGGACGTGAACCAATCCTCGGACCGGATCGTGGCAGGCAAAGCCTTTAGTCGCACTTTATAGGGGCAAAAGATGGCGCTTGCCCCCCCGGCTCTGGAGAGCTAAGGCTGCCCTGGCAATTCCATTGGTGCACAAATTAATCGTTCGATCCACTACGATATCTGATGTCCCAACTCTGCAAGTCCGAGGAAAGAACCGCCACCCATGGCCGACCGTGAACGCCTGCTCCGTTCAGACTCAATCTGGGTTGGCCATGGCTGCACATTTGATCTCACAAAATTCAAAAGTTGCGTTTCGGGCTTCCGTCAACTTCGGAACGGCGGTTTTGGCATCCAACTCGCGTATCCGGCTGTAAGACGCCCGGTGCAAGGACAAAGAGGTGTCCAAGAGTCGCAAGTTTCAAATACTCAGCCTACTGTGGTTGCTGCAGCACCGTTTTTGGGCCAAGCGCAGGCCCCCGGCCCGGCTCAGGTGCGTATACAAAGAGTAGTGATGCACGAGTTGCTCATGCTCCCATATTTTGGGGTCTTTGACAACATGGAGTACCAAGTGAATGGCGACGCAGTCATTCTTCTGGGATTGGTCACCCGTCCCACCCTCAAGTCCGATGCGGAAAGCGTGGTGAAACACATTGAAGTTTTGAGTCGCGCAAACAATAACATCAATGTGCTGCCACCGTCACCGATGGACGACCAACTTCGCCTAGCGTTGTTCCGCGCCATTTACGGCTATCCGTCTGTTGAGAAATACGCGCTCGGCGTTCAAAAGGCGATTCGCATTATCGTTAAGGGCGGACACGTGGACTTGGACGGAGTGGTCGACAGCATGGCGGATAAAGAGACTGCGGGTATACGCACGAATGGAGTTTCAGGCATTTTCATGGTGACTAACAACCTCAGAGTCGTTCCGAGCTAATGGGATCTTTCGAGCTCGCAAGTTAGATCGGCCAGCTCATGCTCGATATTTCGGGAGCGAACAAGGTCGACGGAAGACGATGCGAATGAGGCTCTTTGAAGTAAGAATCTCGTCCACTTACGTGCAATCCCTTTGGTTTGCAGACATTCGCTTACCTCGACTTTGGGCTTGCCGCATGCGGCCGGTCCGTCTGACAAGAACGGTGAGTCGCTCTGAATAAATCGCTTCTCCTTCTCGGGGCGCAGGAAGCTACCTGAGGGACATGCCCTGCATCTGATGTGCCAGCGCATCTTGCGTCGAACGAACTTTTCGCGGATTCGAGACGAAATCCGAACAACGTCCTCGCGCTCGATTCAGCCCTGGACCGCAACCAACCGCATCTACGGAGGAATCATGTATCACCACATCAAGAAGCTCATGTATACCGTTAAAGTTGGAACGCCCAACGCGGGCTTTGGCAACATGCTATTGGAGCAGTTCGGCGGCGCCAATGGCGAGCTCGCTGCGGCCATGCAATACACCATTCAAGGATGGAATTGCGTAGACGATCTAGCGCGGCGCGACCTGCTGCTGGACATCGGCACTGAGGAACTCAGCCACCTTGAGGTTGTAGGAGCTTTGATACGGATGCACTTGAAGCCGCTCAAGGAAAATCGCGAAGCCGCTGAAGCCGACCCGCTGTTGAGAATCGCGGGCGGCGGTGGCGTTGCTCTCGTAAACTCCGTGGGGAACGCGTGGACGGGAGACTATCTCAAAATAACAGGCGAACTCGATGTCGACTTGCGTAGCAACATCGCCGCAGAAGCCCGCGCGAAGATCGTCTACGAGCGCCTGATCAACTACACCGACGATCCAGGAACAATTGATACGCTGCAATTCCTTATGACACGAGAAGTGACCCATCTGAAGGCTTTTTCGGCTGCCCTTGAAAGTCTGGAAAAGTCACCCTTCTCGATCGGTCGACTTGCCGTTACACCGGGCATCGTGGATGAATATTTCAATGGCTCGACGGGGAACGGTGACGAGGGTGACACAGATACTCTCAGCCCGTGGCAGAGTTCCTTCGGACTTCATCCTGTCGAATCGCAAATGAACGGCGGCAAGGGGCTTTCGATTGGTGCGATTGACGGCATTGCGGGTCATGAAGGCCGCGGCAAGCAGGACGCTGGCAAGAAAGCGAACACGGCAACGAAGGTGGAAACGGTCGACCCCAAACCCGTGCCGCAAAAGGATGCGCAACAGACTGGCAAACAAGCGACCGTCGACAATGAAATGGTGGGCATCGCTGCATCGCACGGAAAAGAAAAGCCGACCCACAGCAAAAAGACTTCATCCGGAAATGGCGGACACAAGCACTGAATTCCCGATTACTGACCGGAAGGTCCGCGTTCGCGCGGCTTCCGGTTTTCGTTAAATTGAAATGCGAAATATAGATTGGGCAAATCTAAGACAACAAGGGGGGGCGAGCAGAATAGGAATCATTGTTCATGCGCCCTCAATGAGCCGGGTGGGGCGGGAAGCCTTCAGGCCTTGAAGAAATCAATCGTTCGATTCAGTGCTAATCCCGTCCCTTTTTGCGAATCTCGATATTGAACCGCTTGATCTTCTGATTCAGCGTCGAGAGCGGAATGCGGAACTGCTCGGCGGCATCAGTCTGGTTTCAGTTGCAGCGCTCCAGTTTCCCGATCATGATTCGGCGCTCAATGTCTTCGAGGATCTCGGTTGAACGATAGATCCGAAGAAGATTGTACCGCCAAAGAAACCGGAGTCCGCGGCGCCCGAAGGGCCACTCAGTGTTTGGCTAGCCCCCCAGTCTCTCGCGGACATGCTCGGCTTGCCGATCGAAGTGCTTGCGAACTGGCGCATAACAGACGTCGGCCCTCCATCCATCAAGCGAAGGGTATCGGCGAGCGGTCATGTTCGGTATAGGCGCGACACGTAATGAAGTGGCAGAAAAACATCTCCTGGCCAAACTCTGTCCGGCTCAATGGCAAACCCGGGGCCTGGCTGGGTCACCAAGCCACAAAATCGGGTTGCTTCCCGTGTGGACAAAGCGAACCGGCCAAATCCTCCTGCTCCATCAATGCCAGGCGAACCTGTTTAGAATCAGCCAGTTTTACCGTTTGCTGCCGCCAGGACTGGTCCCATCTATGCCACCGTCCTTAAGTTCCGGATCGGTCAGCGGCGGGTTGCAGAAGATCGAATTGAAAACCTTTTCATTTTCCGCTGGACGGACCTTCCCCCCTCTGCGTAGAGTAGTCTGGTTGCTTTCGCCCGCTGGGGGTGTATCACTTCACCCCCGTGCTGTTGCCCAAGGAGCCGCTCTTGCTGAACCTTACCGCCGTCGATTGGCTGATCATGCTGCTTTACTTCGTGTTTGTGCTGGGCATCGGCTTTGCCCTCAAGCGCTACATGAAGACCAGCAAAGACTTCTTCCAGGCCGGCCGCGCACTGCCGGCGTGGATCTGCGGACTGGCCTTCATCAGCGCCAACCTCGGCGCTCAGGAAGTGATCGGTATGGGCGCCTCGGGCGCGAAATACGGCTTGGAGACTGCTCACTTCTACGGCATCGGCGCCATCCCCGCCATGATCTTCGTCGGCATCTTCATGATGCCGTTTTATTACGGCTCAAAAGCCCGCTCGGTGCCCGAGTTTCTGCGCATGCGCTTCGATGAAAAGACACGCGCCCTCAACGCCTGCTCTTTTGCCGTGATGACCGTGTTCAGCTCCGGCATTTCCATGTACGCCATGGCGCGCCTCATCCAGGCCCTGCATGTGTTCGACGGATTGTTCTTCGCCATGGGCTGGCCGCCGCAAAACATCTTCACCTTCTCCATTGTGCTTTCAGCCGTCATTGTGCTCGCCTACATTTTTCTCGGCGGGCTTACCAGCGCCATTTACAACGAGGTGCTGCAGTTCTTCCTGATCATCGCCGGCTTCCTGCCGCTGGTGCTGCTTGGCCTCAAAAACATCGGCGGCTGGTCGGGCTTGAAAGCCTCGGTCCCGGCGGCCTACATGCATGAGTGGCACGGCGTTGCCCACGCGTCCACCAACCCCATGGGCATCGAGATTATCGGCCTGGGCATGGGGCTCGGCTTCGTTCTCGGCTCGGGCTATTGGTGCACGGACTTCCTCGTCATTCAAACGGCGATGGCATCGAAGAACATGGAATCGGCCCGCCGCGTGCCGCTCATCGCGGCCGTGCCCAAAATCTTCTTTCCGTTTCTGGTCATTCTTCCCGGCCTGCTGGCCATCGGCCTGCCCACGCCGCACACCAGCACCGCCGAGCACAATATCAACGGCATGATTGTCCGCGACACGACCGTGGTGCCGCGGAACGTGGAGGAAGGCCGCGGCCTGGTTCCGGCCAAAATCAACCCCGTCACAGGCAAGCCCATGTATACGGCCAGCGGCCAGCCGCTGCTGGACTACGACATGGCCACGCCGAACATGCTGCTGCACTTTTTCCCTACCGGCATTCTCGGCCTCGGCCTGACTGCGCTGCTGGCCAGCTTTATGAGTGGCATGGCCGGCAATGTGACCGCGTTCAATACAGTTTTTACCTACGACCTCTACCAGTCCTACATTCACAAAGGCGGCACCGACCGGCACTACATGGCCGTGGGCCGATGGGCCACCGTGGGCGGCATTCTGCTTTCGATTGCGACCGCATACGCAGCCATCAACTTCAACAACATCATGGACACGCTGCAACTGGTGTTCAGCTTTGTGAATGCGCCGCTGTTCGCCACCTTCCTTCTGGGGATGTTCTGGAAGCGCGCCACCGGCCACGGCGCCTTTGCCGGCCTCATTGCCGGTACCGCCACGGCCATGCTTCATCATGGCCTCACGCTGCCGATTGAAGCGCGCCCTGGCATTCACGGCGGATGGATTGCCGTGCTCCATCACTATCCGAGTGATATGGCGCAGAACTTCTGGACGGCCATATTCGCCTTCGGCGCCAATTTCCTGGTCACGGTCATCGTCAGTCTCGCCACCAAAGCCAGGCCGGAATCCGAGCTCGTCGGCCTGGTCCACTCGCTTACACCGAAGCCGCCGCGGGCCCACAATGTCTGGTGGAAAAGCCCCGAAGCGCTCGCCATCGCCGTACTGCTGATGGCCGTGGCACTGAACATTTTCTTTTATTGAGCCGCACCGGCCCCGCACACCGAGGGCCCCCGCACCGAGGAGAGAAGCATGAGTCTCGATTTACGGATTCCCATGGGAATGATGTTCACGCTGGTGGGCGCCATTCTGATCGCATTCGGCATCTCCACGGACGGCCAGCAGATCTACGCCAAAAGCCTGGGCATCAACGTCAATCTCTGGTGGGGACTGGTGCTGCTGGCCTTTGGGCTGATCATGCTGCTGCTGGGCCGCCGCAGCCAGAAGCGGCTGGCCAAGCTGTCGCCCGAACCGGCGGAAAAAGGCCAGCTCCGCCGCGGTCACTGAGCTTCAGGGGGGGCGGGCGCTGGCCGTTGGGAGCTAAGCCGCTCATTGCGGGAATCTTTTCCCCACTCCACCGGGCAATTCATGGCACCTTGAGACTTTCCTGATGTCTGCCCAATTAAACTTGAGCTAGATGAAGCGAAGGACCATCGAGCACTACGAGATTCAGCGCAAGTTGGGCGCCGGCGGCAGCGGCGTCGTCTACCTCGCCAACGACTCGCTTCTGCAGCGCCCTGTAGTCCTGAAGATTCTGCGTACCGGCCTGCTTTCGGCCGAGCAGCTGCGCACCACGGTGCTGCGCGAAGCCCGGCTGGCTTCCGCCATCGAGCATCCGAATGTCTGCGCCATTTATGAAGTCGGCGAAAGCGGCGATGAAGGCTACATCGTCATGCAGTACGTCCCCGGCCAGTCGCTCGACCGGCTCATTGGCCGCGGGCCGGCCAGCCTGCAGCTGGTGCTTTCGGTCGGCATTCAGATCGCGGACGGATTGCAGGCCGCGCACCATCTGGGCATCTTTCATCGCGACCTGAAGCCGCAGAACGTGATGCTCACCGACGGCGGCCTGGTGAAGATTCTGGACTTTGGCCTGGCGCGCCGCCTGTCTCCCGGCGACGCCAATTTCGATCCCTCCAAGCCGGCGCTGGCCAAGGATGCCTCGGTTGCGGCAACCTACACCGCGCGCGGCGGCACCATCCGCTACATGGCACCGGAGCAGTTCGTCACCGGCCAATCCAGCGTGCAGTCGGATGTGTGGGCGCTGGGAGTGATTCTCTACGAGCTGACCAGCGGACGCCATCCCTTTTCGCGCCCGGACGCGGAGGACTTCCAAGCCATTCGCGCCATTCAGTTTTCCGCTCCCGAGGAACTGAGTAAGATCGTCCCCGACATTTCGCCCGAACTGAAAAGCGTGATTGCCAGTTGTCTGGAAAAGAATCCCGGCGCGCGCTATGCTTCTGCTGCCGAGGTTCGGGAAGCGCTCAAGACCATCATGAAGGCGTTGCAGATCGAGACCGGCATTATTCCCGGCGATGCAGCCGCCAACCTGCCCACTACCGGCCCGGAAGCCGAGAAGCGCAACACCGGCTTTCTTTCCATGCTGGCCGAGCGTTTCCGTGAGTCGGCGGTCGATCGCGCCCCGCAAAATTCGCTGGTCGTGCTGCCCTTCACCAACCTGGGCGCAACCGAAGTGGCCCCGCTTTACGGCTTCGCCCTGGCCGACGCCATCGCTGCTCGCCTGGCGCGCATTCCGGCGCTCGTCGTTCGGCCCTCGAGCACGTTGATGCGGCTGCCCATCGCCAGCATGGACCCGCTCTCGGTCGGCCAGAAGCTGCTGGTGTCGTTTGTCCTTGCGGGCAATTTTCTGCGCTCCGCCGAGGGCTTCGATCTGAACTGGCAGCTGCTCGACGTGGCCGCGCAAAGCGTACGTTCCGGGGGAGCGATCCGTGTCGCCTCGCTCGACCTGATCGCGGTGCAGTCGGAAATCTCCAATGAAGTCTTTGCTGCATTGCACGGGCTTTCTGCCGGCGACCAGATAGACGCTCCGGCGCGCTCGGGCCCGCGCGAGTCCGCCAACGGTTCCTTGCCCGGCCCGGTCAGCGAAGAGTATCTGCAAGGCCGCGCGCTGCTCAGCTCGTTTATGGTCCGCACCGGTTCGCGCGCGGATCTGGACCGCGCCCACGCGCTTTTCTCCAGCGTCACCGCCAAAGATCCCGAGTTTGCCGCCGGCTGGAGTGGCCTGGGAATCGCCGAATTGCAATATGTGCGGCATGGATTCGGCGGACAGATTCACGTCATGCACGCACGCCGCTCCTTCGACGAAGCGCTGCGCATTGATCCCACTTCTACCGAAGCCAATCTCTACCGCATTTACATGCTCCTATCGCGCGGTGAAAAGGAATCAGCCCGCCACGGCGTTGCCAACCTGCTGGTCAGTGCTGCCAACGACTGGAACGTGCACATGGTGGCCGGGCTGGCGCTGCGCGGCGACGGCATGTACGACGAAGCGCTGGCCCAGTTCAGCCTCGCCCTCAAGCTGAACCCGGCCAGCGCGCCCATTCTTTATAACCACCGCGCCCGCGTTTACCACTACCAGAACCAAATTGAGCTGGCCGGCGATGAGCTGGCTAAAGGACTCGCCCTCGAGCCGCGCCATCCTCTGCTGCGTACTTCGGCCGGTTACCAGCAGATGCGCCTCGGCAACCTCCATGCGGCCATCGAAATGCTCGAAGGCGTCGTCCGCGACGACGACTCGCTGCGCATCGCGGTGCCGACGCTGGCGCTTTGCTACGTGCAGGCCGGCGAACGCGAGCGCGCCGCCGCGCTGCTCAAAGACGACACCCTGGCCGCTGCTGAGGCCGACAGTGAAATGGCCTATCGCCTAGCCAGCTACTTCGCTGTCGAAGGCGATTCCAGTGAAGCGCTGCATTGGCTGCGTCGCGCGATCTACCTGGGCAACGAAAACTATCCCTGGTTTCAGATCAACCCGGCTTGGAACAACCTGCGCACCAATGCCGACTTTGAGCGCCTGCTCGAAGACCTGAAGCGCGGCTTCCGCAAAAACCAGAAGACCTGGAAACGGCTGCTCGGTCAGGTGCCGCCCGACGGTGAGTAACCATGGGTGTGTCCAAGCATTAAGCGTTGCCAGAAAACATCTGGACAGTGCCGAGCTCTCAGGCATTCCAGGCGCTCCATGGTGGAGGAAGTGCAGTGCCTTCGGGGCCAACGAAATTTTTCATCACCGAGCTCGATGGAGAGGGTAGGGAAGCGGATCCGCTGTTGACCTCTTCCATGCCATTTTGGCAACGGCACGCAACTAACTGAAATAGCTCGACATCAACCGCGCTGAAGATCGGGGTACGAGCGCATCCTAAATTGGTGTCCTGGAAAGGGGGGCGAAATGGGCATTACCTTGAATTCGGATTTGGAACGTCGCATCACGGTCAAAGTGCAAAGTAGTCGCTACCATTCTCCCACTGAGGTGATTCAGGTAAGTCTTCGGCTTCTGGAAGCCAGAGATGCGGCGGTTCAGAAAGCTGCTGATCTGGAGGCGCGTCCCGTATGGGATACTGTCGCCGATCTTGGCCAGGAAATCTCTCAAGAGGAATGGGCTCAGGTCCCATCCGATCTTGCGCGCGATCTTGACCGGCACCTCTACGGGACTTCAAAGATTGCTGGATGAACATCAACCGTACTAAAACACAGCAGAATGCCCAGATTTGTCCCGCCATTGGCCCCTTAATGGCCCCTCGTCCAATGATTCGGTGGCCGAATCAGCGGTTTCAAGCCAGAGACGGCTTTGTTCAGTGATGCACACCCCCTTTCAGATACCGACGATCGGAAGGATACTGGATCCGCGCCGCAATGTTGCGGCTTAGGAGGCGGAGCGATTCACCGGGCGGTGGGTTTGGACCATCGGGCCCTAGTTTCACGCTCCTTGTCCGAGAATCAGGGCTGACTCGCCTCAATTCCCTGAAAACGACCGCCAGCACCCATACTGAACGAAGGATTTCATATGCTCGTTAAAGGGGATTTGGGGCCCATCGCCCGGCCTCGACGAGGTTCATATTATGCCGCAAGGAGAACAGATCAACCCGGCGATCCTCGTCTGGGCAAGAGAGTCTGCCGGACTCGCTGTCGAAGACGCGGCGAAGCGTCTGGCCCTTGGGGACTCCAAGAGCGAAAGCGGCGAACAGAAACTCCTTGAACTGGAGAGGGGCGCACGTCTCCCGACTCGAACGCAACTGAGCCGAATCGCCAAGACTTATCGTCGGCCTCTTCTTGCCTTCTACATGACGACCCCGCCGCGCAAGGGGCCTCGTGGAGAGGATTTTCGATCCACCGGCGTTGAGGTCTCGCTACGTGACAATGCGCTGCTTGATGCCCTTCTCCGCGACATTAAGGCACGTCAGGAGATGGTGCGTGGTCTACTGGAAGACTTGGATGAAGCACAGCCCAAGAGGTTTGTTTCGTCCGGCTCGCTCGCCGATGGAGCCGAAACCGTCGCAGAGCGTATTTCAACGGCACTCCAAGTTCCCCCGCGACGCGCGGATTGGGGCAACACAGCCGATGACTTCTTTAAGCAACTCAGGGCTGCGACCGAGATGCTTGGGGTGTTCGTTCTCCTCGTGGGCGATCTTGGTTCGCATCATTCCGCGCTGAGCGAAGAGGTTTTTCGCGGGTTTGCGCTCGCGGACTCCGTTGCTCCTTTTATCGTCATCAACGACCATGACGCGAGGACGGCACGTTCGTTCACTCTGATCCACGAACTGGCGCATATTTATGCTTGCCAAAGCGGTGTCAGTGGGTCTCCTGAATTCGTAAAGGAAAACTCAGACGAGGGACGGATTGAGCACTTCTGCAATGATGTAGCCGGCCTCGTGCTTCTTCCGAAAGGCTTTGCACTCCAAAAGCCAATGGAACTCGCCCGCGGCGATCAAGCGTCCGCTGGCCGCTATATCGAGGAAATAGCGAAACACTGGGTCGTCAGCGAACCACTCGTTGCTTTTCGGCTCCGGCGGATGGGTTGGATCACCGCGTCCCTTTACCGGGATCTCAGCAGCTCGTATGCGGCTCGCTGGTCGTCGTATCAGGCCAATACGAAAGCGGCCAGCCAGTTTAAAGAAGGCGGACCGAGCTACTATGTGCTCAAACAAAGCAGGCTGGGGGCCGCCCTGATCGACGTGGTTCGTCGCACGCTGCGAGAGAGCCGGCTTGCCCATACAAAGGCGGCGAAGGTGCTCGGTGTAAACCCATCTTCAGTCGAACCACTGTTGCGTAGATACGAGAAGAGTCCTGCATCACTTGCTCGTGAGGCGGTGCGCTAGAGTGCTCTATCTTCTTGATGCCAACGTCATGATCCGCGCCCACGAGGATTACTACCCTATCGACCGCATTCCGCAGTTCTGGACGTGGCTTGCCTCATTGGGAGAAACAGGCACTGCGAAGGTTCCCTATGAAATCTAGGGCAAGATTGCGGTTTCGACCGGGCCACTGCATGACTGGTTGACGGATGACTCAATCTCGAAAGCCATGCTCTTCAATCAGAAGATCGATCCTGTCCATCTAAACTCGGTGCTTACGCAGGGGTACGCATCTGACTTGAACGACAGCGAGATCGAAGCGATCGGACAAGACCCTTTCCTCATTGGATATGCATTGGCCGATGTTGCGAACTCGACCGTCGTAACGAAGGAAGTTTCCGCCCCCAGCAAGCAGCGGGCAAATCGAAGGGTTCCCGACCTGTGCAAGACATTCGGCATTCGTTCCATCAATGATTTTGAGTTCTACCGAGAGCTGAACTTCAAGATTGGCCCTTAATTCGCTCCGCCTCAGCAATTTTAGTCGCTGCAAGTCATTTTGTGTGTGGACAGGCTGTTCGGCTTCCTGCAAAGCATCCAAACCTGATTGCCAGCGACGACTCTGAAGCAAAATCGACCGTACGTGTCGCTGGAGCAGGAAGTGTATTTGAGCAAATACCCGGGCGCACGTCGATTCAGGACGATAGCCGCTCGAAGTAGCTCTTGATGCGGCCTTTGATCTTGCGGTCCGAGCCGGCAATTGAGTTAACTCCTGCTGCGCGGCTGCTGAACGAGGGCCGGAAGCCATGGCGGGATGGGGGTGCAGGGAGAAATCAAAGCGGGTTCTCCCTGCCTAAATCCTGGGCAGGAAAAGGATGGGCGGCAAAGCGCCGCCCCGCTTTGCACTGTTTTGCTCCGCTGATCTCTTCCCGGCCTTGGCAGTCGGTTGCGCGACTTTCTTGGACGTCTTTTTGGCGGCAAACTCCTGCTTCACCTTGAGTGCAATGGCGCCGGCGTCCACCTTGTAGGCGGCAACCGCGTCACCAAGCACGGTAGCGGCATTCGACCGCGAAGACGCAAGCGAAATGCCCGATTCCACCAACAGCCTGGAGAGCGTTCCTTCATCTGCACGGCGAACGAAGGCCGCCATCGTTTTGCCGATGCCTCCATCGTCGCGTTTCTGGCGGATGCCGTGCTCCCGCGCCAGCATCTCCGCGCGATTGTCGTCCATGAGGCTTGCGAGCTTTTCAAGGATGAACAGCAGGTGACGCTTCATCAGGTGAACGGGAACGGCGGCGCTCACAGCGGCGAGGACGCGGAGGCCGGTCGTATTGGCCATGGCCTGTTCCTTGCGCTGCTTCTCCTGCTCCGCCTTCCAGTTCTCATCATTGCGGCTGATTGGCAGCTTCGCATGATGGACGGGCAGGAAGGATTGGCGCATACCTTGTGGATAGTGTCATAATCTTCCCCGCCGCCCGGTTCGACGCGCTCATGTCCAGGTGCGGCTGAATAGCATTCGCAAGCTGCGCAACAAGGATTGATAATCCCCATCATCCAGTCGCAGTGGTACTCTCAGTTGGGAAAGAATGCAGCGGGAGACAGCCTAAATGAAACTACTGGTCAAATTCAACCTCATACTACTGGTGATTTTTGGAGCAGGCGGTATTCTGATTTGCGCGTACGCCTACAGATTCCTCATCAGCAATGCACGCCGCGAGGTTCTTGATCAGGCCGATCTCATGGTGGCTAGTACCAAAGCCGTTCGCGATTACACTTCTGAAGATCTTTCGCCGCTGCTCGAGCAAAATCCACGGCACAAGGTGAAATTCCTGGCTGAGACGATTCCCTTCTACGCAGCCACAACGACCTTCAACAAGGTGCGCAAGAGTTACCCCGAATATTCCTATAAGGAAGCTACACTCAACCCCACGAATCCCGAAGACCGTGCCTCCGATTGGGAGGCCGACGTGATTCGTGGTCTACGCGATCACCCCGAGATGCAAGATAGGGTGGGCGACCGCGACACGCCCGCCGGGCCGGCGCTTTTTATTGCCTACCCTATAAAAATAGATGCTCCCTGTCTGGAATGTCACAGCACTCCCTCCGCTGCGCCGCACGCCATGCTCGCCGTCTATGGTTCTGCCAATGGTTTCGGATGGAAGCCCAACGAGATTGTTGGGGCGCAGATCATTTCCGTGCCTCTGTCCGTACCCATCGCAATCGCAAACCAGGCCTTTCGCAGTCTCTTGGTCGTTCTCATCCTTACCATGTTGACCGCAATCGGCGCTCTCGACGCGGGTGTTTACTGGTTTGTCATTCGTCCGCTCAAGCTCGTCTCTGAGCTTGCCGACCGCGTCAGCAAGGGCGAAAAGGATGTCCCCCCTCTGGTGGTATCCGGAAAAGACGAGATTTCGATTGTGGCCGCATCCTTCAATCGCATGCAGGTAAGTTTTGCCAAGGCGCTGGCCATGCTTGAAGAGGAGTAGACCGCGCCGCGGCTCAAAATTCGGCGGCTAGGTTGCACGCTGGCAGGAAGCAAGGAACTTAGCCCGATCCGCGCTCACGTCGATCTGCTGGGCAACTTTGCCGCAAAGGTCTGTCAGTGAGGTGGCGCGCTTGGCAGCCCGCTTCACCACAACTTCCGCAATTGGTCCGATATAAGCAGCAAGTTCCCGTATCACCTGCTGCAAGTCGGCTCCTTCCATGCCCGGGGGACTCGCTTCCGGCCGGGCTTGGACATCAGGGAGCGGGATCGAACTCTTCGCCCTGGAGATGGCGCCGTCTTCGGATAAGTTGTCCCTTGAGATCTCTTGATCCGGGGCTTCCATGTGAGGCCGAAGTGCCCGGACCAGCACCTGCAGATCCGACTTCCAACGAGCATGAGTTAACTCAACCGCGTTTCTGTAAGCCAGTTCCCGCAGGTCGGCAGGGAGTTGCTCGGCTCTCGGCATCTTTGCCCCCCGCACCAGCACGGGAATTACAGGGATATCCCTGACGAGCGCCGAGGCTATCTCCAGCCGCACGAAGTCATTGGCATCCTCAAGACGTTTTTGCCCCGATCCATCCTTCGATTCCAGCCATCCCTGGCCCACGATCGCCAGCAACACACTGCACTTATGAATGCTCTCATCAATCGCTTTCCTGAAATCGCGCCCTGGCTGGATTGCATTCACATCCATAAAGACAGATTCTTCATGGAAAATCTCTGCCAGGTCATCGCACAGACGTCCGGCTTCTCCCTCGGAATCATCGCGGCGATAGCTGATGAAGATACTGTTCAGGACGGTTCTCCTTGAAATGATATGGCGCGGCGGCTTGCCCCGGCTCGCGTGCCGTGGCTTGGCCGAAAGCAGCACTTGCTGAATCTTGGTTGAGTTTACGCTCCGCGCAATCGAGCCGCGTAAGATACCTTCAATTGCCATTGCCGCTCGGGTTCATATATACCAAAGCCCAACCTGAGAGGCCAGCAATTGCCCATTCCAGTGTGCTTCATCGTCATGCCGTTCGGCAAAAAACATACCCAAGCCGAGACGGATGCGATTCCTGGTCCGATCGACTTCGATGCCCTTTGGGACAAGGTCTTTCGACCCATGATCCAAGACGATCTGAAGTATATGCCCGCCCGGGATGACCAGGATCGAGGCGCTCTGGTCATCTTGGCCATGATTGAATTCCGGGCCATTTCGGACCTGGTGATCGCCGAACTGCCCTGCTGCGATTGGGCAAGCTGATTCAGATTCCAGCCGCAGCCTGATGCGGCCCGAGTGGCTCTGCGGGTGGGCGAAAGCGGGTGCGCGGGACACAAACGCCCTCGTAATCGAGTGCCAAAATAGCCAAAAACAGCTTAAGACCAGGGAATTAGCGGCGCGATGCACGGTTTTTCAGCCCGCTTCCAGGATTGCATCTCCTCGCCTTGTGCTATTCTGGCTGCGCATTCATGTCAATCAGTTTGTGCAAAGGAATACCTGGCTATGGGAGCGAACGACCTCACATACAGCAGCTCGGGCCTTTCCCTTACGGAACAGTTTGAAGGCTGCGAACTCAGCGCCTACCAGGACCAGGTCGGCGTCTGGACCATCGGCTACGGTCACACAGGCCCGGATGTCACCCCGGGTCTCAGCATCACCCTGGATCAGGCGCAGGCTCTGCTTGCACAGGATGTAGCCGGTGCCTCCGCCTGCGTCAACAAAGTGATCACTGTCCAGCTGACGCAAGACGAATTCGATGCTCTTGTCGATTTTGTCTTCAACCTCGGGGCGGGAGCTTTTACCGGATCCACTCTGGTGCGGGACCTAAATGCCGGAGACTTTACCGCGGCCGCGGCTCAGTTCGACCTGTGGGACCACGCTGGCGGGGCCGTTGTTGCAGGACTGCTGCGCCGCCGCCAGGCCGAAGCGGCCCTGTTCAACACCGACGGACCATCATCGACCGAAAACGCGTAGTCGCAGATCCCGCTTTTCCATCCCGAAGCCGGCCGGGATGCTCTATCCTTACGCGCACCCAAATTGAGGAGCCGTCCTGATGCCTGAAGACAACATAACCCGTTCGGCGCCGATCCCGATCCCCGACCCCAAGTCCGATCCCATCTACGGCCGCCTCGAAGACCAGATTGACTGGTACGACCGCAAAAGCCGATCCGCGCAACGCATCTTCAAACGAATCAAGGTGGTCGAAATTCTCGCCGCCGCGGCCATCCCCTTCCTGGCTGCGCTCAACTACCCCAACGATAAACTCGTCACCGCCGGACTCGGCGTCCTCATCACCATCCTCGAAGGCCTGCTGCACCTCAACCAATACGAGCAGAACTGGACGAACTACCGCTCCACCTGCGAGTCGCTCAAGCACGAGAAGTACACCTATCTGGCCCATGCCGGCGCATACGCTACGGCTTCGGATCCCCATGCCCTACTCGCCGAACACATCGAAGCCACGGTCTCGCAGGAGCACGCGCAGTGGGCATCGTTCCAAAAACAGCTTGCCACGACCCAGGGTGCTGCCGGCCCGACGGCCTGACGGGGCATTTCGAGCAACAGCGAACGGGCTCCGCCAGTCAATCTCACTGCAGGCGGTCGAACCGTGATCGCCGTTCCGAGTGTTTACCGCCGGCGACGGTATTTTCGACCACGACACTGAGCTTGTCACCAGCCGGCGCAATCGTCACCTGAGCCACCCGGCCGGAATTCGGCTCGCCGCTCGCCGCCAGCCTTGAGATATCCCACGTAGCCGTCGCCTGATTCCCTGCAACCGTCGCCGCCTGTGTGCCCCAGTCGCATGTGCGGCACGATCCCCACGCGTGAATCGAAATCTGATCCCCGGTTGCGGAGATTTGGACCCTCGACAGCTCATTGTTTTTCTTCACCGCTGAGGTATCCTGCGGTGTACCGGTGAGCGCATTGGCCCCGTTAATCACCCATGTGCCGCTGATCCCGTTCACCCAATCCGCCGTCGTTCCGCCAGAGGCAGGACCTGCCGGGCTGGTTTGTGTGCTCCCCGGCGCGGGTGCAATGGGCGCCGGTACCACGCTTCCCGAATGATGCATGGCAAAGAACGCCGCGAGGCCGAGCAGCACAATCAGCGCCGCCCCGCCGGCAATCAGTCCCATTTTCGAACTCTTCGCCGTGGCTGGCTCTCGGGCAGGCGCATTCGGCGGAGGCAACTGCACGGACACCGTCGCATGCACGGGCTCCGTATTCGTAGCGCTTGAAGATGAAACGTACTGGCCCAGCACCTTGGTCAGCAGTTGAACATCCGAGTTCCAGCGTGCATGGGTAATCTCCACGTTATTCCGGTAGGCCAGGTCCTTCAGGTTCTCGGGCAGGTTTTCCGGACGGGGCATCTTCGCATCGTGCACGAGCACCGGAATCACCGCGATATTTCGCGCCAGCGCCGAGCCAACCTCCAGCCGTACGAAATCGTTCGGGTCATCGAGTCTCCGCTCCCCGGCACTGTTGGCAATCGTCGCCCAATTGGGCCCGATCATGGCCAGCAACACGCCGCACGTCGCCACATTGTCGTCGATGGCCTTGCGAAAATCCATGCCCGGGTTGATCCCCGCAACGTCCATGAAAAGCGAATCCTCGCCGAAGGTTCGCACCAGGTCATCGTAGAGCCGTCCTGCTTCGCCTTCCGTGTCATCTCTGCGATAACTGATAAAGATTGCGCGTCCCACCGTGCCTCCGTCGAACATGCCAAATCATTTTGGTCCGTGATCATGCCAGAATAGGGGATAACCCTTCTTTGAGCAACATGGTTTTGCGAAAGAGCGCTCGCAAGAGATCGCGACTCTTGCCAATGGGCGCTGGCAGATTCTGGAATTGGGGTTCGGCCGACCGAAAAGCGGATGAATTGAGCCAGCCACGAAGGGCGCTCACAGATTTCAGGATTCGCTCCAGGGAGGCATGAATCTGTGCCTTGATCACTAGGCCGTCAGGGTTGCCGGCAAGAGGAACCGTTTCAAGCTGGTCGACCCATTGCCGAACGGACTCAAATGGTCAATATTTCCTTAACCGGGATGCCCGCCTTGAGCGCATAATCTCCAAACTCCTGAGTGATATCGTCATCTCCACGCGACTTTCCCTCCCAGATCCGAACGGCAGTCACAGGATGTTGAAGTTGCCTGGCCAGTGACAGGGCTTCACCAATGATTCTGTGGTTCACTTCGGCATAGGCAGCTTTCTCTGACTTTGGCCGAATGATCATCAAGTCACCCCGTGCCTTAGCGTCCTTGACCATCGCGTCGTAGAGAGCACCCCAGTCACCGGGCCGATCCGTCACTGAGGAGGATCGAAATTTAGCCACACCGAAAGGCAAGACGATTTTACGCCGTAATCCAAGTGCTCCTGCCTCCTGCTGTCCAAGCAGGTCCGCTCCGCAGGCTGCGGAACTCACCAGGGCAACGGAACCTTGAGAGATCAGGAATGCTCGAATCCGATGCCTTACTCGGCGGACGCTCTCCGGCGCAGATGAAAATCTGTGTTGTTCCGCGGCAATTGCATCGACGCGTCTTCCGGCGAGCGCTATGATCATACCGAATCTCGGTCCAATCAGTGTCGCACAGCGGGGGCCGGACTGGGAGCAAAAGAGTCTGGAGATTCAAAGTGCTCGTCCATCCATTGCAGACCACTCGCAGTCGATGATTGCTGATAGCATCCCGCCCAGAACGTTTGCCGACATCGGGACGCAGTCAACAACGTGGTAGATCCGCTCAGACACCCCTGGCGCTCCGCTTTTTGACAAAATGTACTTCACAGCACCCGGGGCACCACCAAGGATAATAGCCAAGCAATGAGCAAAGCCATCTCAACACGGAGCCTTGCCTACGAACGCGGTAGATGCCAGATTTGCCGCATTTAGGACAATTCACGCGAGAGTCCTCAAGCCAGTATTGGTCCAAGTATATCCGCGTGCCTGGAGGGCTACGCCGCAGGTCGCAGGGACAATCGTACCCGCTTGAGAGATTAATTGCGAGGCCACGCTGGTTAGGTTCGGCGGCGAACACTTGATAAGAAATGGCCTTCGTGCGACTGTGGTCTCGCCCGGCTCCTTCTAAGTCGGTAATTCGATTTTTCCACCCTGCGGACCGGAAGCAAATGAGGTCGATCGAATCCTCTGAGCCATCATCCTTCTTTTCGCTGCGAAATTCGATTGCCTGCGCAGTCGCGGATAGCTGCCCTCTGATTCGCAGCTCAGGTTCGAAGCCCAGTCGCTACAGGCTTGAGCGGATCGACAGGATGAACAGGCTTCGACAGCAGCCCGGGACGAAGGCCGCTACGGTTGGCTGAAGACAGCAGCAAATCTACTGCCTGACCAGAGAACAAGAGCACTTTCAAGTCAGCATGGATGCGTACCACCGTCGTGGCCAGCGCGATACCATTGGTCCTGCTCAGCATGACAACTGAGATGAGCATGTGCGGGAGCCGTATAAATTCCGCTTCAATCGCCACTTCGCCGTCATAGGCGGCAGTCGCATCGTAACCGTTCCCATTGAGAACTTCCCTCAGCGTGTCGGCGATCATCGACAACACCGTCAACGATCAACACCGTTGGGCGATCAATCTGCGAGTTTCAATCCATCGTCGTGGTCCGGGATCACTTTTACAGGGATTCGCCCTTGGCGGTAACCGGAGAGATTAACGCTTGCCTTGCAGATGTGTTCGTCCGCTCAGCGACATAACAAGCCAGAAGGGCTCATCCGCCATCGATCGGTTTTAGCGCCTTGCTCGGTTATCCAGGAGCGGCCGCTTGTGGTCACCTGAAAACCGGCCACCTGGGGTGAGGTTCAGACATTGCACTGATGGAGGCTGCTCGAATTGATACCCGGCGGTCTGCCCTGATTTGAGAAAGTCAGGACGTGAGCGACTCTGCTCGCACCCTGTCCTTATCCAGTTACTTAAGCGATATGCGAAAAGGATCGATCGTACCAGCGAAGCACCCGAAGAGCCCGGAGCGTATTCCAGCGGCTTGGCTTATTTACCGACTCATTCAGTGTGAGCGCCAGCGATTCGTCGTAGCTGAGGTCGAGCAACCACCGTCCATCGGCTTGCCGTTTGTTCCGAACAATGGCCACTGCGTCCGTAATCCGTGCATGCGGCTTGGAACCTGCAGCCCGGAAGTAGTCAAGCGCGCGGAGTACATCATAGTGATAGCGAGGCGGGAATGCGAATTCGAGAAACTCCGGATGGACAATCTCGCCGGTCGAGAGTCTCCGGTAGAGAGCGCGCTCAAGCAGGTATTGCTCGCCCTTGGATCGGGAGGAAGTCACCTCTGGCACAGACCCGACAGCCTGCTCGTACTCGAGGAGTCCCTCCAGCACACAGATCGTCGTATGGAACGAGGAGCGGCTGCTCTTCGGCGCTTCGCAGTTCCAGCCACCGTCCTCGAGCTGTTCGTCGATGAGGCGGCGCACGAGGCTCTCGGTCGGGCGTCCAAAGTATGCTCCCAAGGCCAGCGCGCCTCCATTGATGCACGGCTCGACTTCGCCCTCGAAGAACGTGTTCCCGCCCGTCTCCGGCCCACGCAAGTCCCAGCGGCCTCCATCGTCATTCCACCGCAGGCCAGTCTCAAGGCGCGCAGCCGCTGCCTCTACAACAGGGGTTGCCGGGTCGATACCGGCCGCGCGTAACAGCTGCATGGTAAAGAGCGTTGTCAGCCAGGCGGGAGCACCTTTGCGACGCCACGAGCCATCCGCTTGCTGCGTGCTGAGAATCTCAGCGCCGATCCCTTCATGGGGAATGCGGGCGCGTTCGGATGCAATCGCTCCGGCGGAGGCGCCCGTGAGATCGCGCATCGCCTGCCAGGCGATTGCCGGGTCGGTAACGAGCAGCCATGCGATCGTGTCCACGACGCGATATTACTGCATTTGATTCCGCGCGGGCGAGCGCCAGCCTGAGGACCCCGGGAACGGTCGGACGAAGCAGAGGACGGACCTGCAGTTCAAGGTGGAGTGCTTCAACAT
Organism: Occallatibacter sp.; assembly: GCA_036519195.1. Lineage (GTDB taxonomy): Bacteria > Acidobacteriota > Terriglobia > Terriglobales > Acidobacteriaceae > Telmatobacter. Next base: position 4,434 of record DATDLS010000221.1, on the reverse strand, counting down.
CTTCAATCATCCTAACTTTGGGTACATCGACCCATATCTTTCTGATCTGTTATTCGGCCAGTCAACCAAGATGCTGAACCAGAGTTTCGGATCGCCTGGCGCGCTCTACGACCAGGGTGGCCCCCGTGCCATTCAGTTTTCGTTTAAGTTGGCGTTTTAAGAGAGTCACATTGAAGATCGGTGATTTCGCAGGTTTTGGGCGAAGCGTAGAGACGCCTTCGACGGGGGAACTGTTTGCGATAAAGTTGCAATAAACTTTGTCGCAAAAGACGAAACGTTCTCAGCGTCAACGACATCCACCTGGTCTCGACCTCAGTCGTCGAAGCGGCGAGAGCTGCCTGGGGACACTTCAAGAGCGGGAAGCTGATCGGCGATGAGCTGGGCGATCTGGTCGGTGGTCGAGCCGGCGGCCAAGCAGATTGGCATCGAGCCCATCGGCGCCCCCACGACCCTTCGCCGCTGAGCTGTGCCGCTGGAACGGCGGCCCTCGGGCTGTAAGGTGCGGGGGCATCCTGTAGCGGAATGGATTGCGATCGCTTGGATTGCAAGTGCGCCCCCGACCGGGCAGGTTTAGTAAACACATGCTAGCCGCAAAATTGATCGATTATGACATCGTAGCAACCGGACCTTTGTCGCGAGGGACTGTACCAAAAATCTGTGCGCCTTGCGACCAGGGTCCGAGATTCACCAGCCGCTGTCGGCAAGGCGACTATGCGCTCTTCAACGCTAACCATGAATGAATCGGAGATGAATCCTATGTGGGCAAGATCGTTCGCCTGGCTTACACACCGCATTGCGTCATCCTTGCTCTGCCTGCTGATTCTGCTGGCCGGCAACGTTAGGACGCTACAGGCGCAAGCAGCGACTTCGATCACAACCATCTCCCCTTCCACACCGGCGATTACGTTCGCTGGCAATGGAACCCCAGGGTCCCTGTGTGTTGGGTCGAGCCAGGATTATGTCTTCGGATAGAAGGCGCAAGACACGAAAGCTCCTTTTGATTCCGTCCAGTGTGTCCGATCTGCGACCGGAGGTGTGGCCCGCTGGAGCGAGGGAGAAACTTTTGCACATTTCCCCCCGGGAACGATGACGGCTTTTGTCTTTGGGTCGCGCATTAATAAGTGTGGTTCAAATCGAAATTTTAACAATTTGAGGGAAATCGCATGGTGCGCTCAGAGGAGAGCGAATTAGTCGCTCGACTTGCGTATCACATTATTCAAACTGCGAAAGGGGCCATCGCGTGAAACGAATCATCAAGAGTGTTCGGAGGGGGTTCTTGGGGCTCGTTGGGGTGGGTGGCGTTGTGGCTTCAACGGTGTGCGCAGTGGCTCAGATGCCAGAGCTCAAGACGCTGGATCCAGCGTTCTTCGACAAATGCGCGCCGCCAGAGGTATTGGCCATTGCGATCCTGTTCAAGACACACCCTGAGCTACTGGACGATCCAACCTACATGCGCGCCTTTGTCATGATGAACAATTGCACGCCGAACGAAGGTGTAAACCTGCATAGTACTTTTCAGCTTGATACGGCGCTGAAGAATGAATTTCAGCGGCCCAAGATTGTGGATTTTTATAAGAGCCATGCGGCCTCGATCCTGGGCGCGCTGACGATCAAGCCGCTGCAGATCAGCGTATCGGGGCCTACCCTGAAGGAGTATGACGCAGCCCAGCATGCGTTCCCATTTAACTTGAAGCGAGATAATGGCTTACCTATGGACAATGTCTCGGTCGGTGCCACGGGATGGTTTACGAGAGGCTGCGGGAATGACTGGATGCCCGCGCATTTTGTGTTCTCACCGATTTTCCTGAAGAATGTACCGGCATCGCCGGAAGATGCAGAGAATTAGGTGACGAACGTGGTCAAGAACCGACAGGCCAGAACTTTCCAAATTTTCCTGAAAATGGAGTTGGAACGTGCTGCCTTGGATGTTGCGACGAAGTCAATTGTGGCGCAGAGCACGCTGGACACGATTACCCCGCGAGGTGTGGGAGAAGTGGCGAGACCCGCGTTCGGAGGTCCAACCGAGCCTCCAATGATCTAGGTGCTTTCAACAATTGATCCGAAGGCAGTGGCGTACACCAAGTGAGTCAGCACTTGGAGACGCCCCACAACCAGCCTGCAGGCTTTTGCGATATCAGAGGGAAAAATGCGCTCGCTTTTTGGTCTGATAGTGTTTATCGCCCTTGTTTGGACAGGGATTGTCGCGTACGAGAAGCTTATCTCACGTGGTGACGATTTGGCCAGCCGGCGGGAAGAATTCCAATCCGCCGTACGTTTGGCCGGAACCCCAATGGCGCTAACCCCAAGACCTACAAAGCAAGATTTCGACGACGTGGTCGCCTCACGCTCCGCCGCGCTTTATGAGAGGCGCAACCAGGAGTTTTCCAACCCCGAACTCACCAGGATGTGGGCACAGATCGAAACCCAAACCGACCGGAACCTGGTGCTGCTTCGGAAGATCGCACAGGTTAAACAGAATACGCCCAGCTTCACCGATATCTTGAACAAGGCGCTACAGGATGATAGTCAACAGAAGGACCAGGAGCTACTGAATTCCATTTTGGCGGGCGGGAATGGCTATTTGGCCTACATAAACCTGGAAGGAAAACTTCGGAGGGAAGAGGCTGCCCTTGATGATGCCGTCGGTGACCTGCAGCAGGTCGCTGGTAGCCTTTACCCGGACCCGGGAGGAGAGATTTACTCAGTGAGGTATTGGCCTTCCTGGGGTGGGCGATACTGGGGAGACCAGATCAGCGTTACAAATCAGAGTGGAGAAATTCCAAGAAATGAAGCTGTCTTTGTAACAATCCATATGAAAGATGGAAGTCAACGTGCTCACACGCATTACATAGATGACTTTTCTTCCGGTGCTACTCTGAGTGCGTTGTATCGATACGATGCTTACGAAGACACTGCTTCTGCGTCGGGGGATCTGCCTTCGAGCGTCGACGTTGCAGTGTATCAAGGTACTTCAACTGCACGGGCGACATACGTTCTCACGCCTGAGGCCTGGGACGAGATAGTCAAAGAATACTGTTCGCGTCTCACCTTTACCGGAACTTTCCTTGGCCCATACGTCGAAGATGTGACTGGCAACCGCTACAATGCGGGCTATAAGTTTCAATTTCAAGGATTATCGTCGCTTCCAGTGACGTCTATTCGTTTGAAATTCATTTCTGCGAGCGGCGATGTCCAATCCGCGGACTTTCCGATCGAAGATGGAGAAATCAAATCGGGCGGCGATCCCGTTGCGATGCGCTCCCCGCTTTTAGACGGCGATCCTCCAGCCCAGATCAAATATACATTGACGTTTTCGGGAACCAGCTACGAGCACACTGTGCCGGCACAGTAGAGATATCCGCAAGGAGGCGCATTCCGCGAAATGCACCTGCCCAATGCCGGCTATGGCTTCTCGACCCACGCTGGCATCGCTTTTGATTCTCCCTCGATTTAGCCACGTCAATAACGTTCATCGGGGGGATCTTGACCAGATTCAAAGACAAAGTGGTTATTGTGACGGGTGCAGGCTCGGGAATCGGAGCAGGGACGGCACGCCGCTTTCTACAGGAAGGCGCCTTTGTCGTCCTGAATGGTCGGCGTAAAGAGAAGTTACATGGAACCATCGCGGGCTTCGATGCAGTGCAGTCCCTCATCCATCCTGGGGATGTCTCAGATGAAGAGTACGTGAAGCGACTCGTGGCAGACACGATCACTAAGTTTGGTAAGGTGGACGTGGTGGTCAAAAACGCGGGGATCGCCACCTTCGGTCCCTTCTCGCAGATCACCACAGAGCAATGGCGGAAGAGGGAGCGCATCTAGACTTCACCATTGCGCCCGCTTGGTACCAGACTATTTGCTTCCGAATGCTTTACGTACTCGCTTTCATCTGTCCGATAGGGAGCAACACTGGGACGTTCACATTAAGCGACGCGGACTGGGCCCATTCTGCGGAATCCCGCATTACGCAACATCCACGGGAGGGTTTGATTCCACAGGAACCGCCGGCAAGGTGAAATGGAACGTCGAATAGTCATCGAAGCAAATCGGGATCGAGCACTTCGGCGCCCACGACCTCCGCAGCTATGCCGCATGCGGCATTATCGCGGGACTTGTGCCAAGCTGTGCCGCAAGAGCGGCGGCGATTTGGAACAGATTAAGTTTCTGCTGGGACACTCGTCCATCCAGACGACGGAGCGCTACCTTGGGTCCGATCAGGAGATTGCCATGGCAGCGAATGACAACCTGGGGCTATGAGTCATAACGGATCAAATGATCTCATCTGCGATGCAAGTTGCCTACATTCCGCACATCTCGGATGTGATTTCCCGGCAATTTCCGCTCCGCCGTCAGGCATTTGCGCGTCCTCTTTTGCCAGCGAAGTAGGCCGCTGGTGATTGGCCAAACAGCCGCAGCACGGTATGTTGCACGTCGGTG
>DATDLS010000220.1:0-9557 GCA_036519195.1 Occallatibacter sp. | reverse complement strand
GGGTGGAACCTGACCGCGGAGCAGGTCAGGGAGTTGGATGAGGCCAGCGCAGTTGAGCCGATTTACCCCTATTGGCACCAGCGGAGCACTTTCGCGGAGCGCAATCCGCCCGCGGTGTAGGGCACGGCAGGAAAGCAGGCGTGAATGGCGAGGGATCGGGCGTCAGGTCTCTCGCCCCGGATGCTCATTGGGCCCGCGCTGACCCGAGCGAACGCAAGCAGCACAATGAAGGCCCACGCATCGTGAGGAAGTGCCAGTCGGCCCGGGCTGGGGTCAGCGATTTAGGTCCGATTGATTGTGGCTCGAGCCATCAGCGAACTCTGAAAAGCTTGCGGTCAACAATAAGCGCCCGGGCGCCGGTTGCACATTCGCGAGCAGACGAACGACCGGGCGGATAGAGGCAAGATTAGACCGCAGGTTCTTTGAGATAGTTTTCCGTGTAGTGGAGATAGTTTTTGGCGTATTCCAGAATCAGGGCTTGATCCTTGTCCGTGAGCTCGCGGCGAAGCTTGGCGGGAACGCCGGCCCATAAGGTCCGCGGCGGCACCACCGTGTGCTCTGGCACCACCGAGCCAGCGGCGATGATCGACCCGGCTCCGATGCGGCAGTTGTTCAGTACCCTGGCACCGATACCGATCAGGCATTCGTCCTCGACTACGCAGCCGTGCACGGTGGCGTTATGGCCGATCGTGACCCAGTCACCGACGGTGACCGAATAGAGATTCCTCTGGCCGTGCAGCACGGCACAGTCCTGCACATTGGAGTTGGCGCCCACGCGGATGGAGTTTACATCCCCGCGCAAAACGGCGTTCATCCACACCGATGAGTGCTCGCCCAGTGCCACGTCGCCGATCAGTTGGGCGGAGAGGTCGATATAACAACTCGAGGGAACCTGGGGCATGCGGCCCTGGTAACTGCGGATCATCGAGACAGTCCTTTCAAGGTCAAGTCTAGTGCATGCGGGTGGTAACCCGAAGATGGCCTTGCTGAAGTGACGTACGTCACTCCAGCAAGGCCAGAGCATAGGTACGAACGGGCGAGCGCTTTGAATTTGGGCGAATCGAGGCAAATTCCCTTGAATCAATGCAAATCTTGACGTATAAACGTCAGTGAACTCGACCCGGAACGAAACTATTCCGGTATCATGAAAGAGAGCCATTTGGCGGGTTTGGAGGTGGGATTTCTTGGCAGAGGTTCGCGTACAAGAAGGCGAGCCGCTCGAAAATGCGTTGCGCCGGTTTAAGCGGAAGGTACAGCAGGAGGACATTATCAAAGAAGTGAAGCGTCACTCCTACTACCTGAAGCCCGGTGAAAAGCGTCGCGTAAAGGCGGCATTGGCACGCAAGCGGAATCGCAAGAAAGCTCGCAAAGAGGCTGACTAGTTTTAGCGTAATTTGTAACAGTGGCGCCCCGGCGATCTGCGCTTGAAGCATAAGCTGCAGATTATCAGCAAGTTAGACAGAGCCGGGGTGGCCAGTATGGTTGCACCTCGAGTCATACAATATGCGCGTCGATCGCATATAAATTTATTGAAGTCTCCTGGCAGCATGCGGAGGATCCGAGAGACTTGCCGCTATTTTGGCGGCCCGGGCCTTGTTGTACAAGCACGAACGAAGACAGGGAATCGGGAACGGCAGGTTTCAAGCAGACATGGCCGATTTTACGATTGTCCCTCGTCCTGGGAAGCCGGCCATGGAATTCATTGATAGAGTATTGAAATGCAACGACTGCGGCGCCGACTTTGTGTTCACGGCGGGTGAACAGTTGTTTTTCCACGATAAGCAATTCAAGAACGACCCCAAGCACTGCAAGCAGTGCAAGGCTAAACGTGTGCGCGGCGGTCCGCGAGTGCGGTCTGAGACGCGGACGACCTGTTCGGAATGCGGGACGGAGACGACCGTGCCGTTCAAACCGACTCAGGGGCGGCCCGTGCTCTGCCGTTCGTGCTTCCAAAAGCTGCCCGGAAAATCTGTGGTCGCTGCTAAGCCTGTAGAGGCAGCGGAGCCCGAGCCTATTCCAGAGCTGAGCTGACCAGCAGATCTCCGCGAAAGCCTGAGGGAAATCCGGCAGTGCGCACCAGCGTGGCCAGCTGCGCCCAGTGGCGTTGACTGTGCAGCAGTGTGTGCGCGGCAACCTTGCGCCGCGAAACCGTCCGCGGCTTGGGTCCGATCCAGTCAATCGTAAAGGGCTCGCTCCAGCGATCGGCAGGGCCGGCCAGCAGCCTGCGAAAAACCTCGACCGCGTCGCGATGTACGTCGAACAACCGGTCGAGCGGACCAGCCGGAATGTTTTCGCGCGCCGTTACCGGCAGAGCAGCCAGCCGCTCGGCCCAGCGCAACTGGCTACTCCAGATATGCCGGACCAGCTGCTGCACGTTGGTTGAATCGCCAATGTCGCAAGGCAGCGCGAGCAGCGCCGGATTGGCCTCCAGGTGCTTGTACCAGAAGGTCGACGTCTCCTCGTCCCAACCCAGCAATTCTTCGAGCGTAATGGCATCGTTCATGGTTGCTTCCGCTGGGCGCGATGGCCAATGTCGCGCCGGTAGTACATCCCTTCAAACTCGATCTCGGCCATCGCCTGGTAGGCGCGGTAGAGAGCCTGTTCCAGCGTCACGGCGGCAGCGGTGACGCCCAGCACGCGCCCTCCGGCGGTCACAATCTGGCTGCCGATGCGGGCCGAGCCGGAGTGAAACACCTGGGCGCCAGGCACGCGGGCCGCGCCGCTGAGACCGGTGATGGCAAAACCGGTCCGGTAGCTGCCCGGATAGCCGGCCGAGCTGGCGATGACGCAGGCCGAAGCTCCCTGCGCCCAGCGCAGTTGGGTCTGGTCCAGCCGGCCGTCAATGCAGGCTTCCAGAGCATCCACCAGGTCGGACTCGAGACGCGCCAGAATCGCCTGCGTCTCGGGATCGCCGAAGCGGGCATTGATCTCCAGCACCTGCGGGCCGCGCGCGGTCACCATAAGCCCGAGATAGAGCACGCCGACAAAGGGCGTCTCCTCCTCGGCCATGCCGGCAATGGTCGGCTCGGCAATATGGCGCAGAATCCATTCGCTCATCGCCGGCTCGAGCAGCGCATCGGTGGAGTAGACGCCCATGCCGCCGGTATTGGGTCCGGTGTCGCCTTCGCCGATCCGCTTGTGGTCCTGCGCGGGTGCAAGCGCAGCCACGTGTGTTCCATCGGAAAGGCAAAGAAAGCTGATCTCGTCGCCTTCGAGGAACTCCTCAATCACCACCTGACGTTCCGCCTCTCCCAGCAGCGCGCCGGTAAACAGGCCCTGCGCCGCTTCGATCGCCGCTTGGCGGGAAGTACAGATGATCACGCCCTTGCCCGCGGCCAGACCATCGGCTTTGACCACGATGGGCGGATGAAAGATCTCGACCGCTTTTTCAAGCTCGTCGGCGGTCGTGCACACCGCGTAGTTGGCGGTCGGAATCGCGTGCCGCTGCAAAAATCGCTTGGCGAAGCCTTTGCTCGACTCCAGCATTGCGGCCGCGCGGGTGGGCCCGAAGACGCGCAGGCCATGCTGCTGCAAGTGGTCGACAAGGCCCAGCGAGAGCGGTAACTCCGGCCCGATGATGGTTAGTCCAGGCTGCTCCTTGAGCGCCAATTGCACCATCGCGTCCAGGTTTTTCAGGTCGACGGGCACGCAGCGCGCCGCGTCGGCTATGCCTCCGTTGCCGGGCGCGCAGACCACCTCGGTGACTCTTTCGCTGCGCCCAACTGCCCAGGCCAGCGCGTGTTCGCGGCCTCCGGAACCGAAGATCAAGACTTTCATGTGGGATGTGCCTGCTCTCACTGGTTTGGTGATTTGGCCAGATGATGAAAGGTTATCTCAGCAAAGCCGCCGCCGGGAAGTCAACCGGGACCGTTGAAAGGACAGTCGACGTATAATCCTGCCATGCTCAAGCGACGGTATGTCGACCATTTCCGTTGCTTTCCGAACTTCGCGTTCATTGCCGTGCGGAAGCAGTTGCCTTTGCGGCGGAAATGGAAACTCATCCCTGCGCCCATCAGCGCGATGAGAGCAACGGACTGGTGTTGATCGCGATCCGGATTCTGGTTTTCTGTCTGTTCGGCACCAATCCGAGGTGCATCTTCCCTGCCGGCGGGGGGCGCCTTTGACGATTGCATTGAGCAGCTCGGGGGGCGAGGCCGTAACACCGCTCGCCGTCATCATCCTGGGCCCAACCGGGAGCGGCAAAACCACACTGTCGCTAGCCCTTGCCCAGCGCTTCGACGGAGAAATCGTCAGCTGCGACTCGGTCGCGGTCTATCGCGGCATGGAACTGGGCACGGCCAAACCCAGCTTCGAGGAACGGGCCCGTGTAGCGCATCACCTCATCGACGTGACCACCCCGGAGGTGCCCTTTACGGCTGGCGAGTATCACCGCCAGGCAAGGGCCGCGCTCCAGGACATCGCAGCACGGGGCAAGCTGCCCATCGTCAGCGGCGGAACCGGCCTTTACCTGCGTGCACTGACAGAGGGCCTGTTTGCCGGCCCAGGCCGCCAGAGCGACCTGCGTTCTCGCCTCGCCAGGAGCCGGACCCGTCACGGAGACCGATGGCTGCATCAGCTGCTCAAGCGCCTCGACCCGCAATCGGCAGCACGTATCCACGCCAATGACGCCGCCAAGCTGATGCGGGCCATCGAGGTTTGCCTGGCCAGCCGGAGGCCTCTGTCGGCCGTGCTTGCGAACCAGGCTGAAGCGCGTGATCCGCTGACCGGCTTCCGGCTGTTACGCATCGGGCTGAATCCGTCGCGCAAGGCGCTCTACGAACGGCTCAACCGCCGGGCTGCAGCGATGTTTGCTGCCGGCCTGGTGGAAGAAACCCGCGGCCTGCTGGAACGCTACGGCCCGGTCAAGGCGCTCGATTCGCTTGGCTATCGCCAGGCGCTTGCGGTGCTCAATCGAAGGATCACCGAGCCGGAGGCAGTTGAGGCCGCACAGCAGGGGCACAGGAACTATGCCAAGCGTCAGCTGACGTGGTTTCGCCGCGAGCCCGACGTCTATTGGCTGGAAATGTTTGGGGATGATGAGCAGGCGTTTCGGGCGGCCGTCGAACGACTCGCGATTCGTGGTTAGGAATCAGCGGTCCGTCCGCCCTGAGGCTGGGGCCACGTTGATGACCTGATAGCCGGCCGGAATCTGAAACATTCCCGCCGGCGGCTCTTCACGCTTCAGGTTCGAGAGGCCAACCGTGTCCACCCCCACCCGCGGGTCAGAATGGCGAACCAGCAGATTGAGGTCGAGCTCATCGGAGTACCAGAATTCATCCTCAATCTCGACCGGGTCTCCTGTTCCGCTGGCTTTGGCTGCGATGGTGGTGGTACGACGGGTGCCCTTGGCCTGCAGCCCGTTCATGGTCGTAGTGCCCAGATCTTCTATCCGGAGGGCCGGGTTCGGCGTCACCGCTGGGTTCGGCTTTTTGGGAATCAGCTGCTGACGGGCCACATGAAAGACTGGATCCAGATCGGTGTGCATGCCGGTGAGAGGGTCGAATAGGCGCACGCTCAGCAGTTGCGGGGAGCCATGGAAGTATTCCGGCATCAGGCGGCGCACCTCGTTGTGGGTGCGTCCTTCAGAATCGCGCGCCACCAGGTTGATGGTGCGGCGCACCTGCGAGGAACCATCCGACCAATACCGCTCCGTCTCGAGCACCGCCGTAGCGGAAAAAGGTTTGCCGGGCACCTCAGGAATGCTGATCCCATCGGCAAAGCTGGCGCCTTGCTGCCCAGCAGCTCCTTGGCCTGCCGATAGCGCCGGACGAACAAGCAATGTGGCCAGGAGCAGAATGGCGGAATAGAGGATATTGCGCAGCATTGTAGGCTCCCGGAATCTGAGCAGTCGCGGCCAAGACTACCACAGTGTTGGAGAGCCGGTCGGGCGACCCGGTTAGGCGGACATTTAAACTAATTCGTGGGCTGCTCCGCTCAACAGCGGCACAAGCAGCGGAATGGAGAGGGCGAGTGGCAGACGCGACAGCAGAAACGATCTTCGACGTGGTGGTGATCGGCAGCGGGCCAGGCGGTTACACGGCTGCATTCCGCGGGGCGGAACTGGGCCTGAAAGTGGCCATGATTGAAAAGGATGACGTGCTTGGGGGCACCTGCCTGCATGTGGGCTGCATCCCCACCAAGGCGCTACTCTTCAATGCCGAAATCTGGGACCACGTGCAGAACGGCACTGAGTTTGGCATCGACGGCGCGGGCGGTGCGACGTTGAATTGGACGACTGTGCAGGCTCGCAAGAACGCCATTATTGTGAAGCACACCAAGGGCCTGGAATTTTTGGCTAAGAAGCATAAGGTGGCGCGGTTTTCCGGCTATGCACGGCTCACCGGCCCGGCGGTAGAGGGAGTGCATAGCGTCGAGCTCGACAACGCCGGCGCCAGGAGCCAGGTAAAGGCGAAAAACGTGATTCTGGCCACGGGTTCAGAAGCGCGCATGCTTGCCGGCCTGAAGCCGGACGATCGCATTCTGACCAACATTGAGATTCTGTCGCTGCCCCAGCCGCCCAAGTCGCTGATTGTGATTGGTGCCGGCGCCGTGGGCGTTGAGTTCGGCTCCATGGTCCGCACGTTCGGCGCCGAAGTGACGATGCTGGAGTTCCTGCCGCGCATGGTTCCGGCAGAAGAGGAAGACATTTCCAAAGAGCTGACGCGGCTTTACAAAAAGCGGGGTATCGATGTGAGCACCGGCGCCAAGGTGGAGACAGTCGAGAAGACCGACACCGGCGTCAAGGTGACCTTTACCGACGCCAACGGCAAGACCCAGGTCAAGGAAGCAGAAAAGGTTCTGGTAGCCGTTGGCCGCCGACCGCGCACTGCGGACATCGGCATCGAGAAAACCAGGATCGAGCTTGACCGCGACTTCGTCAAAGTCGACAGCGCGCAGCAGACTGCCGAACCGGGCGTGTTCGCCATCGGCGACATCGTAGCTGGCTTCCCGCAGCTGGCGCATGTGGCGTCCATGAGCGGCATGGTCGCGATGGCGAAAATCGCCGGCGCCAAATATCGGCCGGTGCGCAGAGATCGCATTCCCGCTGCCACGTTTACCGAGCCGCAAATCGGCAGCGTAGGCCTGACCGAGGCGCAGGCAAAGGAAAAGGGCTATGAAGTGAAGGTGGGCAGGTTTCCCTTCGCAGGCAACTCCAAGGCCACCATAGTCGACAGCCACGACGGTTTCGTCAAGATTGTCTCCGATGCCAAATACGGCGAAATCCTGGGAGTACACATCCTCGGCCCGCAGGCGACCGAGCTGATCGCAGAAGCCGTTGCAGTCCTCGAACTGGAAGGAACCGTCGAGGAGTTGATGTTTACGATCCATGCGCATCCGACGCTGGCCGAGAGCTTGCTCGACGCCTACGGCGCCGTCAACGGAATGGCGATCAATGCCTGACCAGCTGCGGTGGGGCAGACGCGTTTTGCTTGTCTGCTCCACCGCAGCAAGGATGGTGATGTTCTCCCGTATGAGAACCAGCTCACAATCTTCATACGTGGGAGGACGAGGAAGGCCAGGTGAACCAGCTGCAAGCTGGCATTGGGTTTCCTTTTGCAGTTTTTCGAAGGTCTGCGGCACTTTTCCGATCATCCGAAGGAGCGTTCGACGATCCAGCGCCGGGTAGCAACCTAAAGGTATCGAGTTGATTGCATTTGACGATTTGAAGCCAGAGAACAGGACACGGTGGAAACCATATCTATTGCTCGAAACAGACCTGATTTCCGATAACCTCCCCACACTTCCGCATCGCTCCATACACTTCCCATTGATGTCTCACCCAGAGCGCTCCTTTGCCCGGTGTTCTGGACAGGATGCTTCTCCAGTGTGTCGATGGGAGTTCGTTAGGAAGGGAAATGTGCCGGGTGGAAGGGCGGGTATTACTCCTGGTCCTCGACGTTTTTTTTGGCCAATAGCGCCCTTCCGGCAGCTAGGATTGCTCGCGCACGGTTTACCGATGCCGCATCTTCTTCACTCGGTAATGTATAAGTTACGCCCATAAAGTGGGCTGCGGCGTTCAAGTCCATATCGCAGAGGTGGCCAGGAAGACGCGTTGGAAGCGCCGCCATGCAGGCGTCCCCACTCTTCTTGGAGTTGCAAAGGTAGAACTGATGCGGACGAACTCGACTTTTCCTTAGTGTCACTGAGCGGCCACATCCACCGTCGCAATAGATCGTCACCCTATCTTCCGCCACGAAGGCTCTTTCCTCTCGACTGGTATGCGGACAGGCAGATTGTGCGGGGAAAGACTCCTCGTCTTCGTTCTCGTCGTCCTCCGGCTATGGGCCGTCCGGGCTGGGGTCAATCTGCTCGTAGTGATGGTGGCCCGGGGAATTATCTTGCCGCCATGCTTTGGTAGTCTTCCATGGCTAGAGGGGTGCGTCCTCATTTTCCATCGGAACGATCCGGTAATTCCGTTGTTTGTAACGGGTTCAAATTCCCTTGCGATCCAGCCGCGTGGCGGCGTCTTGCTACGACTTGAAGATCAACTCTTGCAGCTTGACGCCGTTCACAATGTTGATAATTCGACGAGGTCTGTTTTCGGACATGAGTTGCGGCTGTGGGGCGCGAGGGTTTCGCGGCACAGGCATCCGGAATTGCCTAGATCCACCGTTCCCAAAAATCGATGCACATCGCTACAAATCGGTTGTCTGACTTGCCACCAATCCCTTGCAATTTGCAATGAAGTCAGCCAGCGGTACGGCACCTTGGTCGCCTTTGCCGCGGGTGCGAACGCTTACCGCTCCGGCGGCTTGTTCCTTGTCGCCGAAGACCAGAATGTAGGGCGTCTTCAGATTGGCGTAGTCGCGGATCTTGGCGTTCATCTTTTCGTTGCGCTCGTCGACTTCTACGCGGAGGCCGGCTGCCTTCAGCTCGGCTTCGATCTTTTTCGCATAAGCATGATGGCGCTCGCTGATGGGCACCAGGCCGACCTGCACGGGGGCCAGCCAGAGCGGAAACGCACCGGCATAATGCTCGATAAGAACGCCGAAGAAGCGCTCCACCGATCCGAACAGCGCGCGATGCACCATCACCGGCTGATGCCGCTCTCCATCTTCACCCACGTATTCAAGCTCGAAGCGCGCGGGAAGATTAAAGTCAAATTGCACTGTCGAAAGCTGCCACAGCCGGCCCAGCACGTCAACCAGCTTGACGTCGATCTTGGGCCCGTAGAATGCAGCCTCGCCGGGAATTGTCCGGTACTTGATTCCCTTCCGCTCGAGCGCCCTTTCCAGTCCGCTGACGGCAAGCGCCCAGTTCTCTTCCGAACCCGCGTAGTTGGCCCGATCTCTGGGATCCCATGTAGACAACTCGACCTTGAATTCTTCAAAGCCGAAGGTCTTCAGCACGGCTTCGGCAAAGTCGATGCAGGCGACAACTTCGTCTTCAATCTGCCCGGGAGTGCAGAAGATGTGGGCATCGTCCTGCGTGAAACCGCGGACCCGCAACAGCCCGTGCATCGTGCCGGAGCGTTCATAGCGATACACATTGCCCAATTCGGCCAAGCGCACCGGCAGGTCGCGATAGCTGCGCGGCGAGTTTTTGTAGATGAGAAT
>DATDLS010000219.1:0-3343 GCA_036519195.1 Occallatibacter sp. | reverse complement strand
GATGTCGGCAACACCAACACGGTCCTCGGAGTCTTCGCCCGAGCCACGAACCTCTCAAGCGGCGATGTCGCCGATCCTCCGCGCTACGAACGCCTTCTGGCAAACTGGCGCGTCGCCACCAAACAGACCAGCACCGTGGACGAATACGGCGTCCTCTTCCGTAATCTATTTTCCATGGCCAGCCTGGAACCTTCAGGCATTCACGGCATAGTAATTTCATCCGTAGTGCCCCCGCTTGATCCTGTGCTCCGCCAGGTTTGTGAGCGCTATTTCAATACTAAGCCGCTGCTGATCGAGCCCGGTGTAAAAACCGGCATGCCGGTACAATACGATAACCCCGCGGAAGTTGGCGCCGATCGCATCGTCAACGGCGTAGCCGCATTTGAAAAATACGGCGGCCCTTGCGTGGTCGTCGATTTCGGTACCGCGACCACATTCGACTGCGTTTCCGCCAACGGAGAATATCTCGGCGGAGTAATCTGCCCCGGCATTGGCATCTCCGCCGACGCGCTTTTTCAACGCGCTGCCCGACTCCCTCGCGTCGAGATCCGCAAGCCCTCCCGCGTAATCGGAACCAATACAGTAGGCAGTTTGCAGTCGGGTCTTTACTACGGCTATCTGGGTTTGGTCGATGGCATTCTCGAACTCCTGCTTCAGGAACTCGGCAAGGAGACGACAGTGATCGCCACCGGCGGCCTCGGCCCAATGATCGGCACAGGATCGAAGTACATCAAGCAAGTGGATGATTTCCTGACCCTCGAAGGTTTGCGCATCATCTGGGAGCGCAATGCGGCAGCTCGTCCGCCCCTATCATCCAAAGCCCGGCAAAAACCCACCAAAGTTTCCACCCGCTGAGTCCTCACCGTTTGCCGCCTTAGCTGTTCGGAACTGTTGAATCCACCCAAGCAAAGGCGGCTTCTAAAGAGCAAGAGCATCCGTGCACCACCCGCTACGTTCCTGTTGGTAACGATCCCGACATCGCACTGGACACTCAAACGAGATCGCTCTGCCGAACAATCGCGGACATAGACGATCCCTTGGGCATATTGGACTCTGCGTGCGGAGTGAGTCAGCAAGATAAGAAGTTGGGCGTTGTGGCGAGTGGTTGCAAGAGCGGCCAGACGTGGGTGAAAGGAGAAGGTCATAAGAATCCTTCTCGCTATACCAGCTTGCCGCAATGTAGCAAGGTGCTTGTTATTACGTCGGAGGACATGAAGAAGTCTGAGGAGAAGTAAACTATCGCATTTTCTTTTTCACCCGGCTCGGATTCGCAACCTTTGCGAAGACTACCCGCGCTAGCGCATTCTCCCGCGCACAGTATGGCCCTGTCAGGACGGCTCACGCTGGGGGAGCCTTTTGATTTGGGTGACCTGCGACAGCGCTCCAGCGATGACTCTCCTCCTCAAGCACCATCAAGGAAACCAGCGCAGACCCTATTTGGTGACGTTCTGAGTGATGGTTGCTATCACCTTCCAGCTGTTTCAACCGTTCGGCAATTGCCTTGCGTGCGGCGTTGATGCGATCAAGCATTAACTCACCGCGCACTTCCAGCGCGGCTTGAACATATTTTTCTATCCATCTTTCGTGGTTAGTCATGGCCAGAACCCTCGTATGACTACTCCCCATGGTAGCGGCTAACACAAAGCCGTTCTGTAGAGTCTTGTAATTGACACCGCCGAGACAAATATGACAACTGGTAGACAAACGCTGTGAATCGAGAACCCTACCGCGAAACCTAGCTGAGAATGAATTTACAAAATTGAACAGCAACCTCCGCGTTGCTGCGCGTCACCCAACGTCATAAAGAGTTGCGCTATGGTGGACCGTTCCACCAAAATCTGTAAATCTGTTGGCTATGTAAGAAAGAAATTGCTTCTGCGGACCTCATAACCGATGAGTTTGGGTTTGCTTGCCACAAGGAATGCTAGACAACCCACTCTCAGGCCGCTAAAACTCCGCCCAGAGAAAGATCCGCATAGAAGACAATAGTTTAGTGGTTCTGCACAACAATCTGTAAGAGTGCGCATTCTACGCGGCTTTCTGAAAAGCGACGAATTCGGTCTTTGTGGCAGCCAAGCGCTGCGCCTTCAGCAGCAGATAGTTCATGTCTCGATAACCACGGCCGCGACGGAGCAGAGCTTTGATGTTGCCGTTGACGGCTTCCACCCCACCCATCGGTACCTTCGTCCGGCAGTAGTTTAGAATGCCCTCGAGATGAGCCAGCAACATGCCGGCCAGTTTCTCCATGGGTTTCAGCCGCTGCCAGCCCAACTGGTCGATCCATTTCTGCAGATAATTCAACATGGCTCCTTCGTAGCTGTAATCCCACAAATGCGAGAGGCTCTCCTTCAGCAGGTAGGCTTTGAGAATGCGCCGGTGCAGAGCAAACAGGGCGTTCAACTGGCGCCGCTTGCCGCGATCCAGATTGAGCCAACTGCTCAAAAGCAGCCAACGCTTGCCTCGTACCAGATCCCGCGCGGCTCCTCCTTTGCGGAAGAACTCTGCCCACCGCACTTCGTCCACCGCTTGGCTGGCATGCTGCAGAATATGAAACTTGTCGTAGATGATCCGGCACTCCGGCACCCACTGCTCCAGGCTTTGTCGAAACGGTTCCCACATGTCCACACACGCCGCTCGAATCGCACTTCGTTGAAACCCACTCAGATGTTTCTCCAAGAACTCGTCCAGCGTCTGTTTCTTCCGCTCCCCCCCGAACCACAGCGGTTCCCCCGTCTCCAGATTGCTCACCACCGTCAGAAACTTTTGCTTCTTCCCCAGATAGATCTCATCGACTCCCATCTGGCGTAACGCCGGCTTCCTTCGCTCTTCCGACCAGCGACTCAGATACCGCACGTCGATGGCACGCACCGTGCTGCTGGCCAAGCCAAACTGTCGCGCCACTGGTCGCACCGCCGCGCTCTCACAGGCCAACCCCACCGCCTCTTCGAAGCGCTTGCTGAACGGCGCTTTGCTCGGTAACTGCGGCACCTTCTCCGTCTTCACCCCGCAGTCTGGACAGCGCACCCGATACAACTCCACCACCACTGTCGTCCGAAACTCGAAACACGGTAAATCTCGTACCTCGCGCTCGTAGCTGTCATTAGCTTCGGCGAGCTTCCGCCCACACCCCGAGCAAATCAGTTTCCGGTTTCTTCGCTTGCGCCGAACCCACAGCTTCAGCCTCTTGGCCGGCTCATCGATCTCCTGCCGGTAGACCCGATACCCCGGCCATCCCAGCACTTTGCTCCAGTCCGCCTCTCTCATCCTGAGGAGTGTATCCAGAATCCCTAAGAATCAAAACGCCCATTCCATCAGCAGGTGTTACAGTTTCTCGCTCAGAGCC
>DATDLS010000218.1:0-11029 GCA_036519195.1 Occallatibacter sp. | reverse complement strand
ACGCTGGAGTGTCTCACCTTCCCCTACTTCGAATCAATCGGCCAGAACGGAAACCAACCCCACGCTGGATATGCTGCTGATCGAGCAGAGCAAAAGCCGTCCCCCGGCGAAGCGGGGATAACGGGCTGGCAGAAACCAGCAATGACGCTGTGATCCGCAAACGCGTTCGCTACAAGCGCTGTCAAGCTCTGCTGGAGCCCCTGCTCGGGCTGGATAAACCAGCACGGTGCCTGCGCCCGGGGATCAGCGTCAACGCCCTGCAGCGCATCGCTGGCGCTCTCAGCAATACCGACGCTGCGCAGCCCGTATACAACAAGACAAGAGCAAGCTGTTCGAGTAGCTGATGCTCACCGCATAGAACCGAACGCCCGCGCCGCGCCGTTCTGGCCTTGGCTCCAGTCGCCCTACGGGCGCCTTCCGCCAAAGCCAGAACGTAGACCACCCCCACAGCTATAGCCAAATCAAGTTCTATTTACGCCCCGGCCTCTGTCACGTCTCGCACTGCGAACGGCTTAGCTACTTCGTCTCCCCCAGCAAACCCTCACGACAGTGCAGGACACGCCCACCGGAATCGACGTGAATTAACAGAGGCAGCACAGCTTGTAGAGATACCTCGCTGCATCCCATAAGTAGTTCAGTATGTGCACAAAATCCATGAGCACCACTGCCTGTATCTTGTGGCGCTCGATCGCCTTGTGGACCTGGCGCAGCTGTTCGTTCGAACCGTCGACCAGAAAGACCCACTTGAGCTTGCCGGTCGGATCACGTCGCTTGCCCTCAGCGACCATTTCGTCCAGCACTTCGGCCGGCGAGTGTTCGAGCGAAGCCCAGACTCGCTTGTCCACAGGCTTGGGGGCAGGCGGCAGTTGCTTGCGAGCCTCCTTGTCCATGATCTCCTCCGGAGCCCGCGGGTAGGCATTCACGCTATACACCGCTGCTACCGTGGCCATGCGTTTGCGGTTGTGTTTCTCCCCGGCCGACAGACGGGTCTCCAACTTGTGAACGCTTTGTTCAGCCCGCCGTCGTGTTTCTTCACGCAGATCCTCATGAAGCATCACAACCCCTTTGCCGTCCAGAGTGAGTACGAGGAAGTCTTCCTTGGCCTGGTAGTGTTCGCTCGCCTGATCGCTGGCCCGCCTTCTCTCAGACGCAGGGATTGCCGGACTGTTGAATCGCCTTGGGAAACTGACCGTTAGGGGCAACACATGGACTGCTCATCGCGTGTCTGCGCTGCGTAACAATCAGGATATCGCCGTCTATCGAGAGGGAGAGCGTGCTGAGCGCGGAGAAGTTAACCTGATGGAGGCAGCGGAGATTTTGCAGACAAGAGCGATGACTGTGCTCCGCTTGATCCAGCGCAAGGTTCTTTCAGCATCTCAGCCTTGCGTCCTCGCTCCCTGGACTATCCGGCGTGTCGATCTGCATTCCGCGGCCGTCAAGCGGGCGTTGGCTAGCGCTGATCGCAGCGATCCATTAACATCAAATCCTGAACAGAAGGACTTTAATTTTCAATGACATCGCGAGGTGTGCCAGTATGTTGATGCCGTGTTCAGACCTTCAGCCTTGGCGTTGATGGTAGCCAGCCCTTTGAAGTCAGCAAGAGACTTTGCAGAGTGTGGAACCATACCCCAAATGGTGAAAGGTAAGGGAAGAGCGAGTGATGCTCTTTTCGGTAACTATGGCTCTTACTTTAAGCCTAAATTCTGAGTCAGCGCGACGTCAGTCACCACCTGTTCTTGCAGTGCAAGCTGGGAGGTAGCTTGCGTTCGGAGCGGTTTGGATTCGAGGTCAAAACGGCCGCCGGCGAACAGGTTTCCTTTGCCGGCGGGCCGCTACTGGTTCAGGTTAGAACTGCGTTTTGAGGACGAACTGATATTGCCGTGGAACGTAGTTCGGATCGTTTGCGGATATCGTACCAAAGGCCGCGTTGCCAAACTCCTGGTTTCCGCTGTTGGCGTTGTTGATGTAGAAATTCGGCGTGTTGGAGATGTTGAAGGTTTCGACACGGAACTGCAGGTTTACACGCTCCGTGACGGGGAAGTTCTTGAAGAGAGAGAGGTCGACATGGCGGAAGTGGGGGCCAAATAGCGAGTTGCGCTGGGTGTTCCCGATCGTTCCAAGGGGCTGAGGAGCGAAGGCCGCCGTATTGAAGAACTCCGACAGGGTTTTGTGACCGAGCCGAGGGTCCATAATCGTGTCGGGACGATCGGAGCCGCCGCTGTTCTGCGGAACCGCACGATTGCTGAATCCGAAACCGTCAGGATTGTCTGCGCCGCTACCCGATTCGACGATCGAGAAGGGCTTTCCGCTCTGCCAGACGGTGATCATGTTGCCATCCCATCCCGAGAGGAAGGCCTTCTTGATGCCGGTGAACTCCTTGCCATACTGGAGCTCGTAGTTCAGCGAGAGTGCGAATCGGTTTTGGATGTTGTCTTCTGAGTTGCCGTATTCGGTTGCCCGGATGTTGGTGGGAAGAGCGTCGCTCCAGCCTTGATCGCCCTGCTCGGAGAAGCCGGTAATGTCGCCCAGAGCCTTGGCCCAGGTATAGTTCGCGTCGATGGCCAGCCCCTTGGTAAAGCGGCGCTGGAAAGCGGCCTGCAACCCGTTATAGTTGGAGACGCCTCCACTGGCGAGGTAGCTGACACCACTCAGGTTCGAGTTAGCAGGATTCCCATTGCCGAAGATCGTGTCGAGTGGGCGGAACTTTCCGTTGGGATTGGTGGTGGGGTCGTACGGCAAGGGCTGGTTGATGTTGTTGATGGACTCCGGCAGATGCTGGCCGAGGAGGCCGACATAGCCGAGGGTGAAGACATTGGCGCCGAACTGCTGCTCCAACTGCACATTGAACTGCTGGATGAGAGCAGTCCTGAAGTTGGTAGCTTCCGCCACGAACGATAGACCTGAGATCGTGGTCAGGTTAGCGATCTGGGCTGCGGAAGGGGCCACAGGAACCGGGATACCCGGGCTGAGTGTGCCGAATGGGGCCACAAGGCAAGCCGGGTTCTGGCCTGCGGGTAGGGTGCCGCCGTTCTGGGCCGTCTCGATCTGGACTGCGAGGTTGGATTGGCAGGCCGGGGCGTAGACGGAGGTGAATGGTGCGTTCTTCAGGTCGCCGTTGGAGGTGTAGTTGTCGGGGAAGTAGCTGAGTCCGTAGCCGCCCCGGAGGACGGTGGTGGGGGTTGCCGAAAATGCGAAACCAAGACGCGGTGCGACGTTGTCGAAGCTGGTTCCGATGCCCGCCGATCGGTTGACACCGTTCACGTTGGCGATCTGCAATGCACTCGATGTGGCTGCAGCCGGGTTGCCAACTGCCTTCAGGAAGTCATAGTTCGAGATATGGTTATGCGCTTCGGTGAAAGGAGGGAAGACGTCGTAGCGAATGCCGGCGAGCAGCGTCAACTTCGGGGTTACCTTCCAGCTATCCTGCGCGAATCCACTCGGCTCCCAGGCGCGGTAGTCGGGAGGGCTGATGTTGAAGTTGCGGGACTGACTGTTGAACGCGCCGACCAGTGTCGAGGCGAGTTGATTGCTCTGCTGCTGCAGTAGGTTGGCGGGATCGTTATCGCTGACCAGATTGAACTGGTACGCTCCGACTGCGGAGGCGCTTTGCACGTTACGGGCCTGTCGGCGAATCAAGCTAGCGCCGAATTTGAAGTTGTGGTTGCCCTTGGTCCAACTGACCGTACCGTTGTACTGGAAGGTGTTGTCGAGGTCCTGAAGAGGCACAAACGCACCGTCGCCAATATCGCCGAAGGGACCGACCGAAAACGGCGTTAACGAATCGGCGAAGGGGCTGAAGGAGGTCATGCTGGCGGGAAAGCCAGCGTAAGACTGATCAAGACCTTGGCCGTAGTTGAGCGGAAGGGAGAGATTGCTAATCCGAGTGAATGCCGCGCGGAGGTCGACCAGAAGCGCAGGGGTGAAGATATGGGTGTATCCGAGTACCCCCTGTTGGGCAATGTTGGTGGCTGGGCCGTCGAAGTTAAATCTGCCGCCGCTGACCTCGATGCCATTCACTGTTCCAAACGCGGGAGGCGTGAAGGTAGCCACATTGTTGTAGGAGAAGCGTGCGAAGAGCAGGTTTTTGTCGTTGAATTTGTGGTCGACGCGGGCGTCGTAGGTGTTGTAGTTCTGAGTCTTGTTCGGACTGATCGTGAAGTTGTTGGCGAGCGCGGAGTTTGTCGGCGCCGGAAAGAGCTTCAGGTAGGCCAGCGAGATCGGATTGATGGGAAGACCTGCCGTGCCGTTGGACGTCGACAGCAACGCCTGGGGGGATCCTCCGTTGAGACTGTTGATGTCGTCGTACTCCGCCATCGTTGGTACCGTACCGGTGTCGGTGACGCCGGCGACCGACCGGAATCCCTCATAGTCAAAGAAGAAGAAGGTCCTATCTCTGAAGATGGGTCCGCCGATGCTGCCGCCGTACTGGTTTTGGCGAAGTTCTGGCTTGGCGCCGGTCGACTGGAAGAAGGTTCGGGCGTCGAAGATGTCGTTGCGGAAGTACTCGTAGACAGAGCCGTGGAAGTTGTTCGTTCCAGAGCGGGTGACGATGTTGAATACACCGCCGGCCGTGCGTCCAGCCTCTGCGGCGTAGCTGTTTGTCTGGATCGTGATCTCCTGAATGCCTTCGACGTTCGGCTTGACGCCGATGGTACCGATGATGCGTTCGTTGTCGTCGACACCGTCGACGACCCAGTTGTTCAGACTTTCGTCCTGTCCATTAACAGAGACGCCGGCTGCGTTAGTGCGGCGATCGTCGGGGCGGCCGCCGCTCGAGAGTCCGTTGCCCTGGCCTTCGTTGGCACCGGGAACAAGAGCCACGAGTTGAACGAAGTTACGACCGTTCAACGGGAGATCCTGGACTGCTTTTGCTGTCACCGTTGAGCTGACGGTTGCGCTGTCAGACTGAAGCAGCGGCGTGCTTGCCGTCACTTCAACGACGGTGGACTCCGAACCGAGCGCTAGATGGACGTCGTTGCGGGCTCGGTCGCCAGCTTCCACTGAGAGGTCCTTGGTCACGGACTCCTCGAAACCTTTGGCCTTGGTATTGATGGAGTAATGCCCAACCTGCAGCAGAGTGAAGGTATAGTCGCCGGAGCTGTTGGATACCACTGTCCGCTTCTCGTTGGTTCCGAGGTTGGTGAGAACAACGGTGGCGTTGGGGACGACGGCTCCGGTAGCGTCAGTTACTGTTCCGAGGATGTCGGCGGTGGTGAGCTGGCAAAACGCTGCCGAACTCATGAGAAATAACATCGTGAGAAGAAGGACTGGCTTCCTTAATATAGAGATGAGCGCGGGGCCAGGTGCGCTCGTTTGCTTCGCTTTTTCGTTGTGCATGCTCTTTGTCCTCATATCCTGCTGCCGATAAAGCAGTTGCCTCTCTTCTGGAAGAAGCTAGGAAAACGTTTGTTTGCAGCGATGAGAACCCTAGAGACGCGTGAGACCTTCCACAAGGTGATTTACGGGTAACATACGAGCATTGAGTCTATTTTTTCATAGAGTTACAGGCTGGATCGGCTGATGCAAGCGAGGTGATGCAGGCGAATCCTGCTCTTGAACATGGTTCAGCAGGCGCCGCTCTGGATAGGACGCGGACTCGCTCGCCATTAACATGCCCCCGCTGAATGCGCGGTGGGCATTCCGCAATCTTTGGAATGTGTGATTAGGAGGGAGGTTAAGACGTGGCGTCCCGTGACCGTTTGCGTGACGATTGATCGAGGGAATGCTTTGGGGATGGGATGCTTGTCCCTCGTCGTCCAAGGAACGACCGACCACTTATAAGAGATGGGAGAGCAAGGGGTGGGTTTGAGCGGGTTCTGTCGCCGAGATCTACCAGAAAGAACTGCCGATGATACGGGTGTGCCCCGGGCTCCCATCTACGATATCTGTTTCAAGCGCGACTTCAAAGTTCTTGCCCTTCCAGTGGGCGGGCGATAGCTTATATATTTCCTTTAGGTGCGCCTCGGAGGTGACGAACTCAGCTGCAGCTTTGGTGCTCATGGGCCCTACTCCGGCGATGACGAGAGCGTTGCCGTCCGTCACGTCGGAGTGGAAGCGGGCGACGATGCCGTAGTCCGCGTGGATGAGATCGCGTGGAAGCTGGTAATCGACACTGCCCATCGGCTTGTTCGTCTTCATGTCCACGACACTATGCTGCGTTTCCGGGCCAAAATGGTAAGGCAGCGAATTGGTCAGACGGATGACCCAGTCGTTGTTGTAGTCGCCCACCAGCAGGATGGAACGGTTCTTCAAGCCCGAGATATCCACCGTTGGAGCCGCATAAATGGCACAAGACCGGTCGTGCTGGGCGATAGTGGAACAGATAGACAGAGTTGCGGATGCATCGCTCAGAGAAAGGAGTTGCGACTGGCGATGAATGTCGACGGCGAGCGGCGTCTGATCCACCGGAACCGTCGAATCGGAGGATTCTCCGTTCTGCCCAACGACCGCCGGAATCGTCTTGTGGCCGTCAAGGAAGTCCGACCAAAACGGCCACTTCGCAGAACGATCCCGCAGGGCGAAGAAAGCGAGACTCAAGGCCGCCACCGCTGCCACCACACCCAGAATCGCAACCCAAGGCCTGGCCCCTCCGGCCGGGTCGGCATGATGATCAAGGTCTGGTACAGGGAGGACGACGGTAGATAAATCTACAGGAAACGGAATCGCATCAACGGCATGAAAATGGGCAACGTAGGTACCCGGGGGGATATCGATGCGAAGGTTGTCGTCTCGTCGGTCACCGGCATAGAACTGCGCCAAGCGCTTGCGGACCTCTCCTGCTATTACACGTACTATCGGATCGGCATTTGTATCGTAGTCGCAGGAGCGACCGAAAAGTTCGACGCCCAACTGGCGTTCTCGAAGCCGATCTGTCTCTCCACCCAGGGTGCAGTGAACGGAGTGACTTAGCAGGGCTGGGTAGCGTTTACTATTGCGAAAGTGTTGACTTTCGAGTATGCGTTGCAACTGCGCCCGAACTTCCTCGCGATCTTGCTCCGTCTCCACTTTCCATTCATCAGTCACGTTCATTGTCGGAATCATAGGATCAGTACGCTGCAGCTTTTGATAGTAGGATGATGGGCACTGTTTTCATTAACTCTAAGCGTTGCCGGCCCAATCTTGATTGCGAACCAAGCCGTCGTACCCACCTCAGCTGCCACGAGAGGCGTCGCCGAACTAAGAAACTGTTCCACGTCTGCCTCCTTACCTGTACGTGCCTGCAATGTTGCCAAAATACCAACTTTACTCATCTGATTTTCCCCTCGCGATTGGTTAAGCGGTGTGCCTCAGTTTCGGCGCGCAGGGTCGTTAGTTAGATCGTAATCGATCGAATGCGACCGAAATCGGGCAGACGCGAATCCGATCTCAACTGTTAGAGTTGAGATCCGGTAAAAGGTTACAGTGACCAATGCGACAACCACTCAATTGATGCGGGAAAGAGCTGCGCCACCTGGATTATTTTGTCATGAAACGTCGAGGATGTTGTTACATAGGACGACGGCGTGCCCTTATGCGGAAGAGAGCGTTCCCGGGACAATATTCATCGCACCTACGCACTATCGTCGCAATCCTGCGTAACCTTTTCGACGCTCGTGCTCCCCAGCTCCGCGCAGATTAACGGGATGATCTCGGCCTCTGCCGTGGTGGCAGATGTGGGGGAGTTCCGTTGCGCATACTGGCATCCCCTCAAAGGAGTCGGCGCAATGTTGAAATCAATTCCTGGTCTTCTGGCCATCGCGCTCTCTACTGGAGCTTTCACACCTCTCGCATATGCAGAGAACATCCTCCAGGTAAGCGGTCTGTCGTTCCGTATATGAGGTCGGACGAGAATTCGTCTGACCATCCGAATTGGTTCCAATAAGTCACAAGCTCGTTGATGCCGACGATAAGTTGACCCGACTCCGTTTGCTCTCTTTCTATCTTCCATTTGCTTGTTATGATGCTCGAGAACATTGTTTGTTATAACTATGACAAATAGCCAACTTGATTATTTAATTATGTCCGGCGCCTGACAAGCCTGAGGATGGCTTCGCGGTCGTCCCGGTTTAGCGAATGGCAAAGCACAACTAAGGCTACGCCGCCGCTCCTGATGATTGCCTCGGCATCCGCGTAGTTGGTCGCTGACAGCACGCGAAAGCCGGCATTCTCGAGAAGCATTGTGCGTGTCCCGACCAATATCTCGTCACTTCCATAAACGAGAACGGCCTTAGATACAGTATGTGCTGGATCCGAACTCAAAGCGATCTCCCCGACTTGGCACTATATGCGAACCGCCTGATTTACTATGTCCAGTGGGCGTCACAAGTCTTTTAAGGCGTTTACTTCGATATTAGGAGCGGTGTTCAACCTGTTCCGCACAACACAGACGTGACTACTTGCCGTTCCCAGACGGCCGTCCCTTGCGAACTGACGCAACGGAGCTCATGCCTGCCCAAGGCTTAAGCCTATTTCTCAAATCTCTCTCTGACGACAACCAGAAATCCCTGCTTTCTCAGTCTGTCCACATCCCACTCCCGGTCGGGATGGTCCCCTATGAGGCTCAGGAGACTCCGAGCTACGCATACTTCATCACCTCTGGATTGGCTTCAGTCGTGACTGTTATGGCTGACGGGGCGACCGCCGAAGTCGGAATCGTTGGACGAGAAGGAGTCATCGGTCGCGGTATTCTTCGGACTGAATCCGCTTCATTCGTCCGCGGCAACATCTTGGGCACGGATCTTATTCTTAATGCCTTTGAAAGTGGCTCGCGAAGCCTGAGCCTGGCTCTTAGCAGGCGAGACTTCATTGTTGGGAGTGAAACCCCTTCCGACAGCGCAAGTTCACTCACGGACCCTACATGAAATTGCCGGATTTCTATCGCCGTTCGCAGCTTTGAAGGCGCGCGCTTGATGGTTTGCCTAACTAGCCGTATTCTTTCCGGCTCCAGGAAGCGCTCCTCTGGGTTTCACGATGGTTCTGACATTTCCTTAACCCTGCAGTTACCAGGATCGGAAGGATCGTCCAGCAAATACTCTTTTTTCGTTCGTCTCCTTCTAATCATCGTCAAAGCTGGATTAATTGCAATTCTTGTTACCCAGGTGAGAACTCTGATCTTCCGTCAAAGGTCCCAATATGCAAAAAGCCTCTCATCCATGAATCCTGAACAATATCCACAGCGTCATCTGTGTTGTGGGTAATCCTCAAGACTGTACGAAATTCCATTCCGCGGTCACGCCGGCAAAGCTCTGCATATGCGAGATGGTCTGTGTTCCATGCCCCCGTAGCCAAAAGCGCATCGCTTGTAGTCGTCAACAAGGAGGCTGACTGCTCCATACGAGGTTCCACTACGATCTCAGTTTGGAAACTATCGGCCATCGTCCATCTCTGCTATACAACAATTCACATGCAATTCATTGGCCGATTACGTACTCGATCCGTTTGTGCGCAGATTGGGCAAGTTATGAGGATGATGTTCCAGGGAGGAACCAGGGATGCCGATGCATTGGCAGATCGCCAGTCTATTGGCACTAGGTAGATTGTGCCGGGGTTCTCGCAGGAGTTGAACGCTGTGGACGAGTGATGCCTAGCTTTTGCATGCGAAATTGTAGGGCGGGTCTTTTGATCCCCAGACGCACTGCTGCGCCATTCGGGCCCCCAAAGACCCAATTCGTCTGTTCCAGGACCGACAGGATATCGCACGGTGGCGAGAGCGGTTTTGGGAAAAATGATTATGGTGGTGGTGCCGCGAAGTGACGGAATTTCCGCTGCCAGAGGCGAAATGTTGAGGCCTTGCTAGTCAGAAATGTTGAGGCCTTGCCGAGATTGTCATTGCATTGTCATTACATTGTCACCGGCCTCAATTTGCTCTTGTGCCGGGGTAGGCTCCTCGTATGGAGGGACTAAGTACATGCGATTTTTTTCGCGGAGCAAACTTGCTGTACTTGCTTTTAGCTTAGGGATGGGATTGAGTTCCCATGCCTTCGCCGATGGCATCAGCGCAACCGCAACTTTCACCGAAATGCCCAATGCGTCACTGGCGGGTGTGAACGACTACTCCATAACGCTCAACAATACAGGCACGACAACCATAGGCACATTCTGGTTCGGCTGGGTTCCAGGCGCTGGTTTTCTCTCTGCTACACCGACCGGCATCAGTTCGCCTGCCGGGTGGACCGAAATGACGACCAATAGCGGCGCCGCGATTCAGTGGATCACGTCGACGCCGCTGGCGGCCGGGAGTTCGGTGAGCGGATTTACCTTCGACAGCACGGAGACACCGGCAGAACTGCTGTCCGCCTTTACGGGCACAGGGACGGGCTCGGGCGATCCTCAATCGACTGCATTCGTCTATTCGGGTGCGCCGCTGGTGGGAGCAGGAGACCAGTTGGTGGTGACTGCGGCGACTCCGGAGTCTGGGACGATGCTTCTTACGCTTACCGGACTGGTGCTGGTTGGGATGGCAGGATCGATGAGGCGGCAGTTTGGTTCGTAGATCCGGAACAAGACAATGCGAAGCGGAAATGGCCAGGGGAGAAGGGGAGGGAAGTTCCCTTCTTCTTCTTCTTTGACCTACGCTTTGTAGGGCTAAAGCTATGTCCTATTCAAGATCGCCTGTGCAGTTGCAGACCTTCCCGCTGATGTAAAAATCGAGACTGTTGGGGTAGAGGACGGCGGAGTGTTCTCCGTCTCGGTGAACGCTCGGAATCTTCTCCTGACTCAACGATCACTGGAGTGCGTGCAAGTTCTCATTGCGGGTCAGCCCCGATCTTGCGCCATTCGGAGGTCGGATAGTTCGGTGGCCAAGTCTATCCATTGATCTACGAGCATCTTCATGGTCTGGTAGTTGCTAACCTGCTTTTGGATGTCAGAGAGGTGTTTGTCGCGGATGAATTTGGTGCTGCTCCTTCCCTTGCGGGTGAAGCTGAGCTGGTTATAAGGCCCGTGCTTGATGGGCGGGTTGGCTTTGCAGTGACATCCGGGCGAACTGCAAACGGTGCTCTGAGTTGAAAGGCTTCCTGGTCGCAAGTCTCCGATGGCGGCCAGATCCCGC
>DATDLS010000217.1:0-2761 GCA_036519195.1 Occallatibacter sp. | reverse complement strand
GTTCCGGTCGGGTGGTCGGCAACGTCGAATAGCCAAAGTCCGGAGCTTTGGCTTATACCAGTTCGGCGGAGCGCCGGGAAACTCTTTGTGGGCGGATTTTGAAGTCTCGCTTGTGTGGCCGGAAGGGGGCGGCTGCGAAGTCGTGCTGGAATTGCAGTTACGCAGGGCTCTGAACCTGCAGGAGGCTTCACCGTGCGCGTTCTCATCGTCGTCGACGAGCCCTTAGCGCGGCGTAGCGTCGTTCATAGGCCGCGTCGATTCAAAGATGTGGAGATCGTTCATCTTGACATTAATCGCCGTCATGCCCCTTGTCGGACGAGAGCATTTCTGCTTAGTGACACCAAAACAATAACAACTCACAAGTAGTCGGTTTTATTACATAATTCGCCGCCCAATCGGAGTGGGAGATTCGATATGGAACGATGACGACACCCCTGTAAATATTGGGCCATAGCGCTTTGATTGGTGCTAGACTTGCATGCTCTGATTTGTTATAGTACCGAGAGTAAGGAGCCGGCTGATCCGGAACTACAACATTATGAGGCCTCTGTCTTTCCGTTCCGATGAATTGCGTTCACTGCTGATACGCAACAAAATCGCCACTCTGGACGAACTGAAACAAGCTCTCGGTACCTCCGTCAATGTCACGGTTTACCGGAAACTGAAGCCGCTGGCTTATTTCACCAGCTACTCCCATCGCGGCCGATACTATGCCCTGCGGGATGTTGCCCGTTTCGATGACGATGGACTCTGGTCGCAGTCAGACGTCTGGTTCTCCCGTTTCGGTACATTGCTGGCCAGCACCGAGGCGTTCGTCAATCGTTCACCAGGCGGATATTTCGCCGATGAACTGGCGCGCGCCTTGCACGTCGAGGTGCAGGATGCGCTGCATCAATTGGCACAGCAGCAACGGGTGGCTCGTGAGATCGTCTCCGGCCGCTACCTTTACACGGCCACGGACCGCGCTATTCGGCGCGGGCAACTGCAGACGCGCCACAGTGTCGAGGCAGTTCCCATAGCAGCGGATATGTCTGTGCTGCAGGTCGCGGAGAAGGAATTGAAAGCCGCCATTCTGCTGTTCTACAGCTTGCTGGACGAGCAGCAGCGCCGCCTGTTTGCTGGACTGGAGTCGCTTAAACTGGGCCGTGGCGGCGATCTTCGACTGGCTGACTTCCTCCAACTCGATCCTCACACCGTGGCTCGCGGACGACAACAACTATTGGCGCAGGACGTGGAGGTGGAGCGCACGCGCAGGGCTGGCGGCGGACGCCTACCCGTGGAAAAAAAACGCCCGAAATAATCCATGCCATCGAAATTCTTCTGGAGCACGACACCGCCGGAGATCCGATCACGGGGCTGAAGTGGACTCGCATGACGACAGAGAAGATCGCCGAGGTGCTCCAGGAAATCGACATTCCGGTATCGCCCAATACGGTCGCTCGGCTCTTGTATGAAATGGATTTCTCTCTGCGCGTCAACCGCAAGCAGATTGCCACCAATTCCAGTCCTTACCGGGATCAGCAATTCCAGCATATTTCCAAGATGCGCACGCGCTTCCAGCGTGAGGGCCTCCCTGTTATCAGTGTCGATAGCAAGAAACGCGAACTCATCGGAAACTTCAAAAACTCAGGCGCCAAATGGGATCGATCGCCGGTATTGGTGAACGATCACGACTTCCGATCCGACGCCAGTGGAGTGGGCATCTCCTATGGCATCTACGATCCGCCAAACAACCGCGGAACGGTCTGCGTTGGCGTCTCGCACGACACCGCGGCCTTCGCCGCCCACTCCATCGCCACATGGTGGAAACATGAGGGGGCTCGTCTCCATGGCGATGCTCCCGAACTCCTGATTCTTGCCGACGCGGGTGGCAGCAACAATTGCCGTTCCTGGGCTTGGAAAACAGAACTCCAGACCCAGTTGTGCAACCAATTTGGCATCACCATCACCGTCGCTCACTACCCTACTGGAGCTTCCAAATGGAATCCCATCGAGCATCGTCTGTTCTCCCAGATCTCAAAGAACTGGGCGGGGGAGCCGCTTGTCAGCCATGAAAAGATGCTCGGCTTCATTCGCAGTACCACCACAAAAACTGGCCTGTCTGTGAGCCCCTATCTGGACCGGGCAGAATATCCGACCGGCCTCAAACCGGATCGTCAACTCGTCTCATCACTTGCCCTTAAACCCGATAAGATACTGCCGCAATGGAACTACACTATCGCGCCCAATCTGTGAAGTTGTTTTTGCGACATCACTTAGCGGGCGGCTTGACCAATGGCTCGTGATTGACTGGGTAAATTCTGATTGGACGATCTTGACTCGTTGTTCCAGCCAGCCTCGCCCTTCTTGCCGAGGATAGAGTACCTCGATCTTCGAGGAGCCGAAGGCCAACTCGGAGTCTTCAAGAAGCTTCGTTACCTGGAGTAGCGAGAAATGACCCTTCGCAATTCGAGGAACCGAATAGAGGTTGAGCGCCGATAGCATCTCGCTTCGAGGGTCTGCCGCGAAGTAGGCACCGGTTGCGCGATCGCAAATGTCAAAACCGATGAACCAGTCCGGTAAGCGGTCGTAGCGGATTGAATGGACGGCATAGCACCACTCACCGAACAGAATTAAATTCTGGCCGAGAGCTGTGATCAACTCATCGGATCGGCTGCCAAGCCAGTTCCACAAAGGTCGAAATTGGACAGGAGCCGGCCGCTCAACAAAGGCACCGCGATTCTGGGCAGAAAGAGTGTGATCTGAGGAAACCGAGATACCT
>DATDLS010000216.1:0-24366 GCA_036519195.1 Occallatibacter sp. | reverse complement strand
AGGGCGATCCGCAGACGGCGGCGAATATGCGGAACTGGATGGAGTGCGTGCGGAGCCGCAAGACGCCGAACGCGAGCATCGAGGCCGGCTATAGCCACTCGATCGCGCTGTGCATGAACGTGGCGGCGATCCAGACGGGGACCAAGGTTACGTTCGACGAGAAGACGCAGCAGGTGATGGCCGGAGGCAAGGTGTATGCGTAGGCTGTTTATGGCTGGACTGGTTGCAGCAGGCCT
Source organism: Occallatibacter sp. (assembly GCA_036519195.1). Taxonomy (GTDB): domain Bacteria; phylum Acidobacteriota; class Terriglobia; order Terriglobales; family Acidobacteriaceae; genus Telmatobacter. The sequence goes on along the minus strand of DATDLS010000216.1, from coordinate 24,130 downwards.
GGGTGGAGCTATCGCTTCCGCCCAGGTGAAAGTTACTCCGAATGAGGCGGCTCGTCGAGTGGATGTGACGATTGATGGGAAGGCTTTTACGTCGTATGTCTGGCCGACCTCGCTGATGAAGCCGGTGCTTTATCCGCTGATAACGGATGACGGAATTACGGTGACACGCGGATATCCGCTGGCTCCGCTGCCGGGCGAGCGGGTGGACCATCCGCACCATGCGGGGATGTGGTTTAACTACGGCAATGCGAATGGATTCGACTTCTGGAATAACTCGGACGCGATAAAGCCGGAGGAGAAGCATAAGTACGGGACGATTCGGCAGGTCGGAATTGTGTCCAGCAAGAGCGGAAAGGATAGTGGCGAGCTGGTGGTGGATTCGATCTGGCAGACGGGCGAGGGCAAAGACATTCTGAAGCAGCGGACCAAGTATGTATTTGCGAAGCGGAAGGGTGCCCGGGTGATCGACCAGGAGGTGACGCTGGAGGCGCTGGATCAGGTGGTCTTCAACGACGACAAGGAGGGCTTGCTGGGGATGCGCGTGGCAAGCTGGCTGGAATCGCCGGAGGAGAAGGGCGGGATCTTTATGGACGCGAACGGCAAGCCGACGAAGGTGGATGCGGTTCCGAACTCGACGGCGACGGGTATATATGAGACGAGCGAGGGCGTGACCGGGGTCAAGGTTTGGGCTACGCGCGGTCGTTGGTGCTCGCTGACGGGGCATAGTCCGGAGGGGAAGACTGTTACCGTCGCGATGATCGATGAGCCTAAGAACCCGGGATATCCGACCTACTGGCATGCTCGCGGGTATGGCTTGTTTGCGGCAAATCCACTTGGGGCTAGTATTTTCGATCCTAAGGCAGCAAAGTTTTCTTACACGATTGAGAAGGGCAAGACAGCTACGTTCAACTACCGCGTGATCCTCTACTCTCAGGCCGCCACCGCCGATGCCCTGAACCGCGAAGCCGACGCCTTCGCCGCTGAATCCAAGTAGGCGCAGGGGATGAACCCATGCGATCGAGGGGACGCTACCGCTTGTCCATCGATCGCTTGGTGGGTCTTTTCACTGCTTCGGCGATCGCTTCGGCATCAATGAAGTCGCTTTTATTCGTCTTTACATAGGGATTCTCATATTTGGGTAAACTCAAAAATGACACCGGTGGCGAAATCAGCGGGTGCGGATAAGGAACCAATCTTGGGGGCTCTGGTGCAAATAGCAAGGCTCATCGGGTACAGTGGTCTTTTGTGGAAGCCGCGGAGGGGTGGGTGAGCACGCTGAGAAGCTTTGAGGAGTTATTTGCTGGTCGGCACTTCGATCGTGAGGTGATCATCCTGTGCGTACTTTGGTTCTTATGCTACAAGCTCAGCTTCTGGGATCTGCTAGAAATGATGGCTGAGCGCGGACTCAATCTGGCCCATAGGACCATCCTGCACTGGGTCAGGCGATATACCCCAGAGTTCGTCAAGCGTTGGAACCGCTTTGGTCGGACCGCTGGCCGCTCGTCAAGAGTCGATGAGACCTATATCAAGGTACGCGGCCACTGGAGCTACCGATATCGAGCGGTGGACAAGGCTGGACAGACGATCGACTTCAGACTCAGCCGGGCACGCGATGTAGCCGTAGCGAAGGCCTTCTTCAAGAAGGCGATCAGACATGAGGGGCGATCTCCACATACGATCACCCTTGACGGCTATACGGCTTCGCATCGAGCTGTCCGCGAGATGCGCACGGACGGTCTACTGCCGAAACGAACCGTCGTGCGCTCTTCAAAGTATCTAAACAACCTGATCGAGCAGGATCACCGCGGTGTCAAGTCGAGAACCCGGCCTATGCTTGGCTTCAAGAACTTCCAATCTGCCGCTATCACGATCGCTGGGGTAGAACTGCTCCGCCGTATCCACAAAGAGCAATTCGCCTTGAATCGACTGCGGCTCAAAGGTCAAGCTGCGCCCGCGATCTGGAATGCCGTGCTTCCCACGTAAGAGCCAGAAGACCCCTTCACCTCCAACCATCTGACTCACTCTGGCTATTTGCACCACAGTCCTCTTTTGAAGGAAGGAGTGTCAAGGACGATTCCAACTCGACTGCGAGGTAAAAGGGTAGGGTATAGTCGCTGCGGGGGGTGGTAACCGTGCTTGGCGGAAATGCATGAAATCGAAAACAGAGGCGCCGACTCAACGGCACTTGACCATGCGGGTCGTTGACCATATCCGTGGCCTGATTGAAGGCGGCACATTGAAACCCGGCGACAAGATTCCGCCGGAGCGCGAGTTTGCGAAGGAGTTGCAGATTAGCCGCGCTAGCCTCCGGGGAGGCATCGGCTACATGGCTGCAATGGGTATTTTAAATGTGCGCCACGGTGTCGGAGCGTTCGTCGCCGAGGGGCCTCCTGAGTTCGGGAGTGCTTCGCTACTGCTCATGCATGCCCTTCACGGCTTTCAGGCGTGGCAGATGTTCGAGGCGCGGATCGCTCTTGAGGGCCAGCTGGCCGCGTTGGCGGCGGAACGTGGCAGCGCTGAACAGTTCTCGGCGATGGGCGAAGAGATCACTGATCTATACGCCACCATTGACGATCCGCACGCTTTTCTTATTCACGATGTGCGATTTCACCGGGTCATATCACAGGCTTCGGGCAATCCTGTTCTAGCCGCCTTGATGGAATCGATCACGGGCGTGCTCTATGACGATCGCCTGTCGAATGTGGAGCTCGCGTCCAATCGCCGCTCTGCGGCCGACATGCATCGTGAGATTTTTCGGGCGATTTGCTCGCGGGATCCACTGCGAGCGCGGGAGCGTATGGAGTGCCATCTAAAACAGGCAGAAGAGGCGCAGCGGGAGGAGAATCCTGGGACGGCTGTGCGTTCTGGCACTCGGAAGCGCTTGCCGCCTAAAGCCGTCCCGCGACGGCGCACCCGCGCAGCGAGACCTGAAAAGTAGGGTCACGCTCCTGCTGCAAGGCTGCGTCTGTCATCGAAGTACAGGCCATGCAGTGGTAAAATCCACGCTTTTTGGTGCAAAAGGATACGAATTGAGCAAACTGTATCTGGCACTCGGAGGATCGTTGCTAATGGTCGTGCTCGGCATGTCCGCTGGCACTGCGTGTTCTCAAACCAAGCCACAGACTGAGGCCGACACCCAGATGAGCCTCCATTTGCCCCTTACCAAGCGCCAGTGCAACGATTGGCGGAAGGAGATCAAGAAGGCGCTCTTCATTCCCGATCCACTGCCCGCTCTTGCAACCACAAAATACGGGACGTTCTCGCCGGCGAGTGGCGTAATTGCGGAACGCCTGACCTACGGCACGCTCTATGGCATGCGTGTGCCTGCCATCGTCTATCGCCCTGCCACTCCGCGGAAGCACATGCCAGGCATGGTCATCGTCAATGGCCACCAGGGCGACAAAACCTCCTGGTACGCGTTCTATTCCGGCATCCTCTATGCGCGTGCTGGAGCGGTGGTCGTCACCTACGATCCCATTGGTGAGGATGAACGCAATAGCAGCCGAAAGTCGGAAACCAGCTCACACGACACCGTAGTTCCCGGAGCACAGATGCCGGCCCGCATGGGCGGACAAATGATTACCGATATCTTGGAGGCGGTCAGCTACCTCCGCAGCAGGAAAGATGTCTATCCAAAGCGCATCGCAGTTGCCGCCTATTCCATGGGATCGTTTCACGCCGCTATCGCTGGCGCCATCGACCCCCGCATTCACGCTCTCGTCCTCTCCGGCGGCGGGAACCTGAGTGGCCCTGGAGATTATTGGGCAATCAGTTCCAAGGTTATGTGCCAAAGCGGCCCTTCGAAGGCCTTGGATTTCCTACCTGATCGAGGTGCGGTTCTCTACGCCCTCAACCAGCGCCGTGGGCCAACGTTCATCATGAATGGTACGCGAGACAAAGTCATGACTTCGGTCAATACCGATGAAGTGTTCTTTACTCGCCTCAAAGAACAGACTGCAGCCATTTCTGGAACCGATGCGGGCCTGTTTGAAACCTATTGGTTCCCCGGCGCAGGGCACCGGCCAAACTTTGTGACGCGCCCGGCCGCCCTTTGGCTCCAGCGCCAACTTCACTTCCCCAATTGGACAGGCGCTTCCATCGAGGCGGCTGGCGAAATCGAAGTGAGTGAATGGGCTGCGCAAAGCGGCGCTCATGTGGGCCAGACCTTCCTGAACGAACTCTCCGAAGGAGGTGTGCAAGCCCTCACAACTGATATCCCCAATGTTCCCCGCGAAGATCTCCAGACCGTCCCCGCTGCTGAATGGAAACTCCACAAAGATGACTATGTTTGGGAAGGATGGGTCAAACGCGCGAGCCAGGCGTCTCAATAGATCGGTTACTTCCACCGCTAATATCAAAATCAACCATGTGCGCTGAGCAATGAATACAAGGAGAAATTCATGAAGTACTTGGGAGCGATATTCGCTTTGTTTGCGTTTAGCGGCTTGGGAGCCGCTCAATCGCTGAACTGCAATATGCAGGATTACAAGAGCGTCGATGGTATCAAGGTTGATTCAAGCGCGGACTCCGTTGCGTTCACGTGGGAAGGTGAAGCGGGCTCGCAGCTCCGCGCCTCCTTTGGCCTCCGTGGCGGCCAGCCTGTGGTGAAAGAGCTCTCAGCGCGCAAGGGCGACGGTGAATGGATCCCGCTCGGCAAAGATCTCACTCCGCAATTCGAGGTGACCACCGGAAAGCGCCGTATCGACTCGGTCGAGATGGCTAATCTCAAAAAATACAACCTCGATACGCCTGAAAATGAGGAGATGTACAAGTGGTTTGTGTTTTGGGATGCGCCTCTGGCCATTCCGGGAACCCAGCGCCTGGCGGGTCCTCCGCGCCAGGAAAGCGAGATTACGCGCGCGGCCGTCAGCTACAAGTCAGATAGCTGTAAGGTGGCCACCAATGGCGACCGCGTCAGCATCACATTCAATGGTCTCTCGTTGGGCCTGTTCTCAGGCGACCTCCAGTTCACCGTTTATAAGGGATCCAATCTCGTTCGGCAGGAAGCGCTTGCCAAGACCGATGCGCAATCGGTCGCATACATCTATAAGGCGGGCCTGAAAGGTTTCAGCATCGATGACAACTCCAAGGTAACTTGGCGCGACACGTCTCAAGTGTGGCAGCAGGAGGAATTCGGCGGCGCCATCAATCACGCCCCCATCAATCTTCGCGCACGCAATCGGCTGGAGATTCTCGAGGTGGGCGTCGGTTCCAAAGCTCCCGGCTCGCTCGCCATTTTACCGCCGCCGCATAAATTCTTCTTCGCGCGCGAGAACGAGGTCAATCTTGGCTACGTCTACTATCGCAAAGACGACGACAAGTCGTTCTCCCTGGGAGTCATGCAGCCTGAACGCGGCGAGGGATACGCCCCTTGGGGGGTCTCGGATGAAGTCTGGAAGCGGCGCGTCGGCGTGGCGCGCGAGCAGGTGGAGAACTACGCGCTCTACAACGCGCCTCCGGGCACCGTACAGCACATGGCGGTTTACTACTATCTCAACCCAGATAGCGACCACCCCACCCAAAGAGCCGTCATGGCCTATACCAACAACGATGTCTACAAGCCTATTCCCGGCTTCAAGACCATCACTGGACATTTCCATCTGGAACTCAATGAGATGGCCCGCGACCGCGGCACCACCGACTTCAGTCCCTCCTGGGTTCCCGTTTTCAAAGGAATCGGAATCAACATCGTCTATCTCGGCGACTTCCACGACGACTCCGATGGAAACGACCCGGGACCCAAGAGACTGCCGGAGCAGAAGCTTTACTTTGAGGCCTCCGCAAATCTATCCGACAAGAATTTTCTCGTCATTCCCGCCGAGGAGGCCAACGCCTACATCGGCGGTCACTCCTACATCATGATGCCCCGGCCCGTCTATTTCACCCACACTCAGTCGCAGCGGCCTGCCGACCAGAAATTCGAGGAAGACATTCCTGGCTACGGTCACGTCTATCACCTTGGCTCCGCTACAGATGTCTTGAAGATGGTTGACAAAGAAGGAGCTATTCTCTGGGCCGCGCACCCGCGCACCAAGAGCACCGCTCTCTTCCCCGATCTCTATAAGGATGCGCCCTTCTTCCTCAGCGACCGATTCATCGGCGCTTCCTGGGAGTCGCTGCCCGTCGATCTGTCCCAGAAGCGGCTCTGTGAAATTCGCTGCTTCGGCGTCAACGACGACATGAGCAATTGGGCGCCTACCCCAAAGTTCATGCTTGCCGAGGGCGACACCTACATGAAGTTGCCCGCCGATGACAGCTATTCAAGCCTCGCCATCAACTATCTTAAGCTCGACAAGGTGCCATCGTACAAAGACAGTTGGTCGCCGATCGTCGAGGGCCTGCGCGCAGGCAACTTCTTCGGCACCACCGGAGAAATCCTTTTCCACAACTGGGGTATTGAAGGGTCGGGCGCCCACAGCACATACACCGCGAGCATCGAATACACCTTCCCCCTCGATTTTGCCGAATTGGTCTGGAGCGATGGATCCAAGGTCGATCGCCAGATCATCAATCTGACCGACACAACCCCTTTCGGCACGAAGACCTTCAGAGTCCCATTCGATGCGACTGGAAAGAAGTGGGTCCGTTTTGCGGTTTGGGATTCCGCAGGCAACGGCGCATGGCTGCAGCCGGTTCAGCCCAAGTAATATCAATCTTTGATGCAGAGATATCCGCCATCGAGCAGTCCCGCCTCCGGATCCGGGCTGCGCCGTGCATCCGGAAAATCATTGCAAACCGTTCGTAGTCCTGCCAAAAACGACTCGAAGATCTTCGTACCTCAGCAAAGCACAGTTCCTTGCCCTCGGTGATCACCTAAAAACCGGCCACTTGAGCCGGTCCAAAGATGATGGTTTTGACTAGCCTCCGTTGTTTCGTTGCTGGCGGACGATTTCGTGTCTTTGCCCTGAATCCAATCGTGAGTCTCGGTGGTGGCAGGCCTCTGGATCACGAGTCACGACGACGCCGGGTGTCTTTTGCCCGGCATCCTTACCACCTGGGCTTTTGTCATAAGTGGCCGGATTTCAGGTGATCAAAAGTGGCCGCTTTTGGGTGATCGCCAAGGTGACGCGACCAGGACTGCGCGAATTTGGATTCTGAATCCTTATTGGGGGCCCCTCACGAAACGGAATTTTATGGTGACTATTCAGCCTATGATTGCACGTTAGAATCAATCAGCTGCGACATCCTTCTCAACATACCGTTCTTCAGCGAATCCTTTGTTTTCAATGAGATAGAAAATCTCGCGATGATCGGCAATCACTCCCAAAGAATTGGTGGGGTTTAGTGGAGTTCCCGAGCCAGAACGAAGGTAATCGCTGTGGGCACTTCTTTTTCGAATTTGACTTTGAGCAGCACCTGATAGTAGCGCGGCATTCGACCACCGCATATCTTCCTCAACTCTGCGGCGAGAGAATGGACCGAAGACGGATCGGTAAAGAATTTGACTGCGCCAACATACCCGGTGGACCTGCTGCTGCTAAAGCTCTCCACATCGCTATCCCTGAGGGGGCCGGGGAGATGCGTCACAAGGGCATACGCAAAGCCTTCTTCCAAGGGCGCGGTCGAATATTGGTCGGCGAAAAAAGCAGGCTCACCTTGGCCTGGATGCACGTTTCGGATGCCTTCGCGAACCGGCTGCAACTCGGCCTCGATCGGCATTGCCTGAGTCTTTTCCTGGAAGAAGAGGTTTTCCACACCAACAAAAATTACATTGCTATCGTTCATCTGCCGTAAAGAAAGATCGCTCGTCTTTACAACAGAGATATTCTGCTCTCGGGGCCCAAGCAGCTTGGCAATCATAAAAGAAGCATCAACCTCGCCAAACGATGTGTAATGCCGGCTGGGTTGAATTGCCGGAGCCTTCAATACGGTTCGAAGCGTTTCAACAGTATGAGAAGACGCGATGTCATTCCAGTTATTGAGCGTCCTGTCACGAAAGTACGTCTCCGTGCTTCCGTTCATTTCTGCAAAAAGAGGGTCTTCGATGGCAAGAATCAGCGGCCGTTTGGTTTCGATGAATGGCCGCCAAAGATCCTGCATATCCGCATCCCACACTTGGGGATTCGGAATACTCGCAGCGCTTGCATTGGATGACTTGAACCAATAATGCTCGCCTATTGCGAGAGCAACCGTCACCCCGACCCATACAGGAATGGCAAAGCGCAGCCGAACAATTGCATCTCTGAAGCTCTTCTTCCGCACTCTTTCCGAAGCCTCTGCCTCCGCTTGGTGCGGCGCCCCTGGAGTTTCCTTGACCGGTGAAGGCGCAGGTATCGGGGATGTTCGATACTCGAATCTGAGCTTGAATCTCCCTTTTGGAACATCGATGACGATCGGATCTTCCCGTCCCTCGCCCCGGTAGTAGTCCGCGAGCTTCTGGCGGAGTCTGCCCACTTGAATGCGAACCGTCGAATTGTGGCTAGGGTCATATGTTGAGGGTTTGCCGAGCCCGTCAATTGCAACGATGTATTCCTTTAACTCGTCGGCTTCTCCGGAGATCGATTTTTCTGCGAGAAATTTCAGCAGTCGACGCAGAACATCTGATCCCCGAAGATCCTCACTGCGTAAAATGCGATCGACCTGGCTCTGAATCAATTTATTATCTTGTGCGACTTCCATCTCCGCTAACAAATTCACCTCCGGCCGGTCCTAAAAAGGAAATGCCCAGGCCGCTCAAAGCGGGTTTGACAGGTTATCCCAAGACTCCCACTCGCTTTGTGCTACTCTGCGGCTCATTGCTTATGACGCGATGAGCAACCACAAGTCTTTCGGGTTGCGAATAGGCGCTTTGCGCAAGTCGGACGCAATCCCCGGTCTAAATGATCGGGAACCGGACCCACCGGGACGAGCGTCAAGTGGTTCCGGAATTCGTTTCGAGATTGGCGTGAAGCACAGCCACCTTCCATCCGAATCGATCCCCCGGTTGTGCCTCGGAGATCAGGGGGGCAGCGTGCAAGATGGACGTTTGAGACTCCTACGTAAACGATTGAGGGAGTTGGGAAAAAGGGCCTCCACACGAAGCATAATCTCGGTGTCCAACAATATAGAATCTATTTCCCTCTGTCAATCCTTCCGCTTAACTGCTTAACTGGTGATCATTGTGCTTGGGGATCATGTGCGCTCAGCTACGCGTCTTCGGTGCACCTTAATCTGCATGTTACATACAGGTTCGTCACAGTTCAATTCCTTTAGATACAGAGCGATCCTGATAGTTTAATGATGGTACGCGGCGCTAGGCAGAAGTTCGTCCCGTCAGGAGAAGCACTGAGCGGCAATCCATCCGACTGCCCGAACTCTTTCAGATGCTCATTGTGCTCTTGGAAGATTCGTCTTAGGCGACCAAGACTCCGCGCGAATTGGCTGAAAGCCGGTAACTGAAAGCATATGGCAAGACGGCCCTTAGAAGGAGATTGCACCATGCAAACGAATCGCCGCCGCTTCATCGCCGCCGCTCTTGCGGGCGGTACGGCTGCCGCAGTTCTCCCAAACTCGGCGCGGGCCCAGTTCCTCAATGCGCCCCGCCACGGGCTACCGGGAACCCTTGATGAGCGTTTCACCAGGCTCGACGCCATCCTGAAAGAGCCGGTATTCAATCGCAGCCTCTTTCCGGATCCGGTCGTGATTCAAAGCGTGGAACTGCTTCGAAACAAGAAGGAATATCTCTGCCGTGTTCGCTCTCAAGACGGGCATGAAGGCATTTCCGTTTCGAACGCGCAGCAGATGGATGCCCTGTACCCCATCTTCGTTAAGCGCATCGCCCCGTTCTTTATTGGAAAGGATGCGCGCGATATCGAGCAGCTGATACCGGCGGTGACTGTCTACGAAAGTAACTACAAAGCTCAAGGGCTGGCCATCTGGGTTCCAATCGCCACTGTCGAGTTTGCCATCCTCGATATGTTTGGCAAGATGTCCGGCCGCCCAATAGGCATGCTGATCAGCGACAAGATATACAACCACAGCATCTCCGTCTACCAGGCCAATGGCGAGCGCGACATTACAGCCGAAGAGACGATCGAACATCTCAAACGCGACCTTGCAATTTCCAACGCAAAGGCCATTAAGTTTAAAGTCGGTGGCCGCATGAGCCACGTCGAGACACCGCCAGGGAGAAGTGAAAAGGTGATCCCCATGGTGCGGAAGACTTTCGGCGATCAAATGATCATCTCAGCAGACTCCAACGGCTCCTATACACCGGCACAGGCTATCCCCATCGGCAAGCTTATGCAGGAATACAAGTATGCCTTCTATGAGGAGCCCGTGCCTTTTGACTGGTACGAAGAGACTAAACAGGTGGCCGACGCGCTCGAGATTCCAATCGCAGGCGGAGAGCAGGAGCCCAGCACGCACAATTTCCGCTGGCTGGTTGTCAACGGCGCGCTCTCCATCGTCCAACCGGACATGTTCTACTTCGGCGGCATGGTGCGCTGCGTCCAGATCGCGCGCATGGCCAACGCGTTTGGCAAGCAATGCATCCCGCACATCTCCTCGACTGGTCTCGGCTACGTATATATGATGCACTTCGTCTCGGCCATTCCCAACTCCGGGCCGTATCACGAGTTCAAGGAATTTAACAACGAATTGCCTTACCACTGTCCAACGTCGACCCTTCGAAGTGACAGCAACGGAGTCATTCAAGTGCCAGGCGGGCCTGGATTCGGCGTCGACATCGATCCCGACTTCATCAAGAAGTGTGTCGTCGTATCCGCCTGAAAGGCCAACAGAATTAGGTGCGGTCCTTTGGCGCGCCGCAAGCTGCTCTTTCCCCATATCATCGGTAGGAGATTTGCATACAATGAAGTGCTCGCTGATCCTGTTTTCCGTCGCACTTGCCTCGACATCCGCTTTCGCGCAAAGCAACAGCATCACCGTTTGGCCCAAGGGCGTCCCACCCGGTGGCATTACCCAAAAGGCGGACTTCGGCAATCACATACTTTCCATCTCCCATCGCATCGCGAACGGCCGCGCTGAACTCCACAAGACGAAAGCCGACGTCATGATCATCCAGTCCGGCACCGCCACGCTGGTCTCGGGCGGAGAGGTCATTGATCCGGTGGTCACTGCTCCGAACGAAATTCAGGGTTCCGGCATCAAAGGTGGCGAAAAGCGCACTGTCGGTCCCGGTGATGTAATCGAGATCCCTGTCGGGGTTCCGCATCAATTCTTCCTTGCGCCAGGAACGCAGATCACTTATCTCTTGGTAAAAATAATCAATCGATAAAAACCCTTGACGAACAGAAGCCATTGGCCCGCAGTGAAGATCATCGCGGCGTTCTATCGTCTTTAATCTGCTCACATTCTCTCGCCACACACCAACGATGCGGCGATCCAGCTGCCAGTGATCGCGTCAGGGGCGCCTACCCACGCTGAAACTCTTCCAGATGACTTCTGCCAGAATTGGATAGGATCTCTCCCCGGAAGATGCACCGGGGGCCTGGGACATGCGCTCAGTGCATTTAAGAATTGCAATGCCGCTCCATGGTGGGCTACTTCAGCCCCCGCAACAAACAGCCGCGACAAATCCCCAGCGAAGACAAGGGCGGAGTCAACACCTATCTAAACTCCTGATTCTGCGCAATGCAACAGTTAGACGCAGGTATATCACCTGTCTCGCATTGACAGCGCTGCCTGTGAAAAATATAAACCGTGACGAACTGAAGAAGTTGCTCTTGCGTCGCCAGAAACATGCAACAAGGTGTGAAAGATTGTGGGAACTGTTCAGCTGCGGATGTTCAGCACCGGAAATGGAAGCCAGTCTTGCCCCCCGATTGAAGCTGCCAACTAGCCGATCCTAAGGTTTTCGATGGACACACAACCGGCACCGCCGACCACGCCACGCTGCTGGTGACGGATAAGCGAAGAGATTGATTCACCAGAACACGGCAATTTGAATGGAGGTAAATAAATGGCCAAGCTTAACGCAGCGAAGTGGATTACCACAATCGGTCTGGCCCTCTACTTGCACAGTGCCGCATTTGCGCAGGCGGTCAACAATGCACAGATCCATGGTGTGGTTCAAGACCCATCCGGAGCGGCCGTCGTCGGCGCACAGATTACAGCAACGCAAACAGATACCGGACGAGTTCAATCTACGGTGAGCAGTGCTGACGGAGCATTTGTGATTCCCGGCCTGCCGGTCGGAAGCTACTCGCTGGAGGTCAGCGCCCCTGCGTTCAACAAATATCTCCAAACCGGAATCGTATTGGAGGTGGGACAGAATGTTCAAGTCAACATCTCGATGACAATTGGAAATGTGTCGCAGGAAGTGCACGTCTCGGCCGATGCGGCGATGGTGGAAACACAGGACACATCGATCTCGGAAGTCGTCGACCAGGCGCGCATCGTCGATCTTCCTCTGAACGGACGGCAGGTGACGGACCTGATCCTGCAGTCTGGCGGAGCTGCGGAGCCGCCGAATGCTGCGAGCCGCGATGTCAGTAGCCACGACTACGTGAACTCTGTCGCGATCTCCGTGTCGGGAGGGCAACTCAATGGCAACAACTACCTGCTGGACGGAGGAGACAATAACGACTCGCACTCCAACATCAATATGCCGTTTCCGTTCCCGGACGCCCTTCAGGAATACAGCGTTCAAACCAACGGTATCTCTTCGCGCTACGGTCTGCATCCGGGTTCGGTGGTCAACGTGGTCACCAAGTCCGGCGCCAATAGCTACCACGGCGACCTGTTTGAGTTTTTGCGCAACGGCGACTTTAACGCGCGCAATTACTTTGAAGCCACTCAGGACAATTTACACCGGAATCAGTACGGAGGCACCATCGGCGGACCCGTCCGCAAAAACAAGATCTTTGTGTTCGGCGGGTATCAGGAAACCGATATTCGCCAAGCTCCCTCTGATACCATTTCTTTTGTTCCCACAGCGGCGGCACTAACCGGAGACTTCAGCACCCTGGAGTCCGCTGCGTGCCAGACAAGCGGAGTAGCAAAGCAACTCATCAATCCCTCTACCGGACAGCCCTTCGCGAATAACTTCATCAGTCCTAGTCTTTTCACTGCTCCCTCACTCGCATTGCTCAAGCTCATGCCTGTTTCCGCCGACCCATGTGGCCGCCTTGTGTATGCGATATCCGATCCGAGCAATGAGTTTCAATACTTAGGTAGGGTCGATTGGGTACGGAGCGCAAAGCAGACCATGTTTGCCCGCTACTTCATACTTGATTATGCGAATCCGGCTGTTTATACAAACAATGTCCTAACCTTAACTCGACCGAGCCTGTTGCAACGCTCTCAATCCCTTGTTTTAAGCGATCAATATATTCTCAATCCGCAAATCGTTAACTCTTTCCACTTTACTTACTCGCGGCTGGCCGTCACTCGCACCAACCCGTCAAATATGCCGAGCCCCGTGGGGTTGGGTGTAAATATGTACAACACTGTTCCTAACTTCATTGACCTAACGGCCTCGAATCACTTTACGGTGGGCGGCGGATCCAATGCTCAAGCCAAGTTTATAAGAAATCAGTGGCAATGGGCGGATGATGTCGATTGGGTAAAAGGCCGTAGCCACTACAGCTTTGGCACTGAGGGTATTTACGGGCAGATGTATCAAAATAACATCAGCGACGGAAACGGAGTATTCACCTTCAATGGTTCCGCTACGAATGATGGCCTCGCCGACTTTATGTTAGGAAGCCTCAACTCGCTGGCAGATTCCGATTCCCAAATTAGTAACCTGCGTCAGAAATACTTCGCTCTCTACATCGAGAACGATGTGCAGCTGACGAAGAGACTCAATGTCCATGCAGGCGTTCGGTGGGAACCATCATTGCCGGAATATGATACACACGAGGCCGGCGACCACTTCTCGCTGGCAAATTTCACCTCGGATACAAAGACGTCCGTGTTCGCAAACGCTCCTCCGGGGTTGCTCTACTACGGCGATCCAGGAATCCCAAAAGGCTTTGCAAACGGCAGCTATGATGACTTTGCTCCCCGGGTCGGGCTGGCTTGGGACCCGACCGGAAAGGGAAAAGAGAGCATTCGATCGTCGTACGGCATTTTCTTCGATCAGCCCGAATCTTTCACTGACGGTGCATTCGGACTTGCTCCGCCCTGGGGGAATGCCGTCACTCTAACGGAACCAGCGGGCGGTTTCGCGAATCCGTTTCAAGGTTATCCTGGCGGCAATCCGTTTCCCCTGGCTTATCCTCCCGGCGCGAACGCAACATTCAACAGTGCGGGAACATACATCAACTTGCCTCTTGGCCTTCACCATCCCTATATGCAGCAGTGGGACCTGAGCGTGGAGCGTCAATTGGGAAGCGACTGGGTCTTAACGGCAAGTTATATAGGCAACAAGGCCACACATTTCCGTGCCGGCACGGAAGAAAATCCGGCAATCTATATACCGGGCGATTCGACGGAGGGTAATACCGCGCAACGTCGGACCCTTAGTCAAATCAACCCCACTGCCGGCGCCGCATATTCAACCATCACTCTGATGAACGATGGCGTCAACACAAGCTACAACGCGCTGAGAGTGTCGGGCCAACACCGTATCATGCACGGCTACACGTTGCTGATGGTTTACACCTATTCTCATTGCCTGCAGGATACAGAGACTCTTGCCAACAAGCTCCAGGGAAATACCCAAACAGACCCGTACAACCAGGACTTCGACTATGGGCCGTGCGACTATGACCTGCGCCAGAATCTGGTGTCGTCCATGGTTTACGAAGGCTATAAATTCAACAACCAGAAGCTCAACCTGTTCGCTGGAGGGTGGTCGCCGGCCTTTTTGGTTTCGTACTACAACGGGTTCCCGTTCAGTCCGCTCACGGGTACGGACGCATCTTTCTCAGGTGTCGGTCTAGACCGGCCTGATGCCGTACCGGGAGTGAGTCCGTACGTTCGAAATACCAAGACATTATTGTGGATTAAACCAGCGGCATTCACTCCGAACGGTCCCGGCACCTTCGGTACAACCGGCATGAACTCGCTTTTGGGTCCTCACTACATTGACTCGGATGTAAATCTGACCAAGCAGTTCAAGATTCATGAGCAGCAGAACCTGCAAATGCGCTTCGAGTTCTTCAACGTTTTCAATCACACCAACTTTGAAGCTCCGGTGGATACACTCAATTCGTCAACCTTCGGTCAAATTCAAGCTGCGAACCCAGCTCGCATCATTCAACTCGCAGCAAAATACAACTTTTGAGCACCATTTAATGCGCTAACCAGCCGCCTCGTTAAGGAGTTCGTTGCGACGGCCCCAGCAAGTGACCATAGCCCCAGGCTTACTTGTAAAGGAGACATTATCCATGAATTCAATTTTGGACCGTAGAACCTTTATCCAACTATGCACTGCCTGCGCGGCATTCCTCACCAAAGCGGCCCGCCCACAAGTCGCTCCAGTCCCTCGCGTCGGACGGGGACAGGTGAAGAGCCGTAAAAATGTCGTCGCCATTCAAGTCAGGGCGTTTGGCTGGGTCGACGAGGGCGTCGACCAGGTGCTCGACAACATTCAGAACAAGGGCGATGTCAACACGGTTTGGGCCTACACATTCGGTTATGGAGAAACCCGTTTGAAGAAAGGCGTGGCGCTGCCAGATCACGGAATCTCTGGAGACTCTGTGACAGGAGGCGCCTTCTATGACTACGATCCAAAATACTTCCAGAACACCATCCTGAAAGAGTTTCGCTCTTCAGAATACGGCAAGTTCAACGTGATCGCTGAAGTAGCGCAGAAAGCCAAGGCTCGGGGGATGGACTTCTTTGCGTGGGATCTGAACAATGCAGGACCTATTCTGGATGTGCTGATACCTAACTATGCGCAAGTTACCGAGATTGACGTTTATGGACGGCGAACAACAAGCCCCTGCTTCAATCATCCTGATTATCGGGCGTTTCTGAGCGGCAAGGTAGAGAGTTTGCTGGGCGGCTACGCCAGTGAAGTGGACGGCATCGCCTGGGGAAGCGAGCGCATGGGGCCGTTTGAAAACATGATCGGCAGAGGCGGCATTGTTACCTGCTTCTGCCAATTCTGCCAGGCTAAGGCGCGCGAACTCGGCGTCTCAGTACCGCGTGCGCAGGAGGGATATCGTCAGCTTGAGAAACTACTTCAGGCGGCGGCCAAGGATCAGCGGCCCGTCGATGGCTATTTCACCACCTTCTGGAGGGTGCTTCTGAAGTATCCGGAAATTCTTAGTTGGGAATCCCTGTGGACAGACAGCTTTCAAGAGGTCCAAGCATCCCTTTACGGCATCGCCAAATCGATTGCGCCGCAGAAGCCTTTTGGATTTCACATCATGCAAAGCATGACTTTCAGCCCGTTTTATAGGGCGGAAGAAGACTACTCCCAGAGAAGAAACTATGCGGATTTCCTGAAGCTCGCGACGTATAACAACGCCGGCGGTCCGCGCATGGCAGCATACCTTAATCGTCTGAGCGAGACTATCTTCCATGACGCGACTCCGAGCGACTTTCTCCCGTTTTATTACAAGATCATGAATTATCAGGAAGCTCCTTACGACCAGTTGGCGAGTGCCGGCCTGTCGGCCGACTATGTCGCACGAGAAACCAAGCGAGCGGTCGAGGGCGTTGCCGGCGAGGTCAAGATTTATCCCGGAATCGACATCGACGTACCTGTTCTCGGCGAGAGCGCGAAGCATACAGACAAGCGTACCCAACCAGACGATGTGCGCAAAGCTATCCGAGCTGCCTTCGGTGCGGGCGCGGATGGAGTGGTGCTGTCGCGCGAGTACGTTGAGATGTGGCTAGCCAACCTGACCGCTGCAGGAGATACCCTGCGTGAGCTATTCGCGCAGGCGGCAAAGTAACTCCATGTTATACGGTTTCTTGTTACGCGCGGATCGAGACAGACGGGTGAAAGGGAATCGAGCTGCTGTAGACGGGTAAGTGCTCCCTGACTCTGCTGGCACGCGTGCACTTCTACCGGCCGTGCCGATGAGCCCGGTCATTGCGGGAGACGAGGGTTCTACCTGAATGCAAAGAGCACTTTTAATTGCCGTTATTTCTTGTCTCGCTGCGCCTTTTACGAGTACCGCGCAAGCAAATCGACTCGAGGGCGTGATCGATTGCCATGTTCACGCGCCACCGGATAGTACGCTGAGGTCGATCGATGCTCTCGACCTTGCGCGTCTTGCAATGAGCCGGGGCATCCATGGCTTCGTGCTCAAGAATCACTACGAGCCGACAGCTTCACCGATCTAATATGTGAAGAAGGAGGTCCCTGGGCTCGAGGTGTTCGTGGGGATTGATCTCAATCTCACTGTCGGCGGCATGAATCCATCCGCGGCAGAGCAGATGGCGGCGATTACGGGAGGGGAGGGTATGGGCGATTTGTGTGGATGGCTGCCTTCGACTCTGAAGCACAGTTGTGCTTCTCGAAGGAAGATAGGTTTTTCGTTCGAGTGTCGCGCAACGGTGAATTGGTTCCCGAAGTAAAGCAGGTCATTGCGGTCATCGTAATGCACAACCTGATTCTGGCCACTGGTCGCTCCAGCGCGGAAGTGGGTTTGATGATGATTCGCGAAGCGCGCAGGCGGGGCGTTCAGCACATGGTTGTGACTCAAATCGTGATAGAGCCCATTCACATGTCGTTGCCGCAGATGTTGGAAGCCGCAAATATGGGTGCGTATGGTGAATTCGTTTACAACGGCTTATCGGCAAGAGCAAGGAGTTCGAATTCTCTGACTACGCCAAAGCGATTCGCTACGTCGGCGTGGATCGCTGCATCCTCTCAAGAGATTTAGGACAACCCGCAAACCCGCTGCATCCCGACGGTCTGGCGACGTTCTTCATTGGATTAAGAGAGCAGGGATTTACTCAAAAGGAAATCGACCGAAGGACTAAGGTTAATCCAGCGCGCCTCCTGGGTCTGGAATAACCGGCACAAGTGTACCCGTTCGCAAATTGAAATATTTCGCAATGGATTAGTAACTCCGATCGTTTCGCTTAAGATGGAGATATCAACCGTGATTGGTTCTTGCAATCAGTGTGATACGCTATCCAGATCAAATAGGTTCTTAACCGCATTTATGCAAGGAGCAATAATGCGCATTATTGACTTGCGTGAAGTTACGGCGGCGATTTCAAGCCCGATCGCCAACGCTTACATCGATTTTTCGAGGATGACCTGCTCATTGGTGGCCGTTGTCACGGATGTGATTCGTGATGGCAAGCCTGTCGTCGGATACGGATTCAATTCCAATGGGCGCTATGGCCAGGGTGGATTGATCCGCGAGCGTTTTGCGCGCCGCCTTCTGGAGGCCGCACCCGCGACCGTGCTGAATGATGCCGGCGACAATCTCGACCCCGACCGTGTCTGGGCAGCTTTGATGCGGAACGAAAAGCCTGGAGGTCATGGTGAGCGCAGCGTTGCGGTAGGCACCATTGATATGGCCGTCTGGGATGCCGTGGCGAAGATCGCGGGCAAACCGCTTTTCCGTCTGCTTGCTGAGCGGCATGGAGTGCAGGCCGATCCGCACGTCTTCGTCTATGCCGCCGGAGGCTACTACTATCCAGGTAAAGATTTGACAGCATTGCGCTCGGAGATGCGCGGCTATCTTGACCGCGGATACACCGTGGTGAAAATGAAGATTGGCGGTGCACCCATCGCCGAAGATCGCGAACGCATCAATGCCGTACTCGCGGAGATCGGCAGCGAGGCGCAGCTCGCCGTGGACGCAAATGGCCGTTTCAATCTGGAGACCGCAATCGCGTACGCGAAGATGCTGCGCGAGTATCCACTGTTCTGGTATGAGGAGGCCGGCGATCCGCTCGACTACGGTTTGCAGGCGGCACTCGCAGAGTTCTATCCAGGGCCAATGGCCACCGGTGAGAACCTCTTCAGCCATCAGGATGCGCGCAATCTGCTTCGCTATGGCGGTATGCGCCCGGATCGCGACTGGCTTCAATTCGATTGCGCTTTATCCTACGGGCTATGTGAATATCTGCGAACCTTGGACGTGCTCAAGACAGTAGGGTGGTCGCCGCGCCGGTGCATACCGCACGGTGGCCATCAGATGTCGTTGAACATCGCAGCCGGGCTCGGGCTCGGAGGGAATGAAAGCTATCCGGACCTGTTCCAACCCTATGGAGGGTTTCCGGATGGCGTCCATGTCGAGGATGGTTACATCTCTATGCCCGATTTGCCGGGGATTGGTTTTGAAGGCAAAGCCGACCTGATCCGCGTCATGCGCGCGCTTGGGGAGTAGCCACAATCATGGCAGAGAAGGTCCCTGACGCTGTGCCATCGGCATTCCGCCGTTCCCTCCTGGGACCGTTGTGGTTACAGGTGCTTGTGGCCATCGTGTTCGGCATTCTGGCAGGAGTCTTCTTCCCCAGCGACGCGGTCGCGCTCAAGCCGCTGGGAGATGGATTTGTCCGCCTCATTCGCATGACACTTGCTCCGATTATCTTCGCAAGCGTCGTCATCGGCATTGCCAGAATGGGCGACTTGAAAGAAGTGGGACGCGTGGGAGCCAAAGCGCTTCTTTACTTCGAGGTAGTCTCCACGATCTCTTTATTCATGGGATTGATCGCTGTCAACCTGCTGCACCCCGGCCATGGAATGAACATCGATCCGGCTACGCTCGATATTCAAGCCATCGCCAGTTACACCGCTTCAGCCGAGCATCTAAGCTTGGTGGGCTTCCTCCTCAACATCATTCCCTCCAGCGTCGGCGATGCTTTTGTCAGCGGCAATATTCTTCAGATCATTCTCTTCAGCGTGCTCTTCGGATTGGCCTTATCGCAGTTTCGCGAGGCCGCGCGTCCGCTTGTAAGCCTGCTCGATCTTTTTCTCCAAGGCATGTTTGGTATCGTGCGCTTTGTCATGTGCCTTGCACCCCTCGGTGCGTTCGGCGCCATGGCATACACCATCGGCCAGTATGGCCTGCGCAGCCTCAGGCCGCTGGTTCTGTTCACGGCCGAAGTATGGCTCGTATCCATCGTATTCGTGGTGGTCGTACTCGGCGCCATCGCGCGAGCAGCTGGTTTCAGCCTTATCAAACTGCTGCGTTATCTCCGCGACGAGATTCTCATCACTCTAGGGACAGCTTCCTCGGAAGCGGTAATGGCGCCGTTGATTCTGAAGCTGGAGCAGTTTGGCTGCGAGCGATCCATCGTCGGTATGGTGATGCCTGCCGGCTACACCTTCAACGCGGGCGGAACAGCCATCTACTTGAGCATGGGCGCAATCTTCATTGCCCAAGCCACCAACACACATCTCAGTCTGGGAGATCAGATTGTCGTTCTTCTGGTATTGATGCTCACTTCCAAGGGATCTGCAGGTGTTGCGGGTGCGGGTTTTGTGACTCTCGCGGCAACTCTAGGGACCATGCATCAAATCCCCGCCGCGGGACTGGTGCTGCTGCTCGGGGTGGAACAGTTTACCAATGCGGCGCGCGCCGTCGCGAACATCATTGGCAACTGCGTTGCGACGATCGTGATCGCCAAGTGGGAGGGAGCCTTCGATGATCGATGCGCGACACTCATCTTCAATGGCGACTCAACAAATCCGGAAACGGCAGAGGCTACTGGCAGCGTAAGCGAGACTTGAGGCGTTCGCCGCGATTAATGGCGCCGTGGTTGCCCCTCTTTTTCGGTCTGTCCGATGGTTCATGATCAGAAGGACAACTAATGCTGTGCCATAGGGGTTCCCACAGTAGGGTTCCCAATGGAATTCTATGGTTTCGATCGAAGCTCATTGCGCGGTCTGGGGAATTCTTGAGAGGCGCCGCAACGAGGCTTTCATTGCAGGGACTCGCTTGCTCGTGGTCTCCGTCTCCGCGCCAGGACCCAGCTTACAATTAGTCTTGGGGCCAAAGCACCTGTAGCTAATTGCCTGTCCGATTGTTCTACAAGTATAGGAACAGTTCTACAGATTACGGCAAAGGTCTACAGGTTTAGGAATAACGACAGCCGCCACGCTGGAGCGCAGTTATCAGGAAGCGCTGGAAGCGGACAAATCACCTGAGTGGCGGTTGCAGATGAATGAGCTGAACAAGCTTCACCGCAAGTGGGTTGCCGACCTGGAGCATTTCACCTCTGTTTTGAAGAGATCGGACGTTCCGAAGAAGACAGCGGACATCTTCGTTGATGCCTTTGATCCCATGGCCGAACGCATTGCCCAGATGCAAAATCGCGCCATGACCGGTGACTGACAAAGGCTGATTTTACCTTTTCGAGGCATTGGGCAAAAATAGCTGATACGCTTTTCGGCGAACTTCAGCTCAAATAAGCCCGGCGTGTAGGCGTCCGTCAGCTCGCGCGCCGACGGGCTGGTCGGCAGGAGGCGAAAGTTGGTTCGTGAACCGCATCGCGGAGGATCCAGAAGGACCACGATTTGCTTCTTCGTTCGGACTCTACGAAGAGTTTTGCCATCCTGAAGTCATCATCTTTGGCATTCCCGAAGCGACGATGCAACAACTGATAAACAATGTGGATTTCAGTGCAGCGTGACAATGGCAATGGGTATCCCGAAACAGCCTATAGCCTCGTCTGAAGCTGGCCCTCGGATCCGAAGCCGAGTTCGATGAGGCCAAGGTGGAGTAACGGCCTCCATCATTCTTCGGGCGGTACTTCACGGGATTGACCGCTGACGACGAAATTCTTCACTTAGTGTAAACTTGCCCGCGAGGGAGGGACGATGAAAAGTGGTAGGACCAGGCTTAGTGTATTGATCTACCTGGCGACAAGTTTATTGTCGGCGCGAGCACTTGCACAGGGCGACCCGGTGAAGTCCTTTGATACGACAACTGCAGCTGTGCGCAAGCCAGGAACCACCGTGCGAATCGACCTGATTGGAGATTCGACACAGACGGACCACGCGGGGTATGGGCGGGGCTTCTGCGCCAACCTGACGGCCCAGGTCGATTGCGTGAACATGGCCAAAGGCGGGGCGAGTACACGATCGTTCCGCTCGCAGGGTTTGTGGCAACAGTCGCTCGAAACCAAGCCTGACTACATGCTCATCCAGTTCGGGCACAACGATGTTGTATTCAACCGACCACCTGCGCCCCGCGGAGTAACCGCAGGCGTGGCTGGACCGAATGGAACAGAGTCTGGTGAAGATCGCGCGCTGACCGATCCCGGAGATTACGAAAAGAATCTGCGGCAATATGTGACCGAGGCTCGTGCCGCGGGCATCAAGCCGATCCTTGTTACGCCGATTACGCGGCAATATTTCGAGGCGGACGGCAAGATCCACTCCGACCAAACCGAGCATTGCGTCACAATGCGAAAGGTTGCAGCAGATATGAATGTGCCGCTGATCGAACTGCAGAATGACAGCATTGCCTACCTCGAAAGCATTGGCGAGGAGGCTGGCCACAAATTCGAGATCACCAAGAAGGATGCAACCGGCGCGACCATCTACGACAAGACACACTTCAACTGGGCTGGCAGCTATGTATTTGGGCGGATGGTGGCCGTCGATCTTGGCAATACGGTGCCGAACCTGAAGGGATACGTGCAGCCGGAAGCGGCGAAACTGCCCCCCGAGGGTGAAAAGGCGATGCGTGTGATGGAGCGCGGCTCAGTGAAAATTGTGCTGGTGGGCGACTCAACCGTGGCGACCGGCGGCGGCTGGGGACCGGGCTTCTGTGCTGACTTTTCTCCAAATGTGGCGTGTGTCGACGACGCGCTGAACGGGCGCAGTTCGAAGAGCTTTATCGACGAAGGTGCGTGGAAGAAAGCACTCGACGAGCATGGCGATTACTACCTGATCCAGTTCGGGCACAACGATCAAAAGACAATTCCCGCCCTGCACACGTACGCTGACACAACATTTCAAGCCAACCTGCATCGGTACATTGCGGATGTGCGCGCCATTGGTGCTGTGCCAGTATTGGTGACATCGCTCTCGCGGCGCAACTACAAGGATGGTGCGCTGGTGGAAGATCTGACGGCGTATGCAGATGCGGCCAAAAAGGTGGGTGCAGATGAGTACGTCACCGTAATCGATCTCAATCAGATGTCGGTGCAGATGCTGAAGCGGGTGACGCAGGAGCAGGCGGATAAATTCGATAAGGGTATTGACCCGGATACGGGCAAGCCTGCGCTGATTGCGGCGAAGGACGGTGTCACGGCAACCGCATCAGGTGTTGACGCACCTGCCCTCGCGGCACTGGACCGAACGCACTTGAATCCGTATGGGCAGAAGGTCTTCGGGAGAATGGTGGCCGATGCAATCGTCAAGACTCAGGTGGAGCTTGGGCCGGACCTGATCGGAGTACCCGGAGGACCAACCACTGTGCAACCAGGGGGAGCCCCGGGCTCGAGGCCGGTCCCAGTTTCGGCGCAGCCGGCCACACATCCGAGCGGAAGCTGACGCAAGACTGCTGAAAAAACGCAAGTGACCCATAAGGAGTTCCGAACCATGATGGCCATTTTTGCCCAATCCCTCGAAAAGGTCTAATTGGCCGTGAGGGGTGCTGACGCCTGATCTCTCTGTTGAGCGAAGTAGGGGAAGAAGCTCCCGTTCCATCTGATGGATTGCGCCGCCCATCATCGAAAGGAAGCACCGTCCAGTGGCGGTGTTGGTATCTGGTGCAAATGGCAAGGCTCATCGGGTACAGCGGCCTTTTGGGGAAGCCGCGGAGGGGTGGTGAGCACGCTGAGCAGCTTTGAGGAGTTGTTTGCAGGTCGGCACTTCGATTTTGCGGCGATCATCCTGTGCGTACTTTGGTTCTTACGCTACAAGCTCAGCTTCTGGGATCTGGTAGAAATGATGGCTGAGCGCGGACTCAATCTGGCCCATAGGACCATCCTGCACTGGGTCAGGCGATATACCCTAGAGTTCGTTAAGCGTTGGAACCGCCTTCGTCGGACCACTGTCCGCTCGTCAAGAGTCGATGAGACCTATATCAAGGTACGCGGCCACTGCAGCCACCGATATCGAGCGGTGGACTAGGCTGGACAGACGATCGACTTCAGACTCAGCCGGGCACGCGATGCAGCCGTAGCCAAGGCCTTCTTCAAGAAGGCGATCAGACATGTGGGGCGATCTCCACATGCGATCACCCTTGACGGCTATACGGCTTCGCATCGAGCTGTCCGCGAGATGCGCACGGACGGTCTACTGCCGAAACGAAGCGTGGTGCGCTCTTCAAAGTATCTAAACAACCTGATCGAGCAGGATCACCGC
>DATDLS010000215.1:0-13227 GCA_036519195.1 Occallatibacter sp. | reverse complement strand
AACGTCGGCATTCTCGCGCTTGACCTTGATGACCGCATCGAAAGCTGGAACGCGCAGATGGAGGCCATGTATGCATTCAGCCGCGCCGAGGCCATCGGCCAGCCGCTGCGTGCCGTGTTTCCCTCCGACTTCGTTGACGCGATCGACAGCTTCCGCAACGAGCAGGGCGTGCATCACCTTTACAAGTTCCGCCTCACCACCCGCGCCGGCGAGCAGCGCACGGCCAACATCGCCGTAGCGCCGCTGCTGTCGCGCGATTTTGTTTCCGTAGGCCGCATCATCCTGGTCGACGATATTACCGAGCGCGTTTCGCTCGAGTCACAACTGGCACAGGCCGACAAGCTGAGTTCCATCGGACTGCTGGCCGCCGGCGTTGCCCACGAGATCAACACACCGCTGGCAGTGATCTCTTCCTACGCGCAAATGCTCTCCAAGCAGCTGAAGGGCGATCAGCGACTCGGCCCGGTACTCGATAAAATCACGCAACAAAGCTTCCGCGCCGCGGAGATCGCCAATGGCCTGTTGAATTTCTCGCGCACCTCGACCACCGAGTTCCGCGAGACCAATTTGAATCAGGTGATTCGCGACACACTCTCGCTGCTTGAACATCAGTTCAAGACGGCCCAGGTCAATGTCGATCTTGCGCTGGTCGAAGAACTGCCCTTCATCAACGGCAACCCCGGCAAGCTGCAGCAGGTGTTTCTCAATCTGCTCCTCAACGCCAAGGAGGCCATGCCCGAGGGCGGGCGATTGAGCGTGGCCACGCTGTTCAACGGCCACGTGGAGGCCGTGATTACCGACTCCGGCACAGGGATTGCGCCCGAGCATTTGAAGCGCATCTACGACCCCTTCTTCACCACCAAGACCACGCCCAAGCCAGGCGATCGTCGAGGCACAGGTCTTGGGCTTTCGGTTTCCTATGGAATCATCCAGGAACACGCCGGCAAGATTCACGTTCAAAGCGCCGTCGGCTCCGGCACAACCTTTCATTTGGAGTTTCCCCTCTTGAGGAATTCAGTACATGCCTGAGGTCGATACCACTCTGAACTTGTCCGTCTCCGGCCCAACCGGCGGCGACGGTGGAAATTGCGCCCGCATCCTGGTGATCGACGACGAGGCAGCCATACGCGAATCGCTCGAAGTGCTGCTGACGCTGGAAGGCTACGCCGTACGCATGGCCAACGACGGCGAGCAGGGGCTGCGCGTTCTGGAGCTGGAAAATTTCGACCTGGTGCTGCTCGATCTCGCGCTTCCTGGACAAAGCGGGCTCGAACTTTTGCCGCAAATCCGGGAGCGCCAGCCGGAGCTTCCGGTCATCATGATCACCGCCTACGGGACGGTGGACAACGTTGTCGAAGCGGTGCACGCGGGCGCGGAGAATTTTGTTCAGAAGCCGTGGGACAATGAAAAGCTGCTGGCTGATATTCGCTCCGCCGTGGCCCGCCACAAGGCTGAAGAAGAAAATCTGCAGCTCAAGCGCACCCTCAAGCAGCGCTACAACTTCGTCAACATTGTGGGCAAGAGCGAGATCATGCTGCGCGTGTTCGACCTTGTTGCGCAGGTCGCTCCCAGCCGGTCTACGATTCTGATTCAGGGCGAAAGCGGCACCGGAAAAGAGCTGATCGCCAAGGCCGTCCACGCCAATTCGCCGCGCAAGGACAAGCCGTTCGTGCCCATCAACACCGGCGCCATGCCATCGGAGCTGCTCGAGTCCACGCTCTTCGGCCATGTGAAAGGCGCGTTCACTTCCGCCATCGCATCGAAAAAAGGCCTGTTTGAAGTCGCCAACGGCGGCACGCTTTTCCTGGACGAAATCGCCACCATGGGCGTGGACACGCAAGCCAAGATTTTGCGCGTGCTGCAGGACCGGCGTTTCATGCATCTGGGCGGCATTCAGGAGATCCAGGTGGACGTGCGCATCATCGCTGCCACCAACGTCGATTTGCGCCAGGCCGTGCGCGATGGCCGTTTTCGCGAAGACCTCTTTTACCGCCTCAACGTGATCACCGTCGATCTGCCGCCGCTGCGCTCGCGCCGCGAAGACATTCCCCTGCTCACCAACCACTTCCTCGAGTTCTATGCCAACGAAAACGGCCTGGCTCCGCGCAAGCTTTCTTCAGATGCCCTGCGTGCGCTGATCGATTATGAATGGCCCGGCAATGTGCGCGAGCTGGAGAACTCGATCGAGCGCGGCGTTGTGCTTTCAAACGGCCCCATCATCGGCTCCGACCTGCTGCCCGGCCACATCACCGGCCGCAGCTTTCAGGACGCGCTGCTCGAGCACAATCCCAACGCTTCGCTGTTCGACATTCTTGAAGACATTGAGCGCCGAATCATCATCGAGAAGCTGGAGCGCTGCAACTGGAACCAGACTGACGCCGCCGAGCAGTTCCGCATTCCGCTCTCGACGCTGAATCAGAAGATCAAGCGGCTCAATATCGAGATTCGCAAAAAGGGACGGGAGTAGGACTGAATCGAACGATTTATCTTCTTCAGGGCCTGAAGGCTTCCCGCTCCACCCGGCTCATTGAGCAGCAAGAGCAATGATCCCTGCGTGTAAGCCAGACGGGAACAAAACGCTGTACGAGTACCTGAATGTATCCACCTAACCTCTGCGCCGTAAGCTTCGCGCAGCGGGAGCGAATCCGAATCAGACGAGCGTATATTCCGAATTGGACGAGTGAAAAAGCGTGACGTGCGAGGCATCGCTGCGGTCGGGCAACCGGATCGGCCGAAGCGCGCCTTCTCCGTACTCGCGGTGTTCCCGTTCGGTTAGAGCTGGCCAGCGGTTCTGATCTCTTCCGGCGCGTCATGGAACGCGAAAGGATTCAGGAACTGTCTGCCGTAGAGGAGCGCGCGGTCTGCCGCTGATAGATTCGCCTCATCACAGATGCCATCCCAGTGTGCCCGGATGGTATTGACCTGCCGCAAAATGATGGCCCGCGCGTCCGCATCGGTGAGTCGGAATTGCGGCGCAGATTTCAGACACAATCCCAATTGACTTCTGTTTTCGTGGCCCTCGATCAACATGCCCTGCCCGGCCTCGTTGCCGGTGCGAAGTTGTGGGCATACGTCGTAGGCAGGGGTGAGACGCAGATTCTTTCCACCCCAGAACGCGGCGTGGTTGCGTGCGTGGTCATCGGTGTTCCCGCACAGGATGTTGAAGGTAAGCCTTCCGAAGAGTTCGCGAAGGTCTTGCCGGGGATTCTGAAAGCGGCGCCGGATAATCTCCGCCAGCGTCTCGTAGCTTGCGTGCCTGGCCAGCATCTCATCGAGTTCGAACATCGTAAGGGCGGACACGAACGCCTTTCGGCTCCACCCGCCCTTCTGCTGCTCGCGGTCAAAGCGTTCTACCAGGAGCACATCTTTGCCGAGCGCTGCTTCCATCCGCACCGGCGAAACATTGAGTCCCGCCAAGCCTGCCAGTCGCATCGCAACGTACTCTGCTTTCACGACGTTGTAGATGTCTGTGCTCATGGAGAACTTGGCGATGAACTTCTTGTCACCGGATGTCAGCAGAGCCTTGGGCCGGGCCCCACCCAACGACGTCCCATGCTGAAGAGCCTTGTCCAGCTCTGGAGAGAGAGGGACTCCTTTTTCTACCTGCTCCGCCGAACGAAGCAGATCGGCCAGGGAGGCTGGGTTCATACTCCGTGGCTCATATTTGGACGGTGATACCTGGAAGTCCAGGGCACCGGCCCGGTCTGAGCCGGATTCCAGAAGGTAGGTCAACTCACCCAGATCGTGGCTGGCGGCTTCCTTGCCCTTGACGCTGAGCAGGCGGTGGATCAGAACACGCCTCCCCCAGGCATCGGGGGAGGCATCTCGAATACAACCAGGCATCGAGAGGCCGTCTGCGAGTGGGATCTCACCGGCCTGAAGAGGAAGTTCGGGCTCGTAGATCGAGATCGCGTTCTCTCGCGCCAGATAGCTCCGGCCATAGTTGAACAGCAATTGATTTCCGACGCGCTGCAGTACGCCAGCGACGACGGGCCTGGTCTCGCCGGGGAGCCAAATCCATACGTACGCCTCTCTGTAGCCGTCCTTAGAAATCATCGTGGATCACCCTCTTCGATTTGCGCGCATGCTGGGGCAGCAGGCTGAGCTTCTCCCTTAGCGCCGCCCGATGTGTCTGGAGCCGGTCTGGGTCGGTTTCGAATAGAGCGACACCTGCGATGACAGCGACTTCGAAGACGGCCCCGATAGCGCAGTTCGGATCACCTTCCTCAATGCGTTGTAGGAGGGTTCGGGAGACGCCCGCTCGTGTCGCCATGTCTCGCGTGGTGATCTTCCGCTCGATCCTGCCGGCGCGAATCATCCCGGCCAGCAATTGGACGGCTTCCATGTTTTGACGTGAATAGGTCCGCGATAGTTTTGCCATACTCCGCCTTGGTCTTACGCATGATACCAAAAGGAGATTACGGACTCATATACGAGTCCAAAAATCTCATGATCTCTCAGAAAGAGATTTCAAGTCAAGCATGTTCGGCCTCACTAATGAGTCCATAAGTGTCATTTGGACTTATTAGTAAGGCGAAAATGGGTCAAACCTTCGGTTTTATGAGCGGTTTGGATGAAAACAATAAGAACTGCACGGCTAATGCTCTGCCTAAGCCTGCAA
Organism: Occallatibacter sp.; assembly: GCA_036519195.1. Lineage (GTDB taxonomy): Bacteria > Acidobacteriota > Terriglobia > Terriglobales > Acidobacteriaceae > Telmatobacter. Next base: position 8,606 of record DATDLS010000215.1, on the reverse strand, counting down.
GTTCTCAGTCGCAGCCAACTTGAACGTCGGCCGCCGCTTGTATTGGGCTTTGTTCTGCTGGCCTCCGGTGTTTCGTTTCGAACTTCTCCAGGAACGCCTCCTCATCAGCCTGCACCCTTCAGGGTGCAGGTATAGCGCGCGATGTTTATCCTTGGTTCTCGAACAGGGGCGCAGGATTCAAAACCGGCCATAAGGGTCACCGCCGAATTTTTAAAGGGGGAAGCGGAATCTGGGCCTGCTGCGAAGTCGCTGGTCAGCGCCTGTGAGCCGTACCGTGAGCTGATCGGGCTGGAGATCGTGCGGGGCCGGAACGCGATGGGGATTCTACCAGGACCTGGTCGATGGCCACGGATTCGCAGACCTCTGCCAGAGTGGGAAGCGCTTCGTGCGCGCGCTCCGAGGTGGCTCATCGCCGGACGCGCGGGCGATCATCGAGACGCGAACTGGGGAAGAGGCGCGACAGGCGCCAGGCGGAGAGCCTGACGCCATGCCAGCTTTTTTGCCTTGCAAACTTCAGGATCGAGCGGCATAGAAATCCGTCCTTTCAAAAAGGACGGGGAGCGGCGAAAGAGCTCCCCGCTTGGTTATGGATGAGTAGCCGAAACTGTTAGTGCTTCCCCTCGATTTCAACAGCAACAGGATTACGCTGCCCAACCCAGCGGAAGCGGTATGTCACGCCCTTGCGAACATTGGTGACCAGTGCCGGCCGGAAGCATGCAATGCAGGTTCCTTGCGCGTCGCGCACGCTGGAATAGATCAGGCCCAGAGAGCCCGTGCCAAACAGCTTCTCGGCAAGTTTCTGCGATTCGACATAGCTGGTCGGGCTCAGAATGGGATCACCTTCACTCAGTCCGCGCAGATCGTGGAGTTGGCAGCGGAAATCAGCAAGGTATTCGTCATAAGTGGACTCGTGCTCATAGACGCGCATTTCGTGCAATTCGATGGTCCGGTGAAAGATAACCTCGATTTGCGAAGTGCGGATATTGAGCCCGGCATACCACGCATTCCTGTTGAACACGCTGAAGCGATTTCCCTCTTTGTGCGAGTGCGTGTAAGCGGCATTGATGACGCTTGCGTAGGGAATCCCGGCGACAAGTTCTGTCTCGTCGATTTTGTCGAATTCCGAGCCTTCAATCAACAGCCGATCATTGGTTGCGTCGTCGAAGTCGAAAACCTTTTGGAGATATTTAGGATTGTGTACGACGTCGACAAGGACGCTATCCTCGTTCGGACTGTACAGGGAAGGGATGAGACGACTGGTATCGAACGCCTCTACAAACAAAAGTGGCGGAATTGCCCCGCCCCTTCGAGGCGACTTTTTGGTACTCACGGACTAGATACCTCCGCGGCGCGCATCGAGCAGGCGCCGAACATCCTGCATTGCCAGCAGCCCACCCTTCTTCATGTACTCAAGTGGAGTCGAACCGTTGAACATCCGATTGCTGTTTGGAAGATGTACAAAGCGGTTGCCCAGATCCTTGCCGTAGAGGATGCGAAGGGCTTTGTAGATACCGACGATGTAGGAGATCCGCTGGAGCCGTTCGGCGTCAAGAACTTTGCCTTCAGGGTTGCGCTTCATCTCATAGAAAGGGCCGTTCCCGAGGCCGCGCAGTAGATCGCGCGCATCCGTATCTTTCACCTTCCACTCGTTCATGATGTTGAAGAACACATGCACGCCGGCCGGGGTATACTCCTGCCGAATCTTCTTGTCGCTGAAGTCGAGGATCTTGGGCGGCGCGTAACGAGTTGTGGGGTAACTCAACAGGGTTGCCATATCGAAACTCCTATCAGGAGCAATTTTAGCAACTATTAGGAGAATTACAAGAGGGCATTGTGTAAGTGCCGTAGAATGCGCGGGACTTTTCGTGATCGTGCGCAAAGACCGCGATATGCGAAATCCCGGTAATGTGCGGCCGCTGGGCCGTCTGTGCGCACATTGAGCTGGGAAGAAGAAGGTTCGCAAACAGGATCACTCCTCCCAGACTCTTCCGTCCCTGGCCGCTCAATCGGGCAAATGGCAATTGGCAAGCCCTTAGCAAAAGCATCTCCGAGAACACCTCCATGAATTTGACAGGCGAATTGCAAGGTTAAACCAGTCCCTGGGCAGAACTCGTGCCCGACATAAATTTGGACCAAACAGGACGGCGGAAAAGTTTGCCATGCGGAACGAAGGCCGCATGGCAATGTCGAAAGCTGACTTCGCTCGCCGAAGCGGCTCAAAACAGTTGATCGCAGGGAGTCAGACTCGAGTTTTCCCGAGCTATCAATCGATCCAAACCTTGCAGGCAATCGCCTTGAGCCATCTTTCCAGAAATGCTTTCAACTCTTCCGGCGGCTTCAGCCAGATATCTGCATCTGTCTCCCGCCACTTGTGCCGCATCAGCACGCTGAGATGAGCACCACACACCGCGTTGACCGAGCGAAACGCTGATTCATCGGTGAGATCGTCGCCAAGATATGCGACTGGCCCGGCAGAACCGGTCTCCTCGAGAATTGCCTCGACAGCGCCGCCTTTATCGCGGCCTACGCGTAACTCCAGGCCTGCTTCAAACTCCAGCAGATTCAACCCGTCGATCTGCGCCAAGGGCTCAAACAGCTGTCGCGTTCTTTTTTCAATTGCCGCAGCCCGATGCGGAGGAATACCGCGCCAGTGCATCACCGCAGCGTTCGGCTTGTCTTCAAACATGCCTCCCAGGCTGTTTACGCGCAATCGCTCCCGCAATTCATCGAGCTTCTGCTGTGCTCCCGGCGGCGCCGTTTGCAGCTCTCTCCGGCCATCGGGATAGATGCGCTCAGCTCCATGCAGGCCCCAGACCTCCAGCGGGGTATCCAAGCCAAGCAAGGGGCCAATCTCGCCGGCCGGTCGGCCGGTAATGACAGCCATGCGGGTCTGGCCCTGGCGCTGAATGCGCGTCAGCAGTTCGCGCGCGCCAGCCCAAGGACGCGCCTCATACCGGTTCACCCGGAAAGGCGCCAGGGTGCCGTCGTAGTCCAGCAGCAGAAGCGGGCTTGCTCCTTGCACAAACGTCTGGAAAAACGCGTCCAGCTTTTCCACCGCATCCAGCGTCAATCCAACCTCACTTCCAATGCCATTCAGGCCGCGCCCCTTCCATAGCCAAAGCCGTCAGAGGCAGGAACTGCCTCCGGCCCGGCCGATCCCGTTGTCGGTCCCAGGTTCGCAGGTTCACCACTCTCCACGCGCAACTCACGCATGTCGTCCAGGATGTTCGCTGCCCAGCGATAGACATTGTTTTCCGTCAGGTGGCGGCGCATCCGCCGCATGCGCGTGCGCCGTTCTTCGCGGTTCATTTCCAGTCCCTGATGAATAGCCTCCGCCACGCCCCTGGTGTCATACGGGTTCACCATCAGCGCGTCGCGCAACTCAACCGCCGCGCCGGTAAATTTACTCAGCACCAGCACGCCGTCTTCATCCTCACGCGCGGCAATGTACTCCTTGGCCACCAGATTCATTCCATCGTGCAGCGAAGTGACCAGGCAAAGATCCGCGGCGCGATACCAGCGATCCACCTCCTCGTGGCTGCACTGGCGTTCAATCAGCACAATCGGCTTCCAGTGCGCGGTCTGGAAGCGCTGATTAATGCGTTCCACCGTCTCCTCTACCTGCTGCCGCAGCTGAATGTAGCTGGGAATCCGCGTCCGGCTGGGCGCAGCAATCTGCACCATGGTGAGCCGCTCGCGATGCATGGGCTTGTCCTCCAACAGCTGCTCAATCGCCATGAGCCGCTCCACAATGCCCTTGGTGTAGTCGAGCCGATCGACGCCGAGGGCCAGCGTCTCGCAGCTGACTTCGAATTCATCCCGCAGAAGCTGGCGTGCGTAAGGCCGCGACCGCAATCCCACTGCTTCGCGCGTCACTCGGATGCCTTCCCGCTTCACCGTATCGATGGCAACGCTCACCGGGTACGGTTTGACGGCCGTCAAATGGCTTAGCCGCCGCACCGTCATGTGCTCGCGATCGGTACGCGCCTCGAGCACGCGGTCCACCGTAGCCAGAAAGTTGTTGCAGTGCAGCGGAATGTGAAATCCAATCAAGTCTGCGCCCAGCAGTCCGTTGAGCAACTCTGCCTGCCAGGGGCAGATACCGAAAGCTTCCGGATTCGGCCAGGGAATATGCCAGAAAATGGCCACGCGCGCGTCCGGCCGCGCGGTCTTGATCAGGCGCGGCAACAGCGCAAAATGATAATCCTGCACAAACACAATGGGGTTGGCGCTGCCTTCCATCTCTTCGACCACCGTAGTGGCAAACCGCTCGTTCACGCGCTGGTAGGCTTCCCAGTCAGAAACACGAAAGTTAGGCCGCGTATGTGCGATGTGGCACAGCGGCCAGATTCCTTCGTTCGAAAATCCATCGTAGTAGCCGGCCTCTTCATCGTTGGAGAGCCAGACGCGCCGCAGCGTGTAGCGCGGATCCTCGGGCGGAACGCGGATGCGGTCGAACTCATCGACCACCGCCGCATCTTCGCTGCCGCTGCCATGCGCCACCCATACGCCATCGCAGGCCCGCAACACCGGCTCAATGGCCGTGACCAGGCCGCTGGGCGGCACCTCGCACACGGTCTGCCCGCCTTTGCGCACGTGCATGTACGGCTCGCGATTGGAGACGACAAAGATGCGGCTGGAACCAAAGCGTGCCCGCACATGGACCGCCAACCGTTCCGCTGTCCAAAGGTGCTCGCCGGCATCGCGCAGGCGTGCCTCGGCCTGGGCCGCGGCGCGGGCCTCAATCAGGCTCTCGGCCATGGTTTCCACTTCCTGTGCGAGCGGCTTGAAGAATCCGAGTTCGGCCATGCCGTCATCGTGGTGCTTGTCCGCATTCCCCATGCGCACCTGGCGCAGGCGTTCGGCAACCCGCACCATGGGCCGCATCAGGAACCACCGCACCATCAGCAGCGTGACCGCGACGATGAGCACCACAAAGGCCGCAATGCGCCAGAAACTGCGCCGCCACACTGCGTTGCCTTCGGCACGAATGAAGCCGGCATCTTCCACCACGACCATCACGCCGTTCAGCTGCCCGGCTTCCTGCAGGGGAAAGGTATCTTCAAGCCATTGCCAGTCATCGCTGTGGCCGAAGACTGCCACTTCAGCGTTTTTCCGGATCGCCTTTTCCGCCGGATCGAAGGAAAGCGCCTTCAGTACATCAGCCGGGCCGGCTGCGGCCAGGAGCCGTCCCCCGGGCGTATATACGGCCAGCGCCAGAGTCTGATCCGGGCGGTGCAGCCGCTGGACTGCCTCGTTGATCGCATCCACGCGGCCACTGGAGACCGCCTGCTCCATGGCCGGCTGCAGGCTGGCGCCAAGCCACGAACTGTGCCGCACCAATTCCCGGCGCAACACATGCTTATGGGCAAGAACATCGAAATAGGTCGATCCAACAGAAACCAGCGTCGTGCATAGAATGAGTGCGAGGATCAACCGCATGCGAAAAAATGACATTGCTTCCCCCTGATCTTTCGGTGCGGCCGTGCGGAGACAGAAAGCCCCTTTGGATTTGGATGCATTCCATTCGCCGTTCGACAACCTGTTGAAAAGTTGGAAAAAAAACAGCCTTCCACCACCCGGCTGCTATGGATTCCTTGTCCGAAAACCGGAAAAATCTTCTCTCGGGCTCAAGCCTGACCGGTTCCGCTTCCCCCGCCGCCCGGCTTGAGCCGCTTTCATGCGCTATTCTGGTCCTTGCATCCTCTTGATCAGAAGAGCATTCAACCCTCACATCAGCGCGGCAGAGCCAATGGCCATCGAAGCGATCGAAAGAACCGCCAAGAACATCGTGATCACGCTTCAGGAGTATTCCCTGTTCGCGCACCGGGCTGTGTTGAACCTGTTCCGCCCGCCTCGGTACTGGTCCGACTTCCTTCTTCAATGCAATATCATCGGCGTCGGTTCCACCTCCATCGTACTGCTTTCCGGCTTCTTTACGGGCGGCGTGCTGGCTCTGCAGTCCGCGGCCACGCTCTCAGAGTTCGGCGCCACCGCGGTGACCGGTCGCTTTGTCTCCCTCACCATGATCCGCGAACTCGGCCCGGTGCTGACCGGAATCATGGTCGCCGGCCGCAATGCATCGTCGATGGCCAGCGAACTCGGCTCCATGGTGGTGACCGAGCAGATCGACGCCATGCGCGCCCTGGGGGTGGACCCCATGCGCAAGCTGGTGACCCCGCGCCTGTTTGCTTGCATCTCCATGCTCTTTTTCCTCACCATCCTGGCCGACGCCTTCGGCATCGTCGGCGGCGGCTTCGTCACCGTCTTCATGAACCACCAGAACGGTACCCAGTACTTCTCCATGGCCTGGGAGCATCTTCGCTATCCCGACATCGTTCAAGGACTGGTCAAGCCGCTGGTTTCCGGATTCATCGTCGCCTCGCTCGGTTGCTTCTACGGCATGCGCACCACCGGTGGAACCGAAGGCGTTGGCCGCTCTACCATTGATGCAGTCGTTTTCTCCTCCGTGCTGATCATTTTTGCCGACTTCCTGATGACTCAAGTGCTGCTCACCCTGTTTCCGCCCATCTGATGGAGATGCCCGCCCAGCCCGCCTCTCAGCTTGGCCCGAATTCAACTGGCCAGCAGACTGCCACCGTCGATCCCAAACCGGTGGTCGCCTTTCATAACGTCTCCATCGCCTTTGATGGGCCGCCCGTTCTCGAGGACATCAGCTTCACCATTGTCCCCGGCGAGACCCGCGTGCTTCTCGGTCCGGCGGGCGTTGGCAAGAGCGTGCTGCTCAAGCTCATCAATGGCCTGCTGCGCCCCGACCACGGGCGCATCGAGCTGTTTGGCGAAGACATCAGTGCCATGATTGAGGAGCGGCTTTTCCCGCTCCGCACCCGGACAGGCATGGTCTTTCAGGAGGGCGCTCTGTTCGACTCGCTCACCGTGCGCGACAACGTGGCCTACCAGTTGATCCAGGAAGGGGTCTCCGACGAAGAGATTGACCGCCGCGTCCACGAGGCGCTCACCTTCGTCGAACTCGACCGCACGTTCGCGCTTTTTCCCGGCAGCCTGTCCGGCGGCATGCGACGCCGGGTGGCCATCGCCCGCGCCCTGATTCACCAGCCGGAGCTGATCCTGTACGACTCGCCCACCGGCGGCCTGGACCCCATTACCTCAACCACCATCATCGAACTGATCGTAAAGGAGCGCGATGTGTACCATGTCCCCTCCATCCTGGTGACGCATCGCCTGCAAGACGCCTTTGCCCTCTGCACCCATCGCTTTGATCCCGAGCTGGGACACATGGTGCCCTTGCCCCAGGGCCAGACCAATACCAACACCACCTTCCTCATGCTCGAAGAACGTCGCCTGATCTTCGACAGCTCTCTGCACGACCTCATCCACACCGACAACAAATTCGTGCAGGAGTTTCTGCAGTAGTGGCCACCTGGAGCCGAGCCATTTGCTGCCCTCGAGGACGCGATGCAAGCCATACCAATCCAACCTAACCCAACCCGGTCCGGTCCAAATCGATAGAGTCGCCTCCAAATTATTGGATTTAAATTAGTTATACGGATTTTTCTTGTCGCGATTTGAATTCCCTGGGATGATCGGAGTCCGGTTTCCGGAGTCGCTGTTCATGGTGCATGAACCGAGGACGCACCATTTTTCAGCCTCTGGCCGGCTCTCTTCCCGAGGGTGAATTTTTGTCTTATTGATGGCGCTAAGGGCTCGATGGAAACCTGCGCAAACGACCCGAACTACCTCCGGGGCTCTACCCGGCTTCCGGAGATTTTCAGTGTCTTTACCCCGCACTGCAGACGTCTGCCTCCGCAAGGCGTCGATCCATCTAACCAACAGATTCTACTAGCCTTTTATCTGAACGTCCGTCATTTTATTGCTCCGGTCGCGAACCCAGTTCTCTGGACGATGATCTGTGGGGCAACGGCCCGTGAATATGGGCTCAGCCAAAAGATCACTGGTTCTGAGGAAGATCATTTCGTCGCCGGGCCTCACTCGCCGATCCCCGATATGCCTTCCTTGACGAAGGGCTGTGTGGCTCGAGCGCTGCCTGGTCTGCTACCCTGACTTGTTTTGAGCTTTGGCTCACAGTGACAGGTGCAAACATGGGTTTCAAGTTTCAGAACTTCGACTTTCTCTCCCTCGACGCCGGTTTCTCCGAGGACGAACTGCTGGTCCGGCGCACGGCTCGCGACTTCGTCGAGGACAACATCATTCCCATCATCGAGGAATGCTTCCGCGACGGCCGATTTCCGCGCGAACTGGTACCGCAGATGGGGAAACTGGGCTTCTTTGGGGCCAACCTCGAAGGCTACGGCTGCGCCGGCATGTCCAATGTCGAGTATGGCCTGGTGACGCAGGAACTGGAACGGGGCGACAGCGGCCTGCGCAGCTTTGTCAGCGTGCAATCGGCGCTGGTGATGTATCCGATCTATACTTTCGGCTCCGAGGAGCAGAAAAACACCTGGCTGCCCGCTCTGGCGAAAGGTGAAAAGCTGGGTTGCTTCGGGCTGACCGAGCCGGGCTTCGGGTCAAATCCGGGAGGAATGACCACCACCGCCCGCAAGTCCGGAGGCGAGTACATCCTCAACGGCGAAAAGATGTGGATCACCTCGGGCTCGATCGCCGAT
>DATDLS010000214.1:0-7946 GCA_036519195.1 Occallatibacter sp. | reverse complement strand
TGCCCATCTTCGATCGCCAGTACCTCAATCTCTCGCTCTTGCTGCCTGGCACATCGCAGGATGCGACCCGCACGTTTTATAACAATGTGCAGTCGGGCGGCGGCGGGTACTACTATGCCAACGGGTTCTACCTGGACGGCGTGAACAACACGTGGGCGGAGCAGGGCGAACCGCGCCAGAATATTCCCGAAGGCGCTGTGGACCAGTTTCAGGTATATTTGGCGCAATTTCCCGCAGAGTTCGGCTTCGCCATGGGCGGGCTGACCGAGGTTGCCACCAAGAGCGGAACCAACAAAATCCATGGAGAGGTGTTTGAGTATTTTCGGAACCACGCCTTGAATGCGGACAATGCCTTCGAAACCGGGGAGATCCCCTTTTTGCGCAATCAGTACGGTGGCGACATTGGCGGTCCCATTATCAGCAATCGAACCCATTACTATGGGGCGTTTGAACGGACGCAGACAGGCCAAACGTATACGATCTTTGTGCCCGCGGACTACTCTGCCAATGCGGGCACATTTGCTGAGCCGAGCCACGATCAGATGCTCACTCTGCGCCTTGATCACGTGCTGAAAGCGAACCAGCAGGTTTTTGTCCGTTATGCCCAGGAGTGGAATTTACTTACGCGCCAGGGATGCGGGGGTGCCAGCACGATCTATTGTTACGACGGCGAAATTCCGCGGCACTCGCTTGTAGTAGGCCATACCTGGGAACCTAGCTCAACGATGGTCAACGATGTGCATTTTCAATACGCTTATTCGTCCTATCAGCTCGGGCCCTACGGGAAAGCCATTCCTACTTCGCCCAGCCAGTTAGTCTCTCCGGCCTACACCGCATCGTCGTATACCATCGCATACGCTTTTCCAAGTTTCTCCTATGGAGAGAACTACGCCGCTGTCGGTATTGAAAAGCACTGGGAAGTCAACGACCATCTCAGCGTTCAGCACAAGAACCACTCCCTCAAGGCAGGATTTGATTTGAGCTATGTGCCCTACGTGGACAGCTATGCGCTCAATGTCCTGGGCACCTATTCTTTCGCAACGGATCAGCCGTTTAACCCGGCGAATACTTCGAATCTCACTAATCCAACCTTATTTTCTTCGTCTCCCGTTCCTTTCATTGAGAATTTGCCGTCTTTTCAGGCGAGCTTCTTTGGCGAGGACACCTGGAAGATCAGGCCGAACCTCACAGCCAACCTAGGCCTTCGCTACGATCGCGAGTACGACTCGGCCTTCAACACCAACGTGAATACTTCCAACTACCCCGAGCAGATTCCATTCCAGGGAAACCCGAAAGCGCGAGGCGCCCGCCTGAATTTTGGACCGAGGGTTGGGATCACCTGGGATCCGTCGAACAAACAGGTCGACGTCCTTCGCGCCGGGTACGGGATTTATTACAACAATATCCAGACCGAGCAGAATGAAGAGGAGAGGAATAACTTCAATAATTGTACGGTGAACATTGCCAACCCCGTGTATGGAAATCCTTATGGCGGATTGAGTCCGACGTCTTACTGCTCCACCGCGCCGCCAACGGTAACCATTCTTGCCCCAAACTTCAAAAACGCTTATGCGCATCAATTCACGGCAGGGTACTCGCGTCAGATTGCACGCGACCTGGCCCTGGTCGTGGACGGCGTCTATGAACACGCACTGGGCGACTATCGCGTACAAGACCTTAATTTTCCGGTTGCCGGTGTGAGGCCGTATTCCGGGTTTACTGAAATTGAACAACACGCTCCCATCAGCCAGACCAAGTATAAGGGGCTGTTTATTCGCATGGAGAAGCGGTTGAGCCATCGGTATCTGTACACCGTTTCTTACACGCTCTCTTCCGGGTTCGATCGAGATCCGCAGCAGTCGGTTTCGAACTACGCCGACCGGTCTGTCGACTTTGGCCCGGGCAACATTGATCGCCGTAACGCGCTGGTTGCGAGCGGCTCAGTTGTGATGCCGTGGAAGATTACGCTGGGAGGAATCTGGACAGTGCGCTCGACTCTTCCTTTCAGCGTTTATTCTGGTGCCTTCGACGCAGACGGAACCGAGCTGCTGCTTGCCGGGACCACGCGCAATCAGGGCAATCGCAACCTGAATCTGAGCGTGGTGAATGCCTTCCGGGCCGCGCAAAATACGGGCCTCGGCGCGATTTCCCCCGGCTCAATCGATTCCAGCCGCTACAACGACTTCGATGTGCGGGTCTCTCGCCCTATCTTTTCTCGCGAAGGGAGAAGCCTGGAGGTGGTCGGCCAGGCACTCAACTTGTTTGGCACGAACAACCTGCTGAACGCCAACATGGCGACCAATGCTCTTGCGTCGAATTTCGGGAAGATTACCGCAGCGAACAATGCGCAACAGGGAGAGATAGCCGCCAAGTTTACCTTCTGAGATGAATCCAGAGCATGGAGACCCGAGCAGAGCCGAGCTTGGGTCTGGCTCGCCCCAATTCGGCCAAGAAAAGGGATCAAAGCATGAGAGTCCTCTGTGCCGGAATGGCCTTGTTTCTCGCCACCTGCCTGCCAGTCTTCGCCGAAAGTGGCGACAACACCAAGGTGGCAGAGTATTTGAAATCGCTGCCACAAGTTGCACCGCCTGTATTAGATGAAACACGAGTTACCGCGCTTGCGGCATTGCCGCTTTCATGCATCGATCATCCACAGGAATCTCCAGAGCACCCCCGCGACTACCTATGGATCCACGACACCAAGCAGCGTCCGGTGGATGACTACGACAAAAACAGGGGGTTCTACGGGTGTTCGGACTGGCATTCGGCGGTGAATTCAACGTGGGTGTTGATTACCCTGATGAAGCAGGACCCGAAGCTCGCACTGTCCCCGGTGATTCGTCAGCGTCTGATGGATCATCTCGGGCCCAGCAATATCGCCGGGGAGGTAAGCTTTTTCAGTTCCGCGAAGGGTTCAGAAGGAAAGAACTTTGAACGGCCCTATGGGTACGCATGGCTTCTGAAGGTATATGGGGAGCTGGCGACGTGGAACGATCCGGATGGGAAAAAGCTTGCCGCGAACGTAGAACCGCTGGCCAAGGTGCTTGCAGAGAAGTATGTTGCCTACCTCAAAGCACTCCCTTATCCGATTCGGGTTGGACAGCATCCCAACAGCGCGCTGACGATGGGGTTTGTTCTCGACTATACAGATTCGGTTGTCGATCCTGCAGTCAAGGCGGCGGTGAGTGAGGCGGCCATGCGTTTTTTTGGAAAGGACAAAAACTGTCCCACAGCATATGAGCCGGAGAATGGAGATTTTGTCACTCCATGCCTGGCAGAGGCAACGCTGATGAGCCGCATTATGGATCAAAAGCAATACTTGAGCTGGCTGAACAGTTTTCTGCCGCCGGTCTATTCGAGCGACTTCCAGGTATATGCCACTGACATTGATTCATCGCGCATTGCCGGCAGCGGCAGTACTGCCGATGCGGACGATAAGGACGGTTTACTGGGGTCGAAGGCGCATTTGATCGGTTTGGCGTTTCAGAGAGCCGCCTCGCTGACGAGGATCGCATCGGCGCTTCCCAGGGATGATCCGCGCGTCGCTGTGTTTCAGAGATTGGCCGCGATCAATGCGCGGCAGGGATTCGACAAGATGGGAGATGCGGGATATATGGGACAGCATTGGCTGGCTACCTATGCCGTGCTCTACCTGCAGGGGGCGGCTATCAAGTAGTGCATCTCGATCAGGGGACCAGAAGCTTGGTCAAACCGGGAAACATCATCCAGAAAGTGTGACTGCAAGGGCCCTCGAGGTAACTTCCGGGGGCTCAAGCCGGGCTGAGGAACTTGACACTCACTCTCGGCAAAAGGTATTCATTGGTGCGACCGTATTGAATATGTGTTGTATACCGGAGCATGCAAATGACTGAATCGTCAAGGGTTTACAAGGAATTGAAGTTGGATGTTGTTACCTGCACACTGGAACCGGGGCTTTCGATTTCAGAGCAGGAAATGTGTCAGCGGTACAAGGCCAGCCGCACGCCGGTGCGCGAGGCGTGCCGCAAGCTTTGCAGCGAGTCCCTCATGCAGATGATTCCATTTCGCGGCTACAACATCCCTTCACTGACCATCGAAGAATATCGCAATCTGAACGAGTTGCAGGCGGTTGTAGAACCGGCAGTTGCGGCGCTGGCGGCAGAGAGGGCCACGGATGCGCAAGTGAAGGAAATCGAGTCGTGGGCCAGCTACGAGTACTACCCGGGGCAGAAGAATAGCTACTACACGTTTCTGGAGTGGAACCGAAGCTTTCACATCAGCATCGCGGCGGCGAGCCGGAATAACGCATTTCTGGAAGTGGTGCGCAATGAGCAGACCCGGCTGATGCGCTACTTTTACCAGGTCATTGTCATGGACAGCTACGGGCATGAGCTGATCGAGGAGCACCAGCACCTGGTGCGGGCAATCAAGGAAAGGAATCCGGACTTGGCGCGGGCGCGGGCGATCGAGCACCTGACCAACACAAGCCGTCGCAGCGCCAACGTCGATCTGCGGTCCGTGAACTATAGGCCTGACTCGCTCCTTGGAGGCGAGCAGTTGGGGCGTCCCATGAAGCCGTCTCCGCGCACGGCGCGCCCGAAGAAGCTAGGGTCTGTGGCCCGGCGGACAACCAGATCGCCGCAGAGATAAGAGAGATTCATTGAACCGGATCGTTGCATGGGGACGGGAAGAAAGGGCGGTTATCGTCTGCGTATGATGCGCGTTGCTATCGATACAGGAGGTACGTTCACCGATTGTGTCTACCTCCAGGATGGGAAACTGGTGGTCTTAAAGGTGTTTTCGACACCACACGACCCCGGCGCAGCCGTTCTGGATGGGTTGCGGAAGATTGCCGCGAGCCCTGAGCTTGTTGTACGCCATGGGACGACGGTGGGAACGAATGCGATGCTCGAGCGCAAGGGAGCCCGCGTGGCGTTTGTAACTACCAAGGGCTTTGAAGATACCATCGCAATCGGAAGGCAGGCGCGGCCAAGACTCTATGACTGGTTTCAGCCGGCCCCCGAGTGTCTGGTGAGCGAGCAATTGCGCTTCGGGATTGCAGAGCGGACCAGCGCGGAGTGCGAACGCATCCGCTCGATCGACCCCAAAGACCTCGAACAATTGGTCAGCAGGATTCAAGACGCAGGCGTAGAAGCAGTAGCACTGTCGCTGCTGTTTTCCTTTGCGAATTCGCGGAACGAGATCGAAGTGGCACGGGCGCTCGAGCAGCTTGGCGTGCCGTTATCGATCTCGCACAAAATCCTGCCGGAGTTTCGCGAATATGAACGGGCCTCGACCGTGGTGGCCAATGCCTATCTGGCGCCGAAACTGGGAACCTATCTTGCCCACCTCGAAACGAGCCTGGAAAGCGAATATAGTCAGGCGCGGCTGGAGGTGATGCAATCCTCAGGCGGGATTATTTCCGCGCGCATGGCTGCCGCCGAGCCCGTGCGAACGGTGCTCTCCGGCCCCGCAGGCGGTGTGGTTGGCGCCTATAAGCTGGCGTCGATGGCGGGCTTTGATCGCATCATCGGTTTCGACATGGGCGGTACCTCGACCGATGTGTGCCTGGTCGACGAGGGGGCCGGAGGACTGCGCATCGGCAATGAGTCGATCGTGTCCGGCATTCCCATCGGCATACCGATGCTGGATATTCATACGGCCGGCGCCGGAGGGGGGTCGATCGCGCGGTTCGATGCGGGTGGAATGCTGCGGGTGGGGCCTGAGTCGGCCGGATCGATGCCCGGGCCAATCTGCTTTGGGAGGGGTGAACAGCCCACCGTGACGGACGCGAACCTGGTGCTGGGGAGGCTTGATACGGAGAGCTTCCTGGGGGGCTCGGTCAAACTGGATCTGGGTCGGACGCGGGAATGGATGGAGAAGTCCAAGGGGACAATTGCCACGGTTGAGGATTTTGCGGCGGGCATCCTGCAAGTGATCGAGACGACGATGGCCAAGGCCATCCGCGTGATTTCCGTCGAGAAGGGATACGACCCTCGCGACTTTACGTTGGTGGCTTTTGGCGGCGGGGGCCCGGTGCATGCCTGCCAGCTTGCCAATGCACTTCGGGTGCCGCGCGTCTTGGTGCCGGCGCTGCCCGGAGCGCTTTCGGCGGTTGGCATCCTGCTGGCCGATACCATGCGCGAGTACTCACGCACGGTGATGCTTCCGATGGGGGCGCCTCTGGAAAGCGTCTTTGAAGAGATGGAGGCGCTGGGAGTCATGGAGTTCACTCAGGAGGGCCTCGAAGGCACCGCGTACCGTTCTCTCGATCTGCGTTATAGCGGGCAGGGATATGAGCTGAATGTCCCGTTTGGGGAAGATATGCAGGCGCAGTTTCATAGCCTGCACCAGCGGCACTATGGCTTTCAGAACGAGTCTCGATTGCTGGAAGTGGTGAATGTACGCGTACGCATGGTGTGCCCCGGGGAGCCGTTCAGCCAGGAACTTGAACCGCTCTGCGAAGGAAGCGGCGAGCAGGCAGTCATCGGCACCCGCTCGGTCTATTTTGATGGAGCCTTCCGGCAGACGCGAATTTTCAGCCGCCGGTTGCTGCGGCCTGGAGACACGTTTGCCGGGCCGGCCATTGTCTCTGAATACAGCTCGGCAACGGTCTTGCCACCGGGCGATGTGCTCGGCGTCGACGGGCTCAGCAATCTTGTAATCGAGGTGCACTGATGGAGACCAAGAACGGCAACCACGATCCGATTGCTCTGGCGATCTTTCAGAGCAGCATTCACTCGATCGCCGAAGAGATGGGCGCCGCCCTGCGGCGGACTTCGATTTCCCCGAATATCAAGGAACGGCGGGACTATTCCTGCGCGCTGTTTGACGGCAAGGAGCGAGTGATTGCCATGGGCGATCACATGCCCGTCCATCTGGGCGCGATGCCCATGTCGGTCAAGGCCGTCGTCGACAAGCTGAAAATGAAGGATGGCGATATCGCCATCCTGAACGACCCGTATGCTGGCGGGACGCACCTGCCCGATATCACCCTGGTACTGCCGGTCTTTATCGAGGATATGACCAAACCCGCATTTTATGTGGCGTCGCGCGCCCATCACGCCGATGTGGGTGGGATGTATGCAGGGTCGATGGGACCGGCACAGGAGATCTATCAGGAAGGCGTCCGTATTCCTCCTATCCTGCTGGTGCGCGAGGGCAAGACCGAGCAGGGTGTGCTGGCCTTGCTGCTGGCCAATGTACGCACACCGGAAGAGCGAGAAGGGGATCTTGCGGCGCAAATTGGGGCCTGCCGCGTGGGCCAGCGGCGTATCAGGGAAGTCGTCGCCAAGTACGGCCTGGAGACGGTCAATCAGCTGACGGACGAACTGATTGCCTATTCCGAACGGCTGGTGCGCGCGGAGCTAAGAAAGATGCCGGCCGGGACCTTCGAGGCCGTGGACTATCTGGATGGCGACGGCGTGACGGACGAGCCGATCAAGATTGCGGTATCGATTACCTTCGACCCGGCAGAAGGCTCGGCAATCATCGATTTTGCCGGATCAGCCGACATGGTGCGGGGGAGCGTGAATGCAGTGTATCCGATTACTTACTCGGCCTGTTTTTATATGCTTCGCTGCCTGCTGGGAGAGGATGCACCGGCCACCGCCGGACTGATGAATTCAGTCACCGTACTTGCGCCGTTGGGCACGATTGTGAATGCACGGTTGCCTGCGCCGGTTGCGGGCGGCAATGTTGAGACCAGCCAGAGGATTACCGATACCTTGTTGCGGGCATTGGCGAAAGCGGCGCCGGAACGCGTGCCGGCGGCCAGCTACGGCACCATGAGCAACTTGACGGTAGGAGGCATCGACTCCCGCACCGGTGCTCCGTTTACTTACTACGAGACCACGGCCGGGGGCATGGGAGCGCGGCCGGGGATCGATGGCATCGATGGGATCCACTGCCACATGACGAACTCGCTGAACACGCCCATCGAGGCGCTCGAATACGCGTATCCATTT
>DATDLS010000213.1:0-51846 GCA_036519195.1 Occallatibacter sp. | reverse complement strand
GCAACCGTAACATCGCCCCCCATCAGTCGCGCATATCTTCGGGTGATCGCCAGTCCCAAGCCCGTTCCCTCCTTGGTGTTCAATGTGTCTTTAGCCTGGCTGAATGGCTCGAAGAGCCTCGCTTGATCCTCATCGGAGATCCCCGGCCCTGTGTCTTCAACGCGTGCTGTCAGCCAGAGCCGATCTGCACCCCTTTGCTGCAAAGTAATATGCAAAGCGATTTGGCCGCGATCGGTAAACTTAATTGCATTTCCGAGGAGATTGATTAATGCTTGGCGTATCTTACTTTCGTCCGCTACAAGGTAGGGCACGCCTTCACCGTCCGCCAGCGCTTCGAACCGGAGCCCCTTCACTTCAGCCCGCAAGCGGAACATCGACGTGAGATCGCTCAGCAATCTGGGAAGGTTAAACGTTGCTGGAGTGATTTGTGTGCGGCCCGCCTCAATCTTGGACATGTCTAGAACGTCGTTGATAAGGGAAAGAAGATGCTCGCCGCTTCGGCTCATGATCCTGAGATTCGTCTTCGATTCTGTTCCAAGATTTGGGTCCCGCAGCATCAACTGCGTGTAACCGAGGATCGCATTCATCGGAGTGCGAATCTCGTGAGACATCGTAGACAGAAATGTACTTTTAGCCCGATTGGCTGCATCCGCATCCGCCTTGGCTCGCTGTAGCTGCGTATTGGTGTCTTGAAGTTGCCGGTTGGCGGCTTCTAATTGCGCTGAATTATGAAAGATCTCCGCCTCCATTTGCTCCATACGGGTGAGTGGCGCCACGGGCGCGCTCCCGGTATTGAATTTTTGCCTTACGAACTCGGTCACTTCTACTACGCGATGCATGAAATACTCGATCTGGCCGTTCGCCCCTAGCACGGGCGAGTTCATTGAGCTCCAATACCGCTCCTCGACAACACCATCGGGTCGACGTACGCCGTATTTTTGGATGGGCATCGTATCCGGGGCGACGGTCTGGCGTACCCGTTCGAGAGAAGTGCGCCAGTCTGAACTAACCGTGGTGCCAGGTTGGTCGGGGAAGACCTCGAAGATGTTCCGGCGCAGAACCTCTTCGCGCTTGGTCATCGTGGCCTCGAGAAAGGCATTACTTGCAGCGATGATCTTCAGGTCGGATGTAAAAATCAGAAAAAGGCCAGGCAGCGACTCGAAAAGCCCTTCTAACACCAAGCGACCGCGACGGAGCTCCTCTTCAACGGCCTTGCGTTCGGTGATGTCGCGGATGGCACTGGAAACCAATATCCCTTCTTCAGTTGCAAGAGGGCTAAGGCTGACCTCAGTCGGAAACTCCGTGCCATCCTTGCGCAGAGCAAACAGTTCCAGACCAGCCCCCATGGTGCGGACTCGAGGATCGGCAAAAAAACACCGCACGATGTGCTGGATGTTTCTCTCTGAATCGCTCCGGGACCAGCATCTCAACGGGTTGCCCCATCAACTCCTCTCGTTCGTACCCAAACAATCTCTCGACTTGCGTATTGACCAGAACGATCTTTCCTTGTTGATTTACCACCACCACGGCATCAGGCGCCGCTTCCAACAGCCCTCGGAACTTCACATCTGCCCGTTTCCGCTCGCTGATGTCTCGCGCCATGGAAGAGGCTGCCGTGACTTCACCGCGTGAATTCTTAATCGGGGAAACGGTAAGTGCAACGTCTAGAAACGTGCCATCTTTTCGGAGCCGCACAGTCTCCTCATTGACGATCTCTCCGCGACTCAATCTTGATATGATTTCAATGAACTCGTCAGCGCGCCCGGGAGGAAGCAGAATCGAAATCGGCTTGCCCAGAACTTCGATGGCTGAGTAGCCGTAGAGTCTTTCTGCTCCTTTGTTCCAACTCACGATACTACCGTCCAGCGACTTTCCAATAATCGCGTCATCGGAGTAGTCGACGATTGAGGCGAGTTCCTCCCGGCTACGTTCCATGCGTTTCCGTTCCGTGATATCGCGGATCGTACTGTAAACCAATGCCCCCCCCTCGGTTTCAAGTGGACTGAGACTGATCTCAACCGGGAACTCCGAGCCATCCTTGCGCAATGCATAAAGCTCAAGGCCTGCCCCCATGGGTCGCACACTAGGATCGCTGAAAAACTGATCGAGCAAATCCGGATGCCTGGCCCGGAAGCACTCCGGAATCAGCATCTCAATCGGTTGTCCCAACAACTCCGTTCGCGAGTATCCAAATTGCCTTTCTACCTGCGCATTGACAAGCACGATCTGACCTTCTCGATTCACAACCACTACGGCGTCCGGCGCAGCTTCCAGGAGTTCCCGGAACTTCCCCTCTGCCACAAGCCTCCTGGCAGTGTCGCGAAGGCGTTCCTCCGCTTCCTGGCGTTCGGTGACATCCCATGAGACACCGGTAAGCCGGCTGGGACGTCCGGATATGTCGCAATAGACTTTTCCGTGCGAAATCAGAAACCGAACTGCTCCTTCCGGCCGCACAATGCGGAATTCTGATTTATATTCCGCGACCAGCTCGACCGACGTTCCAACCTCTCTTTGTACGCGCTCTCGGTCGTCCGGATGCACGAATGCTGCAAATTCGTCGATGGTTTTCGGGAACTCGCCCAGCGGAAGCCCGAACATGGTCGAACAATTCTCATCTCCAGAAATCACGTTTGAAGCGAATTCCCAATCCCAGACTGCGATCCCTGAGGCACGCAGCGCGAGCCGCAACCTATCCTCGCTAAGCTCGAGTTCATTGCGCGCCTTCAGGAATGTTTGTACGCTGGCTAACTGCGCAGTCCGCATCGCCCCGCCAAGCAATGCAATGCCAATACCTACTAACCAGTAAAGAGCCCAAGTGACGTACTCATCCGCGCCCGTCAGACCCAGACTGCCTCGCGGCTCCACAACGAAATAGTCCGCGGAGACACTTCCTACCAAGACCGCCAGTAATGCGGGCCAGACGCCCCCGAAACTGGCCGTCACCAGGACGGCGAAAAGCAGTATCGAATATGGTGCCTGCTTACCTAGCACAGGGTCGAGCAAAAGCCTCGCCCATGTGGCGAGAGCAATGCTAGCAACTGCGCAGCCGTAGCGAAGAACGAGCGGCCCGAACAACTTTCGACTTACCTGAGGTGGGTCCTGAAGGCTATTCATCGTCAAATTGGCTCAACCAGCGTCTTGGGCTAGCCAGCCAACTCTTCCTTTCAATCGATTGTCCATTCGACCCAGTGAAGCTGCAAAACATCAAGCGCTCGTGATGCTAGCTACTTGAGGCCGCGGTAGTAAGTCACCACCGCTTTGATTTGCGCCTCGGTCAACCCCGCGATGGGCTTCATCTTGCCCTTGCCGTCCTTTACGGCGGCGCTCATCTGATCGATCGTGAGTGCTTGAATGGCCGGGTCGGATACGGGCTTGATGCCCAACATTTTGGCCATTCCTGCGCTCGGCGTACCCGCGGGCCCATGGCAGCTTGCGCACTTCGCCTTATAGGTTGCATCTCCGGATTGTGCGAGGCCTGCAGCACTGAATACAGACAACGCAATGGTCAGAAACAATTGGGATCGAATCGACTTTGTCATTTTCTCATTCCTTGAACTGTTGGAAGCCAGACTGTATAAGGCAGCGTGGCCAATGGATTATTTCGACTCTTTGATGCTCTGGAACAAATTAAGCCTCATACATCTCCAGCGATGTATTTCGTCTGGCGGAGGAGTAGTTGAGAGACTCACCCGCTGCTCAGCGTGCAATGCTGTGAGTCTGCGACTTCTCACCCTGAACCGACGTACAGCTGTGCACCAAGATCACGCCTTGTTCTCGCCATTCCGACTCCTACACTCAACGAAGCCAGGGGCTGCCCCGAGCCAGTTCACCTCGGCCAGTTCAGCGGCATGGCGGTTTCGGTCAGAATTCATAGTGCATTCCAACGGTCACATTATTCGCGTGAAAGTTCCGTGGTGCGCTCAGGCCAGCCGGCGATTCGGTCAGACCAGTCGGATAGGGGAGAGAGATGCAAGGAACCACGGTTGAAGTCAAAGATGTTGACGTGCTGCAGTACTGGGGGCCGGAAGGGCCGCCCTCGCCGTAGCCGTAGTAATTGTATTCGGTTTTCCATATCCATCCGCGATGAACAGTCCATGCGAGGCTCACGAAGGGAGAATGATACGTCGAGTCGAGTGAGCCGTTGACTGCGCGGGCATCGTTGAAGAATTGGCTACCGTTCACAGAGCTGATGCGATAGCCCATGTTGGCTCGGATTGATTTGACGGGGGAGAAACTGAGAGCCAGCGATCCGTACTGCGTGGGAGCATCCATAAAGTCCCTGGCGAACCAGTCCGCCAGCTGAGTCGTCGAGCCCCTGACAAACACGCCGGCGCATACACTTGGTGCTCCACTGCTGTTTGTAGAGGCGGAGCCGGGCAAAGTGGGCGTGGCGCCGTTGTCATAGCATATGTTGGTTGCCGCATATACATCGGTATACGCGTAATTGAAGTCAACCGAATAATGCTCATTCGGCGACAGCACCGCACCCAGGCTCACAACTCGGCTGTGATCGACATGACCGATGGGTCCCTCGTAGGGGACATCGGCTGCGGCCACGGCGCTCTGGTTGTTGTTCGTGTTGTTATGTCGTTCAAGGTCATTCCATGCGCCTGATATCGTCGCCCACGGCCTGGGCCTGTACATGGTGTGTACCCGGTAGTGCCTCGTTTGCCGCGGACCCACCGGAGTGAATGCGTTGTCCGCGTAGAGCACCTCAACCGTCCCATTGATATTCCACTGGGCAGTCGGGCGCACGGCAGCGTTGAAGATTCCACCGTCTTCGTTGATGGTGACCGTTCCGTTTGAAGTCGCACCCACGGCTAACGGAGTGTTATGAGGAATGCCTTGTGCGATGGTGTGCGTGCCGTGGCGATAGGTGAGCGACAGTGTGGTGCGCGGCCCGGCGTCCCAGGTGCCGGTAAGGTTATTGGTTAAGAAGTTCTGGCCGAAGTAGCCGAGCGAGGGTGTGCCTATGGGGCCGCTGCCTTCAATGGTGGAAGCGCCGGGTGCGCCCGTAGTGGTGGTTAATGGCCCGGAGTTGATGGTCTCATTTCCTGCAGTGGCGGGCGTTGACAACGTGGTGACGCTCGATATCGTCGAGGTTCCCGGTTGGTGGACGCTGGAGAAGTCAACCTGATCGGAGAGGCTAAAGCTTGGCATAGCCTGCCAGACGATGCCGTAGTCAGCGGCGATTGCCGCGCGGTGTGCCTTCGCGTTGGCTCTATACGTGAGCGAGCGAGTCGTCCCGTTCAGTCCCTGATAACTGTCGTAATAGTTGGGCAGATTCATGTTCGCGAGGGTGTAGCGGAGATCACCATTCATAGTGACGTTCCGGATGCTGGAGCTTTGCACGCGGAAGATCTCCGTGGGATAGAGGATGCGGGTGGGCTGGGAGCGCAGGTAGCTCGTAACTACGGCGCACGCCGGGTTGATGACCGGCCGGCCACCTGATGTTGGCGCCGCCGAGAAGATAGGAGTGGTGCCGATGCTATTTGCATTGCAGGAGCTGCTCGGGTAGGGAGTCTGGCTGTCATAGTCGTCGAGGGCCACGGGAGTTCCATCTGCCTCTTGCGCGATGAAGTTGCCAGGAGCCATGGTGAAGTAAGAGTCGGCCTTGTAATGGTCGACCTGCTCTTCAAAGGTGAGCTGGGTCCCCACAATTGGCTTCCAGTCGATAGCGCCGGTGAAATCGTCTGTGCTGTTGCGCTGATACTCTTCGAGAATGGCGTCATACTTGGCGAATTGATAGCCGCTTGGGCTCAAGCTCGGGCCCTGGAAAATATTCTGCGAGTACCCCACTCGATAGGTCACCTTCGCAAGCGGAAAGACTGTGAGGCCAGTGTCTGTCATGCGGCGCACGGTGTTGTAAAGGAATGGCGATTGTTCTACCTGCGGCCAAGCAAACGTACTCGTTGGCGCATTAGTGGGGCCGATGGGAATGGTCTGGCCGCCTGGAATGTTTGGGTTGCCCAACAGGTCGTAGTCGAAGTACTGACGGTCGCGTCGGAACATACCTGAAAACTCGTAAATCTTGCCTTTGGAAAAGGTCAGCCTGGTGAAGCTGTTGGGATCGCCGCCGAACCCGCTGCCGATGGCCATGAGGGAATCGACCAGGGTATTCTTTTTGCCCGGAAGCGCATGTAACTCGAACGTCTCGCCAAGTACCCGAGGCCCGGACTGCAAGTTGACCATCGTGTCGTACATGGCCGCGCTGCCGGTGATGCCGGCAATTCGCCCACCAACATCCACGCTCTGATGCATCGCGTATCCTTCTGGGGCAACCATTTTTGTTTCCGGCGTCGGGATTGGGGCACCAGGCGTTGGATTCTGGGCGGCGGCTCTGCTCATCACTGCCAATAGAACCGCGGCTCCAATACCTCCGGCGATGCGCTGGACCTTTGCGGAAGAAGGCTGTTGGTTGGGCAGCCGAGAAAACCAGCCTATCTTCTTCATGTGAAGCCTCGCGCGGAGTGACACTATTGCTGGCATCGAATTTGTGAACTCGTTTGCCAAGTTGGTAATGGATCCGCGCCGCGCCACCGATGATTCTGGATTGCGCGGCACGGCTAAATTACCGGAAGAACGCCGGATTGATGTTGGACCCATGGATATATGTGTGGCAGCTGGTACACGGTGTTAGCTCCGACGATCCTGCGCCCATTGCGTGAACAGTACCAGCGGCAACTGGGCTATGGCACTGGTTGCACAGGGTATTGATCTGCGGCATGTTCAGCAACCGGGCGTTCTGAGAGCCATGCGGCGTATGGCACCCCAGACATCCTTCCGCCTTCACCGCTGCGTGCTCGAAGACAAATGGTCCTCGCGTCTCCGTGTGGCACTTGGTGCAGATCGCATTCTGGTCTGCCGTGGACTTCAGATTGTTGTTCCCGAATGTACCGTGAACGTCATGGCAGTCGCTGCATGTGATCAGGCCTTCGTTCACCCGGTGGTGGAACGGCATATCGAACGCCGGTTTCACGTCGGTGTGGCATTGAAAACAGAGCGTGAGCTGAGCAGCCTTCAGCAGTTGCTCCTTGTCTGCGCTGGCGTGTATGCTGTGGCAGCTTGTGCAGCCAACCCCGGCCTTGGCATGAGGAGAACGCAGGAAGTTGGGATGCGCTCCGGCGTGGCAACTCAGACACGTAGCATCTACATCTTTGGCTGAAGCCTTGGCCGGACTGAAGATCTTGGAGACATCGCCACCAGCTTCGACATGTGCCTTGCCTGCTCCGTGGCAACTCTCACACGTAGCTCCGCTCTTGCCATGTTCCAGGGCTAGTTTGATATGAGGATTGGAAGCGAACCCCTTCGCCTCCGATTCGTGGCAGGTCGCGCAAACTTCTGCGCCGACAAAGTCCGCCGGTTTTGTATCCTTGGTCTGTGCGGTTGTCGGCTTCGCGGCCGTATCGACTTTGATCGCAGCGGCACCAAGTGCGGCGGAACAAAAGACGCTGCCGCTCACCATCAGTATCCAGCATGCTCGCCGACGAGGGCTCGTCCCCGGCTTCACACCAATCGACATTCTCGTTCCAGTACTGTCTCTATGCATAAAAACGCCGATGTGGCTGCACCATTTCTCTTTACGACGGCTTTTACCGGTTGGCGGATGTCAAGAACATTGACACTGTATCTGGAGCGCTCGGACAGAGCGGTGAGCTGACATCGCTTCGCGGCCCCTCATCGCAGGCAAGTTTCATTGGGAATCGAAATACTTTACGAAAGGACTTGTCGTCTCTCCCAATTGGAAAGTGCTCTTCACTTAGTTTCTGAGCAGAATGGAACACATTTGCGTTAATAGAGCAGAATTTGCTCAACTCACTTGGAATCTGGAGCCGTATTTACCCTCTCTGATTTATGGAAGTTTGCAAAGATCCTCCATCGCGGGCTACTGTAGCATCCCCATATCTGTGAGGAGTTTCGGACGGGCTGCGTCTGAAACAACAAGGTTGTGGCAAACTGAGCAGTCGTTGGTGACCGTTGCTCCGCCTTTGGCAGTGTGATCGCCGTCGTGGCAACGGAAGCAGCCTGGAGAATCATTGTGTCCGATGTTGTTGGGATGCGTTCCCCATGTAACCTTCATCGAAGGGAAAATATTCGTGGTGTAAAGATCAACCAGCGCCTTAGCAGCCGCATAGATCTGGGGACGCTGTGCGTTCCAGACCGCCGGATACTGAGAGCGATAAAATGTTATCAAGCCTGCAGGGATCCGCGTTTGAGCATCCGACTGCGACTCATACTTCCCCTTGATCAAGGCAAGTCCCTCCCGATGGACAAAGGGCAAACCGGAGCTCGGGCTTCCCTGCGCCATGTCTTTGTTCAGGGCATTTTCGGGTGTATCAAAAGAATGCGCAGCCCGGTTGTGACAGTCGATGCAGTCCATGAGTCGCTTTTGGCCCAGTAGCGGTCCTTTGATCCCCGACGCGACAAATTCGGTGACTGAACCGTTATCGTTCGTCTTGCCGACCCACGGAATCGACTGGTTGGTCGTGTCCGTGGCAATATATTGGATCTTGCCCATGTGAGCACCATGAATTCCGCTCAGGTGTGCAAAGGAATCGCGGCCTCCGACATGCATCAGCGTGACAGAAGATGTCTGCGAGTTCGCCTCGTCATCGCCGTAAGCAGTGGTGACTACTATTTTGTCGCCTACAAACTTGTCGGGATTATGGCAGTTGACGCACGTCATGCTCGCAACCGGAACCTTGTTTTCTGCCATGATCGGCCGCGGATAATCGTGAGCTAACACCATGAGCAGTTGCTTGGTTCCGTTCCATTTCGCATAAACATATCCGGCTGCAGTCGGCGCCACATGGCAATCTGTGCAGGCTACATTGGAGTGAGGGGCGACATGGTACGCAGAGAATTCCGGCGCCATGACGTGGCAGGATGCACCACAGAACCTTGATGTGTCCATGTAGGCTACACCACGATAGGAAGCCGTCCCGACGATGATGAAGTTGAAACATGTGGCGACGACCACGAAATCAATCCCGCGCCTGAAAACCGGGTCGTTAATGCTGACCTCGGGAAAGAATGAGGGCACCTGGTCCGTTGCGACCAGGTGACTTCGCCTCACCAGAATTCCAATCAGGATGAGAAGCAGACCCGCCACGAAAATGCCCGGAAGGATCAAGTCGAAGATGATGCCAAGGTAGGGATTGGACGAGGCACCGTGACCGAAAAACGCCACGACCCAGAAGCCGATCAACACCAATGCGGAAGCCGTCGTGATTGCTCCGCCGAGCAGGCTAAGCCAATTATTCCCATAGAAGAAGAACGGGCGAAGCCACTTTTCTCTGATCGAATTGCGGTCTGGCATTCAAATCTCGATTATGTTTGCGGCATTCGGAAAGGAGCGATGGAGTCTTTGACCGGCCATCTCTCGGGTTAGAGGGTGGCCGGAACGCGCGCTCGTGAAGGCAGGGCACAACTGTGCTCTCTCCGGATTATCAACGCCGGTAGCCGCAGAATACTGGTCATTAGTGCTCATAAAGCTCAATTTGCTCAAAATCTAATTCCCGGGCAAGAATACGAGACGCTTCTTGGAGCGCTGAAGGAGAGAATCCGTTCTGTACAACAGGGCCTTAATCTGGCAAAGGTCGACAAAACAGCAAGGTAGATGTTTTGGCAATGCGGGCTGTTATTCGCCACATCTACCGTGTATGTGAATCTCTGGCCTGGTCGGAATGGCTCACTTTCTATCTTTTCGTCTCACGAGCTGCTCGGTGACCTTTGACGGTCTACCACTCTTGATCTCGTGAACTGCGCCCTTGGCGGCCTACTCCTTCTGCCGCCGCGCCACTTCCGCCGCAAACGCCGGGACGAGTTGGGCGCCGAGAGCCGTTCAAACACTATATCCAACGCACATAAAAAGAACGGCAAACCCGAAGGCTGGCCGTTGCGCAGTGAGACGGAATGTGCGAGTGCTAAGCTTTCAGCTTCCGGCGCATCATGCCGGCGAAGCTGAGGAGGCCGCCACCCATGAGAAACAGGCTAGAAGGCTCGGGCGTAATTGACGTTCCGTAAATATCGAACGAGTTAGAAGTCGATTCGCCGCCAGAAGCGACAAGGAAGATACCGTTCACGTTTTGGTCGTAAGCTGTGGACGGCCCGTCGTTGATGTCCCAACGAGCCCCGTGGCCGTCTGCCGAAACCGCGTTCTGGAACGACATGTAGTAGCTTCCGGGAGCAAGCGTCAGGCTGGCTCTGCGAAGTCCATGCCTCATACGGTTATTGCCTTTCGATTGCCGACACCGGGAGTGCTATTGCGCCGCGAGATCGAGCGCAAAATTATCAGCTTTTCTTCACCCCAAAAGAGGAACGAGGAACGGGTCTCGGATTATGGGTAAGCGCGGGAATCGTGGACCGCATCGGTGGTTCAATACGCGTTTGGAGCACGTGCGGGCCGGGTCGTTCGGGCACATGTTTCTCAGTCTTCCTAGCTGCGAAGCAAGCTTCCTTCACTCCGGTTCGCCACCGCCGCAAGGTGTGAACCGAAGTTCAAGGCGCTCGCGGTGCAGACGAGTTGTCTTCATGCGATATGTAGGCGAGCAAAGATATGGATCTTCAATCCGTCCAGGATGAGCCAGAATGCCACAGCCGCCGCGAATTCACAGGCCAGGATTAAGATGGGCAATGGCGCCATCGCAATTCCACGAACGGCGAGCACCGAGATAATTAGAATGTCGGCGATGGAGGAGAGTACGAGCCATACGGTCGGCCGAAGTCCCCAGAAGTGATGCCGGTCTCGAATTGCATAAATTGTGGCCTGGCTGCCATATACGATTGCGACTACAGAAAGAGTCTGCAACGCCTCTATTCCAAGTCGCAGCTCAAACTTACCGATGGCAAGTATTGTGACGCAGAATGTCAACAAGCAGAGTCCCAGTATGATTGCCCCGCCGGTGATCCTGCCGATTTCCCACGAGTTTGGTTTTCCAGACGGTCGAACTCTGTCCGTGGTCAGTGACATAGCCAGGAAGTCGCCGGTGATCATCACGATGACCATGAGCATCGGAGTCAGGACGGCATGGCCAGTCATGACCAGGCCGATTGCCAGCAAGAGCACCTGCACGATCTTCTTGAGGACGGAATTGAGTGTGTAGGTGAGAATCCGCTGAAATGTGACCCGGCCCTCTTTGACAGCGGCGACGATGCCGCCCAGCCCAGCGGAAGTCAGCACTACGCCCGCTGCGGATTTGGCGACATCGGTGGCGGTCGATACGGCAATGCCGATTTGCGCCTGCCGCAGCGCCGGCGCGTCGTTGGCCCCATCACCGCACATTCCGACGGTATGCCCGTTCTTCTGGAAGGCCTTCACGAGGTCGTACTTTCCTTCCGGAAGAATGCTTGCGAATACCGCGAAGTCCTCTGGTTTGATTGCCGCAGGAATTGGACCGGGAGGGCACACTGCGCCTTGCAATCCGACGTCATGGGCAACGATTGCTGCCGTCGCCGGAGCATCCCCTGTCACCATGACAGTTCGCACGCCTAGCGTCCTGAGTTCCGAGATGAGGGAGGCTGAGTCCGACCGAGGAGGATCGCTGAGCGCGATAAAGCCGGCCAACCGCATGGCCTTCGTGGGCCCTGCCGCGACCGCCAAGACTCGGAAGCCTTGCTTCTCTAGCTCGTCCGCGATGCCAGTCGCTGTCGGCGAGTGTGGGATGAGACCGGCGACGGCGGTAAAGGCCCCTTTAACGATCCGCTGAGCGGCGCCCTTGGCATCGGTAGCGGTTGCCTCCGATGTTTTCTTCGCAGGATCGAATGGTACGAAGCTGTTGAGTTTTGGCAAGTCCGATGCAGGCTTGTGCGAAGCTGCGGAGCGAATTGCAGTATCGACCGAGTCCTGGCCGCCATCGGAGCTCGCCAGAGCTGCCAGTCCCAAAACGCGGGCTTCATCGAAGCCGGTCATCGGTCGAACGCTTGTTACAGAAAGCTCATTGCGCGTCAGTGTTCCCGTCTTGTCCGAACACAAAATATCGATTGTTGCCGCCTCGTCGACGGCGGTAAGCCGGGTTGGGAGGACGCCCAGTTTCGCCAGAGCACGGGCACCGAGCGCCGTCGCGAGGGTGAAGGTGGCAGGCAGTGCCACGGGGATCGCCGCGAGGACCGAAGTGAGCAACAAAGGAATATTCTCGCTCCACGGCATGCGATGGATATAGGCATATGCGCCGATGAGAACGATGACCCCTGCATTGAAGATGGCGAGATTACGGACGATCCGTAGCACGGCCTTCTGCTGTGAACTGACGACATGCGCCGTGCGGACCAGTTCCGCGGTACGCCCGAACTTGGTGTGCCCGCCAGTGGCTGTTACCTCTGCGGAAGCTTCTCCACGGCGCACCAGAGCGCCTGCGTAAGTATCGACTCCGGCCCCGGCTTCAATCGGCAGCGATTCACCTGTAAGCATCGACTGATCGAGCAAAACAGACCCATCCACTAAATGCACGTCGGCAGCAACCACGCCGCCCAGCGACAACTTCAGCAGATCGCCACGCACCAACTCTGCGGCCGGCACAGTCTTCCAGACCCCGTCACGCCGGACGGAGGCATTGAGGGCGAGCCGCGATTTCAATGCAAGGAGAGTAGCCTGGGCGCGGCCTTCCTGGAAGTAAGCCAGTGCCGCGTTGAAGACTAGAAGTGCGGCGATGACCGCAGCCTCGAGATCCTTATGCAGGACAATCTGAAGTATAATAGCGGCTTCCAGAAGCCAGGGGACCGGCGCCCAGAATTTGGCCAAGGCGTTTCGAAACGGATGTGCGGAGGTGTCCGGTATCGCATTTGATCCATCATTCTTGAGACGCCTGCGCGCCTCTTCGCCAGTAAGTCCATCGGATGCTGCATTCTGAGCGGGCTTTGGGGGTGCTGCGAGCACGGTAATGTCGGCTGCGATCATCGATTCATCCTGAACTCCCGGTGTCACGTCTGAGGTGGTTCTGCTTCGCGATCCTTCCAAGGTTTGGCCGGACTTTCTGGTCAACGAGGCGGGTCTGCGGCTGACGTTTCAAACGCATTGCGCGAGGTTTTCAACTTCGCAGGGATTGACTTAAACAGCTTAGGACTCAGGCCAGAGACACCGTGCTTTGAAATCGCAGCGATGCCCGTGTAAAAACGTTCGATAACAACCATGACGATCACGGCCACACCGTTGCACTGTTTCGATGACGAAACGCGCTCTGAATTTTTCCGAAACACGAGCGTCTCACAGAAGTACCTGGCTGCTCCTCAGTGTAGAGCCGATTTTTGCGCGGATCGGGGTCAAAACAGAACACCTCCAGTCACAGCGAGAAGCATGAGAACGGCCCTCAGCATATCCAGCTCAGCCTGGGAGCGACGAGCGGGGTCGGCCCCCGACTTGAATGCCATGCAGGACGACGGACCGGAGTCCTCAACAGCATCTTCCTTAACGAACCAGAAACTAGCGTCGGAAGCATGACGGTCTCTAGCCAGGTTGCATCACGCGCTGGTGTCTTATTCTTGTGGCCCGAAAGATAAAAATCTGAGCAATTTTGTACATCTGCCTGACGAGGGGGAGATCTGTTCAACCAGGAGGAAACGGCATGGCGCATCCCGTCCGTGAGATAACGGCATCAAATCATCCAGGAGAACACAATGCCACAAAGTTCGCACGATCGCGCTGCCGAGCTGCACAATCTCGCGGCCCACGCCCACACTACCGCCACTGCTCAAGGCAAAGGGGATCATTTAACTGCTCACGAGCTTTCCAGGCAGGCTCACGAGAACTCCACGAATGCCTCTAAGCAATCTGAAGAACTCACGTCGGACGCCGCCAGCCCCAGCAAGGAGTAAGGCATGCGACCCAACTGCCGCTCCCTATCGCTGGCATCTCTCGGAGAGCTGGAATTAGAGATGGTTACGCCGGCGCCTAAGAAGTCTTCCCAGGCGCCGGTGCGGCACCGGCTTTGGGTCCCCTTGTGTTAGTACCTGCAATAGCATCCGATACCATATCTGGCGCTTGTGCCCGTTCGGAATTTCGAGAGCAAAAGTGCACAGTTTGCTGGTGCCCGAGAAGAATATGCTGCTTCAGCAGGAGCAATGGCCGAGGAGGACGCAATCAATCGTCCCGACTGCATCGCCTCTCGTCATGATCTGGGCGTACTCTCCGATCGTTCTGTTGCCTCGACCGAAAGGAGAGCTCTTTTCTGGATGCACTGGTCGCCAGAGAAATCAGGCAGGCTATGCTGCGGAAGTAAGAGGACAAGTATCAAGATGGTATCGCATGGGATACGCTCACCTGCCCTGGAGTTTCCTCTGATTCACCGCAGAAAGCAGGAAGATGAAAATCGATGCCAGGGATTTTCGTGTAGCGCCCGCGACAAAGGTCAAGCTCTCCAAGTGGCCGACGATTGTTAAGCCTGTGTATACATCGAAGACGGAGTATCAGAATCTCCTCAAAAAGCATGTCGCAGAGTTGAGCTGCCTGCAGCAGCTTCACTACGCCTCCAATCATTACGCGTTGCTCTTGATCTTTCAGGGCATGGACGGAGCCGGCAAGGATGGCGCCATCCGCCACGTCATGTCAGGAGTGAACCCGGAAGGCTGCGAGGTCTTCAGTTTTAAGCAGCCAAGCGCCGAAGAGCTGCAACATGATTTTCTCTGGCGCACGACGTGCCACCTTCCCGAGCGCGGGCGAATCGGCATCTTCAATCGTTCCTATTACGAGGAAGTGCTGGTGGTTCGGGTACATCCGGAGATTCTTCGCAGCCAGGGCCTTCCCGAAAAGTTGCGCGACGAGAAGACCATTTGGGAAGAACGGTACCGCTCCATCGTGGACATGGAGAGGCACCTTCAACGCAACGGCACGAAGATCGTCAAAATATTTCTTCACCTTTCTGAAGAAGAACAGCGAAAGCGGTTCCTCGCGCGCATCGATGAGCTCGACAAGAACTGGAAATTCAGCCTCGCCGACATTCAGGAGAGAAAGTTCTGGAAGCAGTACATAGAGGCGTATGAGGCTTGCCTGCAGGCGACCAGCACTCATCACACGCCATGGTACGTGGTGCCGGCTGACGATAAGGAGAACGCCCGCCTGATCGTATCCCGGATCATTCTCGACTCGCTCGATGATCTTAAGATGGCGTATCCCAAAACCACCGCGAAGCGCCGCCTCGAATTGCACTCAATTAAGAAACTTTTGGCCAAATGAAGCTAGCCGACATTCGTGGGAACATCCGGATAAAACAACTTCCAAAACCATCGCCGCACGGTTACTTGCTGCGGAGAAGCAGGAAAGGAACATCGATATGGCTACCACGGAACTCCTTTTAAGCGCCGACCAGTCAGCGAAACCCTCCAGGTTTATGTTCGATGTGACTTTGTCCACCGCGATTGCCGCAAATGGCAAGCTCGAATCCCAAGCGCCGGTCCCCAAAGGACCACTTTCGCCCGACATGCTCGATAAGATGAATCGCTACTGGCGCGCGGCAAACTATCTGTGCATTGGCCAGATTTACCTCTTTGAAAATCCGCTCCTACGCGAGAAACTCAAGGCAGAACAGATTAAACCACGGCTACTTGGACACTGGGGAACCTCGCCGGGACAAAACCTCATCTACATCCATCTCAATCGCCTCATCAAAGAACACGATGCAGACATCATTTACATCTCCGGCCCCGGACACGGAGGCCCCTCATTGAATGCGTGCTCTTATCTTGAAGGAACTTATACAGAGGTACATCCCGAGATCACGTCCGATGAGGACGGGATGCGACTCATGTTTCGCAATTTCTCGACGCCCGGAGGCGTGCCCAGCCACTGCGGACCGCACGTGCCGAACTCCATGCATGAGGGTGGAGAGCTCGGCTATTCGCTGGTTCACGCATTTGGAGCGGCATTCGACAATCCGGATTTGATTGTTGCCTGCGTAATTGGTGACGGTGAATCTGAGACCTGTCCGCTTGAGGGAAGCTGGAAGTCGGTCAACTTTCTTAACCCAGTGCGGGATGGTGCCGTTCTTCCCATTCTGCACCTCAACGGCTACAAAATCTCCGGCCCGACCGCCCAGGGGCGCACCAGCGACGCAGACCTTAAGGCACTGTACAGCGGGCGTGGGTACAAGCCCTACTTCGTCGAGGGAGATGATCCTGAGGTTGTGCATCTGCTTCTGGCTCAGGCCCTGGACGAGTGCTATGGCGAGATTCGCTCAATCCAGCAAGAAGCGCGCAAGAGTGGATTCGAGAGGCAACCTGTTTGGCCCATGATCATTCTGCGC
Organism: Occallatibacter sp.; assembly: GCA_036519195.1. GTDB lineage: Bacteria > Acidobacteriota > Terriglobia > Terriglobales > Acidobacteriaceae > Telmatobacter. The sequence goes on along the minus strand of DATDLS010000213.1, from coordinate 35,614 downwards.
ACGCCCAAGGGATGGACTTGTCCCAAGGAAGTGGATGGAGTCCCGATTGAAGGGACCTTCCGCGCGCATCAGGTTCCGCTAGCAACGGTTCGTGAGAGTCCCGAGCATCTCCAGATCCTGGAAACCTGGATGAAGAGCTACAAACCGGAAGAACTCTTCGACAAGAACGGCTCGTTCATTGCAGAACTGGCGGCGCTGGCGCCGGTAGGTAACCGACGTATGGGCGGCAATCCCCATGTGAACGGCGGACGAGAGTTAGTAACACTTGCACTTCCGGACTTTACGAATTATGCGATCGAGATCCCTGGCCCCGGTCAGGTTCTGGCCGAGGCCCCGCGCAAGCTAGGAGAGTTCTTCCGCGACATCTTCAGGATGAACCTGACTAACTTTCGCATGTTCTGCCCGGATGAGACCAACTCCAATCGTCTGAACTCCGTCTTCGAGGCCACAAAGCGTTGCTCAATGGCTGAGATTGTCTCCATCGATGATGAACTCGGGCCCGATGGCCGCGTGTTGGAGGTATTGAGCGAGCATCTCTGCGAAGGTTGGCTTGAGGGCTATCTGCTTACCGGCCGTCATGGCTTGTGGTCCTCTTATGAGGCTTTCGCTCAGGTTGTCGATTCCATGCTGACACAACATGCCAAGTGGCTGGAGCAATGCCGCGACTATGCCTGGAGGAAGCCGATCGCATCCCTGAATGTCCTGCTCACGAGTCATGCATGGCGAAACGATCACAATGGCTTCAGCCACCAGTCCACAGGCTTTGTGGACAACGCACTTGCACGCAGAAGCGATACCATCCGCGTCTACTATCCGCCGGATAGTAACTGTCTGCTGAGCGTCTTCGATCACTGTTTGCGGAGCCGCAACTACGTCAACATTGTCACCTGCGGAAAGCAGCCGCAGCTCCAATGGCTGAACATGGACGAGGCCCTTGAACACTGCTCGCGCGGCGCATCGACGTGGAAGTTCGCCACAAACGACGAAGGCGGAGAACCGGATGTTGTGCTAGCGTGCGCTGGCGACGTGCCGACCATTGAAATCTGTGCGACATCTTGGCTCTTGCAGAAATATGTACCGGGCATCAAGGTGCGTGTTGTCAACGTTGTGGACTTGATGACTCTGATGTATCCAGACAAGCATCCGCACGGAATGGACGAGATGTCCTTTAATGCGCTGTTCACCACAAATGCGCCGGTGATCTTCGCCTTCCACAACAATCGATGGCTCATTCACACACTGGTTCACGGTCGCTCCCATGAAGGACGCTTCCACGTGCATGGTTATATCGACGAAGGTACGACCACAACACCGTTTGACATGGTCGTTCTGAACGAAATGAGCCGCTTCCACCTTGCTCTCGATGCGTTGAAACACATCCCTCGGCTTCGTGTGCAGGCTGCCAATGCAATCGAGATGTTCAGTAGGAAACTGAATGAACATCACGACTACATCCGTCATTACCTGGAAGATATGCCTGAGATTCGAAACTGGCAATGGACAGCGGACTTCAGCGAATCGGTTACCCCTGCTCCAATGGCCAAAGGACACCCCGGCAAGGCACTCTTTACCGACAGCTAGGCGGCATAAGCATGAGGTTGTCAGGACCGTGACTACCAGAGTTGCGACAGAGACCGGAGAATATTGAAATGAATTCGCAAACGCTTGAAGACACCGCCGCGCCGCCGGGCTAAAAATGCTCTGCCTTATGTGGTCGGCCACATAAGGGGTCCACAATCAGAAGGGCTCGTAAATGGCGATGGAAGAATACGAGATCGATGCAGAACCAATTGTTGTCAAGGCGAATGCTGCCAAAATCGTCCCCCCTTTCTTGCGTCTAGCAAGAACTCGGAGAGCAGGCATGTCATAGGTCTTTCTCGGAATGTAATACTCTCTGCGTGCATGTCACGACGTTCGTATAACATTGAACATCTTTTGGCTAGTGCTTCGCCTAGCGTGGTCTCAGCTCTCTCCCGGAGCGCAGTCCGTGCGAAGCTGATCGACCTGAAAACAGGCGTACGGACTGTCCCCTTTCATTTGCTAAACCTCCGCACGTAACGAAGGCCTCATGGAGTCAGGTCGCAACGTCGGTCTTTTCTACTTTTTTGGCAATCCGGACGGCAGCTGGAACTCATTTTGTCCGAAGTGCTTACTGACCGTTGCCACGACCAAGGACCAAATCAGCACTCAGTCGAGTGAAACATAAACATGATTGCCTCAGACTATTCAATTACTCATGGCGTGATTTATGACGGGTGATCAGCGCCTTGGGTGAATCTTTAGCCGGTCAACAGCAAGAGGCAAGGTGGCACCATGGATACACGTCAATTAGCAGAACAGATTATTCAATTCGGCGGCGGGGAAGAACCCGGAATAAAGAATGCTAAGGGCGAGCCTCGTCGCGTTAAGCCCGCAACAAAAAACATGGGGGCCTTCTTATTAAGTTCAGAGACGCAGGATGTTTCAACTCTGAATTCAGTTACATCGCTTAAGTCTGCAAGAGAAGGCTTAAGTACAGAGAGAGAGCGCATTCAATTCACTATCGACAGTATCGGTGATGGCGTTGCCTCAACAGACGGCTTGGGGAGGATCAACTACCTCAATCGCAAAGCAGAGGAACTGACGGGCTGGTCTCTAAACGACGCTATGGGCAGGCCCGCATCCGAAGTTCTCCAGATTCTGGATGCCAACAGTCGTGAGGCGGTGCGGGATTACTTGGAGAGGGCAGCTCAACAGAATCGAACTTTGTATCTGCCCGCGGACTGTGTGCTTATCCGGCGCGATCGGTCTGAATTTCCGGTCGAAGATTCAGTGGCCCCCATACATGACCGAGAGGCGCACACGGTTGGAGCAGTCATAGTCTTCCGAGATGTAAGTGCAGCGCAGGCGGTAAGGCGGGAAATCACCCGGTCGGCGGAATACGATTTTCTCACGGGATTGCCCAATCGAATGCTTCTAAACGACCGCGTAACTCAGGGTATCGCGATGGCCTCTCGGCACACTAAGCGACTCGCCGTGCTGTTCATGGATTTGAATGGCTTCAAAAGCATAAACGACTCCTTGGGTCACACGACCGGCGATAAACTTCTTCAAAGCATTTCACAAAGTCTTCTGAGTTGCGTACGCGCATCGGACACTGTGAGCCGACATGGAGGGGATGAGTTTGTAGTGCTTCTGACAGAACTTGAAGGTCCTGACGGTGCTGCCATCATTGCCAAGAAACTACTCAACGCAGTAGCGAGACCGCATTCCATCGATGATCAGGCTCTCTGCGTAACTGCGAGTATAGGCGTGAGTGTGTATCCCCAGGATGGCTTGGATGCCGAAACATTATTCAGCAACGCCGATATCGCAATGTATCAAGCAAAGAAAAGTCCAATAGGGCATGGCTACCACTTCTTTGACCCGGTTGTGGATGCTTTCCCTAGAAGGGAAACCCACAGAATATAGCAAAGCCGATTCGCTGTCGGTTTTAAAAAGTTCCCCGCTGGGAATGGTGCGGAGGCGGATCTTGCCATCAAGATATTCGATGAAGACTTCGACACTCTTTCGGAAGAGGTGCTTCCGGCCATACAGAGCGTTCGCGGAGCGGCCGACACCCAGATTCTGCTCACTTCCGGCGTCCCCGATCTGCGGTTCGTGTCAACCGGGAAGGGTTATCCCGTTACGGCTTCAACGTGAGCGATGTGGAGTAAGCTGTCGGCGACTATGGCGGCCAGTTCGAGAATCAAGAACGCGCAACGAAGTGGCCAGCAATTATTATCCCAAGTGTCATCCTACTGATCTTCGGACCGCTCTACCTTACTTTCAAATCAGTCAAGCAATCCCTACTGGTGATTGGCAATATTCCCTTCGCCCTTGTTGGAGGCATCGCGGCGTTATGGCTGCGTGGCATGAACCTGAACCTTTCCGCTTCTGTCGGTTTCATCGCCTTGTTCGGAGTAGCGATGCTGAATGGCGTTGTCTTGGTGAGCTCTATCAATCAAACAAGGGAGGCTGGACTCTCGACCTACGATGCTGTTTTGGCGGGTGCGTCGCGGCGACTACGGCCGGTTCTGATGACGGCGTGTGTTGCCAGCTCTGGCTTCATTCCGATGGCTTTTTCGGCCTCGACAGGATCTGAGGTACAGCGCCCGCTTGCCACCGTAGTCATTGAAGGCCTCTTCAGGTCGCCCCTGCTCACTCTTCTGCTTCTTCCGGTTCTTTATGAGTAGATCTTCACGATGACTCAGGTTGAAGCCGCCACGATGACGCTTCGCGAAGAGGTACGCGCATAGGGGTTCTTTACGATACGGATCAGCGCCTCGACAAAGCCGTCGTATTGTGCAGAGCCATAACCGGGAATGCTCTCGGGCAGTCATCGCATTTGCTCGTATGATCGAATATGGATTCCTTAAATGACTCACTAGCAATATTGAGGCTTTCCTATGCTCACGAAACTCAGCGGCAACGTTTCAACGCGAGCGCGCAGCCAAGTGTCTTTCGGGATACGGAGAAACGCCTGAACTACATGGGGATCGAACTGACTTCCAGAGCAACGCGCAATTTCGTCCCGCGCGGATTGGAAAGAAAGGGCCTTACGATAAGGTCGATCCGAGGTCATGGCATCGAGAGTGTCTGCCACCGAGAAGATCCTCGCGCCCAATGGGATTTGTTCACCAGTCAGTCCCCGAGGGTACCCTGTGCCATCGTAGAATTCTTGATGTGCCAGCAGGATTTGCGCCGCACCAGACAGAAAAGAGATTCCGCGCACCATGTCATAGCCAATGCGGACGTGCTGTCGCATGATTTCAGTTTCCTCGGGCGTCAGTTTGCCGGGCTTATGCAGAACCGCATCGGGGATGCCGATCTTGCCAAAATCGTGGAGGAATGCTCCGAGCGCAATGTTCTTGAGTTCGTCCTCGCTACAACCCATGGCCTTGGCGATCTCCAGAGAATAGCGAGTCACGCGCTGGGAATGGCCGGCTGTTTCGTTGTCCCGCAAATCCAAGGCGCCGCCCAACGCGTGCAATGTCTCATCGTAAGTTGATTCGACCTGTTTCAAGGCTATCTGGAGTTGTTCGGTCCTCTGGCTCACCAGTTCTTCCAGGTGTTCATTCTGGCGTTTAAATGCTTGCCGAAGTTCGTACAGGTTCAGATGAGTCTCAACTCGGGCGCGTACTTCCACGAATTGGAACGGCTTGCAGATGTAGTCCACTCCGCCAACCCGGAAACCTGCCACCTTGTCTTCAACTTCGTTCAAGGCGCTGAGGAAGATGATAGGGATGCTCGAAAGTTCTTCGTTCGACTTCAGGTGTTGGCACACTTCGTAGCCGTTCATCTCCGGCATATTGATGTCCAGGAGAATCAGGCTTGGCGGATTTCGCTTGGCGGCCGATAGCGCGAGCCTGCCCCCTGGGAAGGAACGTACTTCATATTCTTGCTGCCCGAGCATCTCCTCCAGCAGCTTCAGGTTCGCCGGATTGTCATCTACGATCATGATGTTCCTAGGATGAGTTGAAGACTCGGATTGTTCGGTCATGGGCGGCATGCTTCCTCCAGAAATCGCGTCAGAGCTTCGTATTCGTATCTGTCAGCAAGTTTTTGAAGAGCATGCGCGGATTCAGTATCTCCAGCCTCGTGGACCTTCAGGATCAGCTGATCCAGGAGCTTCTTGTTGCCTATCAAAGTAGCAGTACGGATTTCTTCGATGAGCTCCCGGGGCAGTAGCCGCAGCCCGTCCGAGTTCAGGGTCGGCCCGCCGGCGTCAGACTGCTCTTTGGCCTCGCTTGTTTCTTCGTAATCATAGGCAATGCTGAGAAGCGTTCGCATTTTTTCGAGGAGTTCGTCCTCGTGGCACGGCTTCGCGACGAAGCCGTCGGCCCCACTCTGCGCGACCGCCCGGCGGTCGCCATCCATGGCGCTGGCAGTCAGAGCAACGATAAATGTTTCTTTCCCGCGCGGATCTGCTTTTATTCTTCGGGTCGCTTCTAACCCGTCCATGACCGGCATATGCACGTCCATCAGGATTAGCAGTGGGTTCCATTCCTGCCAGAGCCGGATGGCGGTTTCGCCGTTCTCCGTACACCGTACCGAGAAACCAACGGAGGTCAGCAGCTTCATAAGCCAATCCCGATTTTCAAGGTGGTCGTCAGCGACCAGAATTTTGGGAGCTTCCTGTCCCGCTCGTATGGCAATGACGCGGCGGGGAGCAACTCGCTTTAGGGCTACTCCAGCCTGGCCTCGCCCGATGGGGATCTCGAATCGGAACACAGAGCCGTTTCCCGGGTTGCTGGTGACCGTGATATCGCCTCCCATGAGGCGGGCACATTTTTGGCTAATGGCCAATCCCAGTCCGGTCCCCTGCAGACTGTCCACACCGCTCCTAGTTTGGCTGAACGATTCAAATAGCTTCCTTTGGTCCTCGTCGGCAATGCCCGAACCAGTATCCTCGACGCGCGTAGAGAGCCACAGTTGATCGGCATCCCGTTGCTCCAGAGTGGCAAGGAGCTTGATCTGGCCGATCTGGGTGAATTTGACCGCATTTCCGAGAAGATTGATGAGCACTTGGCGCACCTTGCCTTCGTCCGTCACAATGTATGGAACTGCTTCCCCGTCCAGCGACATCTCGAATCGCAGCCCCTTTGCCCCAGTCCTCAATCGGAACATCGCCTCCAGATCGCTCAGCAGTCGGACGAGGCTGAACGTCGCCGGATTGAGTTCCACGCGGCCAGCCTCAATCTTGGACATGTCCAGAACGTCATTGATGAGCGCCAATAGATGCTCGCCGCTCCGGCCGATGATCTTGAGATTCGCCTTCGCTTCTATTCCCAGGCTGGAATCCCGCAACATCAGCTGAGCGTAACCGAGGATGGCGCTCATCGGAGTACGGATTTCGTGAGACATGGTCGACAGAAAGGTGCTTTTAGCCCGATTGGCAGTTTCCGCCATGGCCGCGGTACGTTCAAGTTCCGCGTTCAGATCCATGATTCTCTGTCCGGCTCGCTTCCGCTCGCTGATGTCACGCGCGATGGATGAAGCTGCCGTGATTTGGCCGAGAGAATTCCTGATAGGAGAAACGGTCAGCGCGACATCAATGAGACTGCCATCCTTCCTTCGCCGCACAGTCTCTTCGCTGACGACCAAGCCTTGCAGGGTCTTCGAGATGATTTCGGATATCTCATGGGGGCGGTCGGGTGGAAGCATTATGGATAATGGTTGGCCAATGACCTCTTCGGCTAAGTAGCCGTAAAGCCGTTCTGCGCCTTTGTTCCAGTTGATGGTTATTCCATCCAGCGAGGTGCCGATGATGGCATCATCCGAGTAGTCAACGATGCACGCGAGCTGCTCCCGGCTTTGTTCCGCTCGCTTTCGCTCCGTGATCGAACTGATAAGCCAGAAACCGAGAACCAGAGAAAAAACCAATCCGGCAAGGATTGCAGATACGACCTCCACTGCCGCAGTGCGCGCCAGCGAATTGTTTTGATCACTCAGATTCTCTGCCTCATCGACTTTCAGAGCTTCCATGCGATCGATGCTGGCGATTTCCTCTGATGTGATTTTGTTGTAGCTATCGCTCCAAAGGATGTCCCAGGCTTCCTTATCCTTACCCGCAGTTGCAAAGCCAAGGATTTGCGTTACGTAGCATTCGTAGGACTTGTGGTACTGCATAAAGTCGCCAAAAGCATTTCTCATTTCCGGCGAGAGGTTGCGCCTCTGATACGTGTCGGAAGTTCTTGCAATCTCGTCTGCGATATGGTCAATCTGTTGCTTGAATGTTGCTCGCCTTGCAGGCTCTCCCTTTGACGCGATGAAATCTCTGGAGGCAATTCGCATTCTCTGAACCGAAACCGCAATGATGGTTAACTCAGGCAGGGGCACTGTCGCATCGTCGTAGAGTCTCTGGTCCGCGTGTGCCATCTTGCGGATATTGATCAGGCTAGTCACCCCGATCACGGTGGTAATCAAGGTGATGAATACAAACGCCCCAATCAACTTCGTTTCCAATTTGACTTTGCTAACCATTCCTGCCCTCCCGGTGGTCGCCGCCCAATTCGCTTTTACAGGCTGGCATGGGCGAATCGGCCGAACAAGCGTGGGGACGCGATGTCGACGCTGGAAAACGGCGGCTCACCATTGGTGCCTGTGGCTTTCAACGCAAAAGAGAAGGTCATGAGGTGCGTCTTCGTACTCTGTCGCACCGCCCCCGAGAAGCGCCTGATAGCCGCGCTCAAGTGTTGCCACCATTGCCGGCAATTGAGCCACCAGTTGCCTGTGCTGTTCGGAAAACTGGGCCATGCCGTCATAGGACCGAGATGCCTTGTTGCGTTCGGATTCAGACGCCTCTTCCATGATGAGGGCGTACCGGTAAACCCCGCGGAAGTCGTTTGACAGTGCGATGAGTTTATCCTCGGATGTTCCGATCCAAATCTTGTACAGATCGAGGACAGCCGCTTTTTGCGACTGGACGCACGGTGCGCCGTCTGCGCAATCGCTGGGGTGACGGCAGACAAGCAACAGATTGTAGGCTTATGCCGCGAAGCACGACTCTGCTTCTGAGAAGCTGACAATTGTCTGCTTCAATTGCGAATCAACCTCATCCGCAATGGTCATCAGGTCGATGAGTAGAAGGCTGAAGTCCACCTTGTTCAGGTTGGTGTGCAACGTGTGGAATATACTTACCTGCAACATCCGTGATGCTTCGATAATCATCGGAACCGAATAGCCCTGGGAGTGTCGAACTATGCCATGCTGCACAGCGCCTTCGGATGGCTGCTTCGTCCCAAGTGCGCGTGGGGTTCGCAACCGATGAACTAATTCTTGGAGCAGCGCTGGAAGGTGTCCCGTGCGTTCATGGTCAGTAAAGGCAATGCGGGTAACCTCGGAGTCGTGCTTAACTCGCGAGAGCCAATCGGCAACAGTGAGTGAGGCATCCGTCTCCAATATCGAAGCGACTCGCTCCGTATTGTTTGGGCGTGTCACACGCTTCGCCAGCCTGTCGCGGATCAGCGCCACCATTCCGGGGATAGGCATTGGCTTCACTAGAATTTCATCCGCCTGCAAGAGGATGGCATCCATTGCTTCTCTCAAAGCGGGGTATCGAGTGAAAAGCAGAGTGATAGCATCAGGGTGCCTGTGACGCATTGCGCTGACAACTGTGAATCCATCCCCCGCACCTGGCATGTGCAAGTCAGAAACCAACGCGTCAAACGATTCTGTGTCGATCAGATGAAGAGCTTCAGCAACGCGTCCGGCTACGCTAACTTCAAGCTGTTCCATTTCCAATATCGGTTCTAAAGTCTCGCGCACTGCCTTGTCATCCTCCACCAAGAGGATTCTAGGCTTGACTGTCGTATCGTTTTCCAAATTGGTCAACCTCGTTTTCAGAGCGACCTTTCTCGCTCCCTAGCGATCGTATGCTGGTTCTTCATCTGTGACTGGTCAATATGGATCAGAAATCAGGGAACCGGCGATTTTGGTTGATCCCCTTGACGCGGCCGTCGCGGCATTTCGACGCATGGGTAATAAATCGAATCGCTGCTTTGCGCGCCCCTACTGTTGCGCGCGAGCACTCGCCGGATGCGCCTGGTCCGTCAACGCCACCACTTGCTGCGCAGTCTCCATCCGCGACTTCTCGGCCGCCGCCGCGCCGGCCGAGGCATCTTTCTCCAGCCTGCACATGATAGGCCCGCTTGTTGCTAGCATATCCAAGGGAGGCGGCTTGCTTGGCCGTAAAATACCCTTCCTGAGCTTCGGCAACCTGGTATAGCTCTTTTTGCCGCTCGTTCGAGGTTTGCATAAAAAGTCAACTTTCCTGACTTATCATGCGGCGATCGGCAGCTCGAATCAAGAGTCCATGTTTGGTGAGAGCGCGATTGACTTTGGGAAGTAATCTTTCTCTTGCAAAATCTGCTTTGCCTCGGCGCCACTCTGTGGCGATGCCACAGGACAGATGGCTCTGCTGGCTGCGAAATTCCCAGCGCGATTTCCCTGGGGAAATAACCTAAGGCTATGCACATTCAATTCCCTCTGCTGCCAGGGTGAGATGCCCAGGAACGAAGCCGGGAATAGGCAATTTCCGACCAGGTTTTCAACAATCACTGGCAGCCGAGGCCCCCTGCCGGGCAGAGAACATGAACCGGCACCGGCTTGCTGAGCGGCTTGGGCTGGTTAAGGGCGGGTTCGAGGTTAGAAGCCGTCCCGCTCAGGTTCGCATCTTCCAGGATCAGCGGCCGCTGCAGCGCCATCTCTACCTGCGTACCGCTCGCGATGTTCACATCCGCGCCACGCGTAAACAGCGAAACCAGACCCACCGCGGCAACCCCCGCGCCAATCCCCACGATCCCGCCGGCAAGCGGATGACCATCGGCAAGGCCGCCGATCGACCCCACCGTTCCTCCGGTCGGAATCGCGATCTCGGCCGTCTTCCCGGCGTTGCGTCCCTTATCCGCACTCTGCTGGATGGTTCCCTCGCCATCGTCCTTCACCGTCTGCTTGCTGGCTCCCGGCAGGCTGTTGACGATGCCTGGAATCTCCACCACGGTTCCGTTGGGAAAGATGATCGAGGTAAAGTGCATATCCAGCTGCGATTGGCCCTTGACGCGGCCGGCACGCACTACACGATCAACTACGCCCTGCACGTACACGCCGGCCGGAATCATCACCCGGTTCCCTACCACAACCGGAAAAGTCGAAGCCAGGTAAACGCCGTCGCCCGGCTTTGCGCTTTTGGTATTGATTCCGCTGCGCAACTGAAGCAGGACCTTGGTGCCGACTGGCACAGTGTAGGTCTTGGGCGCAGTAGGCGGTGGAACAGGTGCGGCCGGCTCTTGCGGGGTGGTTGCCGGTGCGGCAGCCGACGCACTTGCCGGTGAAACTGTTTGTACCGGTGCCTGGCTCTGCCCGCCGGTGGCGCCGTCCGGCGCTGCCTGCGCCAGTGCCATCGTAGAGATGCCAGCTGCAACTCCCAGCGCGATCGCAGTCGGCAACCTTCTGCTCCCTAGACGCATGAATTCCCTCCGTAGTAGCCCCGCTTCGATAGACGTCGCGTTCACAACCAAGGATAGCGCCGGGAGAGCTACTTTGCATGTCCGACAAGGAAAATGAGGCTTCCGGGCCTATGGCAGAACCCAAAACCGGTTTAGGATGCAAGCATGGAGAATGCAATGGCGCAGCAAATCTCTCCGCGTTTTGGCTCCGGCGAGCGGTTTTCCGAAGTTTATCGAGTGCTTCACAATGCAATCTCTGCCCACGCGTTTCCCGGCTGCGCGTTTGGCGTGCTGGCCGGCGGCGACCTGGTGTTCGAGGATGCTCTGGGCCGATTCACCTATGAAGCCAACTCGCCCGAAGTCACTCAAAAGACTGTCTATGACGTTGCCAGCCTCACCAAGGTCGTAGTCACCACTTCTGCTGCCATGTTGCTTTGGCAGCGCGGCCAGTTGGATCTCGACACACCGCTCGGCGAGCTGCTGCCAGGCTTCGTCGTAGGCCGGCAGGCAAAGGAGCACGCCCGCTTCATCCGGCTCGAGCACTTGCTCGCCCACAACTCCGGTCTCCCCCCATACGTGGAGTTCTTCCGCACCGTCACAACGCCTGCCGCGCTCTATCGCGCTTGCCTTGAGTTGCCCATCCAGGCCGAGCCGGGAACACGCGCCGAGTATTCCGACCCCGGCTTCATCCTTCTTGGCAAGGCCCTGGAAGTTGTGACCGGCGAAACCATCGCCCCCTGGGTGCGCCGCGAAGTGCTAGCGCCGCTGGGCATGCTTGCATCCGGATTTTGCCCCGCGCCGGCTGTCCGGCCGTCGATCCCACCCACGGAAGAAGACACCACCCTGCGTCATCGCCGGATTCAAGGCGAAGTTCAGGATGAGAATGCGTGGCTTCTGAAAGGCGCCGCAGGACACGCCGGACTGTTCTCCAATGTCCCGGACCTGCTTCGCTATGCGGAAGCAATTCTGAACGCCCGGCCGGGAAGATCAGCACCCCATGAACCAGGGGGATTGTTTGAAGCTGCAACGATTGAACGTTTTGCGCAGAGGCAATTGCCCCAAGGCAGTTCGCGGGCGTTAGGATGGGACACCCCCTCGGAAACGTCGTCCTCGGGCAGCCACTTTTCCACACACTCCATCGGCCATCTTGGCTATAGCGGTTGCTCCTTGTGGATCGATCTAGACCGTCGAATTGCCGTGGTCCTGCTCACCAACCGCACTTGGCCCGACCGCCAAAACCAGCTCATCCGCGAGGTCCGGCCCGCCTTCCATGACGCCATCCGTGCTGCCCTGGATTAGGTGCGGATCGGGGATCAGGACGAAAAACGCGCAGCACGCCCCAACCAATAAGCGACTTTTGGGCAAACCATCGCTCCTCCAGGCTGGATGGAAGCAGCCGTTCGCGTCTGGCAACTCGACATCGATTCTCTGGCGGAGGTGAGACCTGGGGACCCGCGATGCACTCCGAACCCGAATTTGTACCGGTCTTGGACTTGGGTCATCCACATCCGTCCGGCCATTCTGCTGAAGCCGGGTTCGATCCGCTCAGATGATCAGATCGAACCAGAGCGATGATGAAGCAACCCAAATCAGGGTCGTTAAAAAGGCAGCGCAATAAAGGCTCTGAGTGTCTGTTTACGATCTGTCAGAGGCGAGGGCGATGCGGGCATCCCTCGTCGGAATCTGAGTTTACCAAACCGATTCCGATGCGGCCACGGAGCCATGTTAGCGAAAGCCGTGTAGCCCTCCCCTCCAAACGACCTAGGAGAGCGGCTTGGCCGCAAAGATCTCCACCTTCTGAATCTGCGGTGGTTTAGCAAATAATTCTTCGGCTTTGGCGAACAGCGCCTTGGCGATAGCGCCGTTCAGATGCGCTTGGAGTCCTGCTTCATCCGCGAAGGTATCGAAGATACCGAATGTGGCTGGTCCGATGCGAAAGGCAAACCATGTCGTTGTTCCTGCTTCCTCGATAGCCAATGGTTGTGCGGACTTCAGGAACTGTTCGACTTCGCCTTCTTTACCCGGTCGCGCTTCCAGTGTGGCTGATATTGCAAAACGATCCATGTCTTCTCCCATTCCCTGGTTCATGTGGTGTCGTGTGGACCAGAGATGCTCTCTCTGGTCCTCTTCGGTTTCGATCGTTGGCCCTAGTCTCAATCTTCAGACCATCGGCTTGATTGAGCAAAAGCCATTATATGATTGACGGAAGGAGAAAAGGTTACAACCGGCACGAATCCGTAGGCAAAGTCCCCGCGATCTCATCCCCCGATCTGGGGGTCTTGCTTGTAACCTCGCTCCCTGTTGGCGCGTCTACCGAGGGGGCAGATCAACTCTCAGACGAGGATACCAGTATCGTGACAGAGCACACCGGGGTACCTGCACTAAAAAAACAGAGGCACGGTTCCTGGCTCATCGGTCTGACGAGCCTCATGTTTATTTTGTTGCAGAGTGTTTGTACTGCGGTGATGGCTATCAGCGGCCTTCGCTTGTTGATTGGGCTGGGCTCCCTGGCGGCTGCCTCCTTCCTTCCAGGGTTTGTATTTTCCTTTCATTCTGACAAAATCCGCATTCCGATGATGGTTATCGCCATTCTTGGGTCGACTCTCAATCTTTATGTCGTGTGGAGAATACGATCCCTTCGAGCCCGACCCGCGTCGCAATGGCGAGCGCAGCCGGTTGCTGCCAAACAACGCCGGTCGGAGACGGTTCAAATCGTGCTCTCGATTCTCACTCTCCTGCTCGTCGTAGCTGAGACGCTCACGCACCACATCCTGCACGGCTCATTTTTATAGCACCCTAGCCGCTTCCCTTCCCGAGCAATTCCAGGTCGATGCGCGCATGCAGGCGCTCGCTGAAGCCAACCGGCAGCTCAAACACGCGTTCATCCGCGGTGAGGATGATGATGTTGCGAGTCGAGTCCAGAATGGCAGAGCAGATCTCGCAATGCTCGAGATGTTTTTGAACATCCAGTCGAATGTCCTCGGGCAATGCGGCATCCAGATAGTCGGAGATGTAACCCCAAACGTGTTTGCATTCTATAACCATGGGAGCCACCTCCTCTTTGGGCCTAGGTTGACACTCTTCAAGAGTGGGCTAAGTTGCTTCTGCAACATCATGCGAGCCCGATGAAGCCGCACTTTAACAGACGGGATACTGATGCCAAGCGCCTCTGCGGTTTCTTTGACGCTGAGTTCCTCAACATCGCGGAGCTGAAAGACCTCGCGATAAATTGTGGGGAGGCTGATGACTGCCTCCTGAAGTGTCTGACGAATCTCCTGCCGTTCCACAGCTTCGGAAGGAATTTCCCGCCAGTCCCGGAGCAAAGCCGGAGACACGGCTCCGCCCTCATCCGCAGGATCGTCAAGTGATTCCGTGCGGACGCTCGACTGTCTACGGAGGTGGCTCCTCGCCTCATTCAAGGTAATGCTGATGAGCCAAGTGCTGAATTTGGACTCCGCGCGGAAGGAAGCAAGGTTCCGAAAAGCCTTGATGAAGCCCTCCTGTGCCACATCCTCTGCGTCCCCTTCGTTCTTCATATACGACAGGGCCATGAGGTAAACGCTACGCTCGTGAGGACGAATCAACTCGTGATAGAGCTGCGTATCCCCAGCCAGGATGGCGGCAATCATTTCGGCTTCGCTTCGAGTTGAGGAGTGCCGTTCCATCATTACCGGGCTGTCCTCACCTTCTTCGTGCTATGAGTGTCTAGGGAGAAGAGTCCAGCACCCAAGATGAATCCCATCAGCGCCGCGAACAGGAAGGAGTAGGGATCGGCGACGGAGAACCTTCCCGGATTGGGAAAGGCGGGTGCGGGAGCCGCACGATCCGCTGTCCAGGATTGGACGAATCCATTGCAAGCAAACGACACTTCGCCTCGACGGGAGAGCAGGCCCAGCATCACCAGAATTCCGAGTGTGAGTTCCAACCGCGATGCGAAATGAGCGTCGCATACCGAAAAGGCGGCCTCGAGGCTTGTAGAGAATCCTATGATTCTTGGTGGATTACGCCGCTTGGCCCAACCCGTCTGGACGAAGCGAAAGCCCCAGTAAGGCCCCACGGCCAATCGCATTGCCGGCCGCAACGTTGCGAAGGCCGGTTCGACACGGCGACAGATGCCAAGAGCCTGCTTCACGAATCCTCTTTGCCAGAAGTCTGAGCCGCGGACGGCATTGCCGCTCGAATCGTTAGAGAATCGGAAGTGAATTTGGTTACACCAACGTCCCCCAGGGCACTGTTACAACCCGGGTGGAGGATCAGTGTCGGCCTGCCAAACGCTTGAAGGGATTCCGCCGCGGCTCATTGCCAGCGCTCCTGTTGAGAAAAGAAACAGCCGGGCAGAGATATCAGAAAACTGAAGGTGCATGAGACTCGCGCCTCTCTTAGAGGGTCGCATTGGTTCAAAGCCGAACAACGTCTGGAGGGAATCGTTCGGTGATCCTTGTCGGGCGAGCGGAGTTGGCTCATTTCCTTGTCCGGAATGGGAACCGCGAACTAAACTATCGGTTGAGCCGCCGAATCAACAATGCCCGGATGTAACTATTTCGCCGCTCGGCGGTTCCAATGGTATATCGGGTGGTTTTTTTGGCCGAGCAAGAGGCTCAGAGAATTCAAGTTCCTTGGATGTCGGATGAACGTTGTCACTCTACTTTTGCCAGGCTTGCTGAGCATGTCCCTGACTCCCTCTCTCAAGTCCGATCTTCGGCCAGCAGCCGTGACTGGAGTGCAGGCCGGAGCCGCTCCGCATGTCCTGCAGATCGGAGGAGGGAAAATAGAGATCGAAATTCATCAAGACAGCTCGATTCTTCAAACGGACGATGTCCTGGAATGGGTTCGAAGGGCTGCTGGCGCAGTGTCCATGTATTACGGGACTTTTCCGGTCGAACGTGCCCGGGTGAAAGTGATCGAGAGCCGGAGTAATGGCCATGAGATTGATGGCACGACCTGGGGAGACGTCGATGGCGTTCAGGGGTTGTCGAGGATGCGGCTCGATGGCGGCGTAACAAGAGGTGAACTGGATGCCGATTGGACGATGACACATGAATTCGTCCACCTGGCACTTGCTTCGCTTCCGGATGAATCGCACTGGCTTGAAGAGGGCCTGGCTACCTATGTCGAACCAATCGCGCGCGCCCAAGCTGGCCAATTGTCGGCCGACGAGGTATGGCGCGGCATGATGCAAGGAATGCCTCACGGCGAGCCCCAGCCGGCAGACCAGGGTCTGAACCACACACACACCTGGGGCCGTACCTATTGGGGAGGAGCCATGTTTTGTCTCCTTGCCGATGTCAAAATCCGGGAGGCAACTCAGAATCGGAAAGGTCTGCAGGATGCTCTTCGGGCGATCGTAGCCGCTCGGGAGACGATTGATACCGAGCGGTCTGTTGAACAAATTATGAGCGCAGGTGACCAAGCAACTGGAACCACGGTGCTTTCAGATCTGTACAATGCGTGGAAGGACCATCCCGTCTCTGTCGACCTGAATCGGCTCTGGCCTGAACTGGGAGTGCACCTGGGATCTGGTGGCATTGAGTTCGATCCCCGGGCACCATTCGCGTCGATTCGCGAGGCCATCACCAAGCCGCCCGCACGGAGATGATCCGGTGATCGTGTGGGCCTGGCGCTGGCATGACTCATACGTCCAGAAAGAGAGACGGCTGCCAAAGGTCGCAGTCACTTTCAGGCGCGGCCTGAATGAATGAAGAAATTGGCGACATCGACTGTAATCGTCTCAATCCCGCATAAATATGCGACTCACAGGCCCTCACATTCCGCGAGAGTCCCCTGCTTCCGGTCGGCCAAGAAGTCCTCCGGAAACCTGTCTCTATCAAGCGCATCAAACAGGCCAGTCCAGCCTTCGGGAGACTGAGACAGAATGATATTGCCATTGCCTGGATCACGACTCACATAGACTTCGTCGGTCGTGAAGCGATATTCCCGTGGAATGGCAACGTGTTGACTTCTGCCATTCATAAAGACTGTGGCCTTTAAAACCTGTGCCATGAAACACACCTATGGTACGTCTCAAGCTCTACAGCATAGCATCTGTCAAAACTGACGGACTGACCGCAGGGGTGCTTAACTGTTCTGGGGTTCCCTGCTGGGAACCATGCTGTAAGCCTCACGAGGATTGAGATTCTTACAAACCGCCTCTTTGAGGGCAGGTATTTTGGCGCGGGCACGCGGCGGAAGAATGATGTGGAACCTCGCCAGCAGCTGGGGCATTCGCTCTAAGGCTGCCGAAGCATGCCGCAGGATGGCCTGCAGCTTGAACGTCGCGGAGGTTGATCGAGCGCAAACAATGCTTCTGCATAATCAGCGTCGAGTTTAAATAGTTGACGGAGAAGCGCTTGCGGAATCTCGAGCGCGGTAAGATCCATCTGATCCACACTGTCAAGATGAAACCACTGCCCGTAAGCAGTCTCTCGTTCCGTATAGGAGCCGGACGAGAATGGGTCTGACCATCCGAGTTGGTTCCAATAAGTTCCATGCTCGCTGATGCCGACGATGAGTTCACCCGACTCCGTTTGCTTTCCTTCAATCTGTCGTAAGAGCGCGTCTGCGGGTGGGCAATCGGCACATCGCTCCGACGTCAATAGCTCTACCAGAACCGCGCCTGGCACGGCATCTGCAACCGGTGCCTTGCTGATCCCCGTCGCATTGTACTCACAATGCGCACAGAGCGGATGCAACGAATATCGCAGTGCTTGCAGTGGCTTGATTCAGCCATTGACCCATGAACACTCCTTCGCGATCGACTGTGCAAGAGACAGCAAAGCTGTCGGGCTGGACACAGATTTCTTCCTAAGCGCTGAGAACCTGTGCGCTCAAGAACGCTCAAGGGAGAGACTCGTTGAGCAGATGCTGCCCACGCGGGCAAAGAGGATGACCCGCGTGGGCTGGCAACGGGCCTGAGCCCATTGCAATTACAGTGCAGCGATACCGTTGAAGCCCACCGCCGCGGTGAATCCAGGAATCTCATCCACTTCCTTCAGCGTTCCGTTGGACTCGATGGCAAAGACACCGACGGTTCCAACCATCGCGTTGAGCGAGTAGAAGAACTTGCCATCGCCGCTGGTCGTGATGTCGAGGTTCGTGGCATTCTCCGGGTTGCTCGCGACAACTGAGGACGGGGTGAGCGCGGTCAAGGCGCCGCTCTGGCCGATCGAAAATCCGGATATGTTCGAGCTTCCGGCATTCGATGCGTAGACAAAAGCGCCATTCGGAGTGATTGCATTCCAGCAGTTGGCAGAGCCGTTGGTCGTCAAGCTCTGCGTCACAGCGGAAAGCTTTCCATTGGAATTCACCGTATAGGAAGAGATGGCAGAAAGGGTGGAACCGGTCTCAGAAACAATCAGCTTTCCATCGGGAGCGAACCGCCCTGAGAAGGCTCCAACCCCGGCGCTGGGATTGACAACAAGAGTGCCCAACGTACCGTTCGCATTGATGTGGAACGTATCGATATTGTTGGTGAGACGCTCGACCACGGCGAGGGTCTGGCCATCGGGGCTGATCGAAATCGATGATCCGCCGACCGCGTTGGCAGAGAGAAATGCGGTGGAGTTAGCAATCGGAAGCAGCCGCCCACCAAAGCCCATTTGGAAGCCAACGACGCTGCCCGCGCCGCCCTGGTTGAGGACATACAGGCGATTCTCGGTCTGAGCAACGGCGACGGGCGTGCTGCCGCCGGATGGTTGCCTGTTCAGAAAAATCAGTCGTCCCCCGAAAACCTGAAAGACACTGATATCGCCGCTTCCTGCGTTGGCTGCAAACAGGAGCGTGTGGTCGGCGCTTAACGTCAGCGAGCCCTGCGCTTCAAGGGGATCGTTCACGCCCCCAGTGCCCCTGCCTTGTGTATCGAAGGTTTCCTTTGCGACCACTGTCCCATCGGAGTTATGAACGAATTCAATTACCTGGTTTTTGTCGGCATTATTCGACATGACAAAGAACGTTTCTGTTCCTCTGGTTTGTGCGCCGGCGAGCATGGCTGGGGACAAGCATCCAATCCCAATCGCGATCGTCGATAGGCCACGAATTGCTTTCAACATTATCTACTCCTTGGAAGGGCGAGAATTTGCGCGCAAAGGAGACCCAAGTGTTGTCTGGGAAGGCAACGCTCATGCAATGGCCGCTCTGTGCGCAGCTATTGGAGAGGTCAAGAGAGGAAAGGTTACAGGCTCGTGCATGAACGCCGAAAAGTTAATGGTGCAGTATTTCCCGTTTCTAGGTTTGCTCGACAAGCATGCTCGAACGAACTACTGACCCGATCAACAGTACTTGCATCGATAACCCTTCGCAAATCCATGAGCTGGTGTTATTACACATCGCGACAAAAGCGAACGGTTCCCAAAACAGTTTGTAACCACGACGATAAACGAACGTCTAACGACATCTGTTTTTTCACTCGTCCGATGAGGTTGAAGACGTGGCGTGATCGGGTGCACTGTGATGATCGCGATCCGAATCGGGAGATCGAGCAAAGAGATTGTTCATATCACGCAGCTTGAGAGATCACCCAGGGCAGGTAGTAGTCTGGTCAGACTTTGGTCGCAGAAGGCTTCTTAAGCCCGCCGCGCCGGATTTGCAAAACACGGATCGCCCGGTTTGTAACCTTCTTCTCCGAACCTGCTCTAATGTCCAGGCATCATGCGTCAAGGGAGAGAAATGGATCTGCAGAAGGAGCTTGGTACTTTGTTCAGAAGGTGCGGAAAAAGACAGCTCTCCACGGAATGCCCACATTCGAAGAGACTACGAAATGACTGAGAGAGTCGGGGCTCGAAGATCACGCACTCCAAATGGGGCAGACAATGCCAGACTTTGAATTGCCGGATGCGACTGGAGTAATTGTCCGAAGCGTCGAACTCCCTCGCATGGCCCCTTCGTGATTACGTTCAATCGGGGAAGCTGGTGCCCCTTCTACAGCCTGGCCTTGCCGGCGCTTTGAGAGCGGAATGCAGAGATCAGAGTTCGTGGTGTCATTCTCCTCGCGATTTCACCCCAGACTCCAGATCACTCGTTGACGTTTCAGGAAAAGCATAGTCTGGAATTTTCCGTCCTCTCGTATACGCCGGCAACAAAGTGGCGCGTCAATTTAGGATCGTCTCTTCGTCTTTTCTCTCGATCCCGGCTTCCGGACCTTGCAGAAGCAGTTTGGTGTGGACATTCCTGCGTACAAAGGACGGACGTTTAAGCTGCCGGTCCCGGCAACTTTTCTGGTGTCGAGCGATGGAAAGGTTCTCAAGTCCTATGCCGAGGCCGACTATATGCAACGGCTTGCTCCGGAAACAGCGCTTGACTTGCTTTGCGAACTCTGACCGAATGCTGTGAACCCGGCACCAGCGCTGGCTCTCAATTCATTGAAGCGCCAAAGCAAATAAGAAGCCAAAGGCTGGCCATATGCCGTATCTCAAGCCCGTCAGGTGGGCGAGCCAGGCCCCGTGCTATACGACGCCGGCACACTGGATGCCAGGAAGACGGGCGCGAAAAAGAGCCTGCCGAGTAGCAGGCTCCCGAGAATGAAGTGCAGAAATGTATAGCACGATTCGCCGGCTAACAAACGTCCATCCGATGTTCGTATTTCAGAGTCGAGACGCGGATCGTGTTGTTTGGGGTTGTATTCCGGCACAGATCGGTTAGCCAGAACCGTGATGAACGCCGCCGGCAGCGGCCGCGCCTCCCGGCGGGTGTAGCATTCTCCGTTTTCAGAAGGGGCGGACCGCCCCGGATCAACGAAAGACTACTCGGAAACAACGATCATTCGGTAAGGTGCCCCGATGCTGACAGAAGAGGTCTCGGTCACAGACGTTGAGGTCACCGTAAATACATACAGCTTGTTCTCTGTCGTCGAGATGGCATACATATGGTTGGCCCCGTCCCATCCCACCTGGTTGATGGGTGTCCCGTCCAGGAGCGTCTTCCACAGGGTAAGCGGCGCCGCGCCATTGAACTTGTAGATCTCGATTGCGCCTTTGCCATTGCTCCCTCCACTATTCCCATAGGCCACGAACAGGTTGCCGGAAGGAGAGAACGTCGTGGAAGGCCCGATAAGCGATGACGTTGGCATATTGCTCGAAGTGTTGGTGGTGGAAAGATTTCCTTGCGGATTCACCGTGAAGCTGCCCAGCTGAGGGGGTTCAACATCCTCGGGAAGAAGCTCAAGTACAACGTAATTGCCGGCAGGGGAAGCGTCGGGTGAAATAGCGACGTAGCCGCCTGTGACGGTCGGTGCTGTCCAGGTAAAGTTCGGCAGGTATTCCAGCGTCCCCGAGCTTTCCCGCCGGAAGCCGCCAACGAGGGGTTGGAAGGTGTCCTCGAACTGCGAGTAAGCAAAGCTCTCGCTTCCCAGGATTGAGGGGGGATCGAATCCGAAAAAGCCGCAGCCGGTGGGGCAGCCTTGCCATGTGATCTCCGTGTCTCCATCGAACGAGAAGGCCCCGTCGCTATTGATGATGTAGGACTGGTACGCGGCGCAGGTTTCGTCCACGCTTGCGAGCGTCACGTACAGATACTTGCCTGTGTGATCCAGCACCGCGCCGTCAGTGCCCGAGGACGTGCCGCAAACTCCTCCCGCGTAGTCCGCGGTGTCAATCACAGACGCCTGGGCCCCGATCGCACCATTTGAGCCCACCTTATACGCATGGATGTCATTCGTACCCAAGCTGATGAACTGGTAGCGATTACTGCCGATCATGAGTCCTGTCATCGAAAACGGAGAACCGGAGATCGTACTCAGTTCGCCGCTTGAGTTGGCGCCGTAAGCGTTGATCGGCCCAGACGATCCCTGAGTCTGCACGTACACAAAAGCAGTGGGCGAGGACGAACTCGTCGCCGCTGTCGCGTCCGTCGACTGGCTAAGTGAGGAGATGGCTGAAACAAGAACAAAACAGTAAGTGAGGCCGAGAACCCGGACTGCATGCGTCATTGGTATTCTCCTGGGATGATGTCCATATCAGGCCGTTTCTTCAGAGTTTGGCTCTGTGGAGTCCCCAAACACAGCCTTACTTCTTGGCTTGTAGGCGTGCAAATTTCCGTCCGGCCCTCAGACATGGGGTTAGAGGGGCGACATGAGGGGCGGGTTGCCTAGGTGTGCATTCCTTGACGTCTCAGCGCGCCACGCCGGACGAGCTGTTTCAAAAGACAATGAACATCCCCAGATGACGCCGGGCACGGTAAAACACTTTATAATCTGTGGACTCAAAGCGGTCACATTTCAACTATTGAAGAGTTTCGCATGGGCCTTCGGTCCACCTATAGGGATGAAAATCGGTGATTTTCAACGGAGTGGCCACCCGTTCCGGCTATAGGTTGCAAAGGTTCCCAGCCCCTTGACGATCACTCGAAAGCGGCCACTGTAAGTGAGACTTGGGCATCGCACAGATCCCTCGGCCAGAATCGGGCCGACCTCGCCAAAAAGGAATTGATCAACGCCGGCGTAGCTTGAAGTCGCATTCGCGTGATCAGCTAAGGAAAAGAAAGGCCGTTCTGTACCGAGCCGACGGAGTCATGCTGGCAGCAAAATCGCCGTTCCGGATTTTCAATCAATCACTAAAGGTCGACACCAGGTCACCGGAGGTTGAAATATCTCGCCCGGGGCCGGCCGTTCATGCTTCGATGCCTGAGCGTATGCGAGCTCAAGATCCAGAGAGGGCTCAGTCTTTGCTTCGATGTGTCCAGGAACTCATCTCCAACACTTTGAAACACGCGCAAGCGTCCAATCTCTGGATCACCATCGATACCTGCAATGACATGTTGCGCGTCGATGCCAACGATGACGGCTGCGGCGGAAAGGAATCCATCAAGCTCGGCTTCGGCCTGTCAGGAATGAGAGATAGATCCGAACGATGAGGCGGAGCCATCGAAATCCATAAACCTGATCCGAGGGGATTTTTGCTCTCAGCGTGAATGCCGCTCGCTTCCGGATTGATGCGTCAATGATTCGAGTCTGCCTCATTGAAGACCAGACCCTTGTGCGCGAGGGACTGGAAAGTCTGATCCATCATACGACTGATATTCGCGTCGTTTCTCTGGCCAAGGATGGCGCCGAAGCACTTGACCGTGTCGCCCGGTCAGACCCTGACATCTTGCTTGTTGACCTTCGGATGCCTGGCATGGATGGCCTGACCTTCCTCAAGACACTCAACGCAAAGCCAATGTCGGCTATGCCATCAACCATTTTGACGACCTTCGACGAAGACGCTTTCGTGCTTGAGGGACTGCGGCCAGGCGCAAAAGGCTATTTGTGTCATTCTCCAAGCTCACTGAAGCAATCCGAACCGTGGTTGCCGGCGGTAGGTCAACAAGCCCTGTGGTAACGGAGCGGCTGCTCCGCGGATTTCAATCGTCGCCGCCCAGTGCGAGCGAGCCGATGATAAACGGGCTCACCGAACGCGAAATCGAGGTGCTTCGCCTGATGACGGCGGCTTCAGCAACCGCGAAACTGCCTCAACGTTGAATGTCGTTGAGGGTACGGTCAAGAATCACATTTCGAATATCTTAGGCAAGCTCGGTGTTCGGGGCCGGGTGCGTGCAGTCCTTAGAGCAATCGAATTGGGATGCATCTGATCCAGTTCGATGAAGCATCGCGATCAGATCTGCGAATTGAGTTGGAGCGCTCCGCCGAACGTATGACCGTGCGGGAGGTCGATCCCGAGTCACGGCCTGACCGGAAATTGAGCGGCCGCGTAGATTGCGGTTGTCGGTGCTCGGAGGAGTACCAGGCGCAAAACACTCTGCCCCCAATCCGGCTTTTCAACGGTCACATTTGTGAGTCCCTGCGCATGCGATTCAATGCAGAGATTGAATCGCAGTACACCAAGCTTTACCAACTTGACGGCGACAGACGTAGACTCTCCACAAAATGTCTGGCATCGCTTAAATCCTCCTTGGAAAATTGGGAAGCGAGCCGCAGCTTTGCGAGAAAAATCCGGCGGAACAAGAGAGGCTTTACATTTTTCTCTTGCGTTTAGGATCAGGTCCGGGTAGCTGGGGCTCGAAATTCTCCACCTCAGAGCGCTTGAGAAATTTCCTTGCGCCAACCATCATCGTAGTGAACCGTCCCCTCTTCACCAACTCCGAAATGGACTGCGGGCTGATATCGCGCAGCCTGGCAGCCTCTGCCTGCGAAATCCAAGACAATTGGTTGACATCGCCATTATCAGGATATCCTGATAATGGCTTAAGATTCTTCTTCTGGCGTTTTGAGGTTCCGCTTCTGTCCTGCCGTACACTAGGCCGTGCGGTAGATTGGCCGAGCCCCTCCATCTTGGTAGTTACCGCCTCATTACGCTTCTTATTAGGTTTACGGCCAGATTTTTGGGGTTGGTAATTCTCAATATCCGCTCTGTTTATTAGAGTCTTGTCTCCTATCTTTAGTATTGTGAAACGATTCCTCTTCACATGAGCGGAAATAGCTGCGCGGGTGACTCCGCGCAATCGAGCTGCCTCGGACTGCGAAATCCAAGCAGAGAAATCTACAATATTTTCGGCGCTTCGTCTTAAACGTATTGACATCGATTATTGATTTCCGTATCCTTCCAGTACTGGTTCTTTGTCTTCGAAGAGCCATACGCAATACGCAGCGGGATACGCCGATGTTACTAGCACCGACGCATCCCTGACCACCACCATCACCTTCCCTAGAAAGGCGACGATATGGCTGTCTCTAAACATACCCGCAAAGGCGCATCGGGGACAAACCCTGTCTTTCGAGAGCTTTTCCGTAATAGCCAAGTTTCAACCGAGCGTGAACAGGAATGGCAGAATGCCGTGCGCCACGCAGGAACGGGAACACCGCCGTTGCGGTTTCCGGTCTATGAGCATCTCTACCAGTTCAATCTGTGCGCGCAGAAGATGGTCGAGCTACTCGAGGAGCTGAGCAACAAGTTTGCCATTGACCCAGAAGCCCTTCTCTACAACCCGTCTCTGATTCAGTCTGTTCGGGCTGCAATCAGCCTGGATATCGTGGAGTCGATGACTGGCGTCGAGCATACCGAAGCCTGGCTCTTTCAAAGCCAGCAGCGCAGCGAAGAGGAAACGCTGCGCGACCCGGACGACGTCTATATCACCGTCCACCAGCGAGAAGCCGAGCGGATCAAGATGGGCCTCCCCCCGCGCATCCAGTTTTTGGATGAACCCCGCTCCGGGAAGAAGTCCACGGGGAAAAAGACTCGGTCCACTCGCGCAACTTGAGTCAGCAGGCTGGAGATTGGGTCTGGTTTCCAGCCTGGTGCAAAACGATTGCGCGCTGATGGGTAGGACCAAAACCGGTGCTAAGCCTGTTTGAAGCCGGAACAAACGTCAGATTCGATGCGCCGCTCTTCGAGTTCCACGAGCAACGAGCCGCAGCTGGTGAAGGTTCGTGACTTGCTGCTGGCGGCCGGGCCGACAATGGCCGTATCGGGAGTGCCGGTGGTGACAGAAAGGACGAAGAGAACACTTTCAGGGTCGGCGCGAAAGAGGATATCAGTAGCCAATAAGGCAAGGTCGGCCGCGACCCAGAAAGCGAGAGCTCCGGCGAAGGCAAAGTAACGGCGGAGTGAGCATGTTATGAAGGGGCAGACAGGCTGCCGGGTCCGGCAGCCTGTTCCAATTTGATGCAGCGGAAATTCAAAAGAATTGGGTATTCGCTTTATCTCATAAAGCCCCTTCACCCTCCAATGCAGAGGTCAAGCCAAAAGATAACGAGATTGAACCTCAGTGAGAGGTGCAGGCATCGACATCTGCGTATAGTTCAATGAAGCATTCCGGGCGATGTTCTATCTCCCGAAGCGCAATACCACCCCGGCGCTAAGGCTGAGGGAGTTCTGCACGTTGGTGGTAGTATTGGGGAACTGGGTGCGGAGGTAGCTGGCGCGGAAGGCGCGGAGGGCGAAGCGATGGTTGAGGCGCACATCGAGGCCGCCGCCCACGTCAACCGCCAGCGCATTCGAGCTCGAAGTCGTTCCAGCGTCTACCGAACCGACCGCTCCTGAGCCCTCCGAGAACAGGCTATCGAAGCCATTCGAGATGCCCACCAGCCCCTCACCAAAGAGTGCATACCGGTGGCTGCGCGTCTCTATCGTGCAGCGCGGCCCGAAGACGGCCGTCACCAGGCTCAGCGGTTCGCCCGTGGTCGAGTTCGAGCCTGTATGCAGGCCCTCCACGCGCGCCACGATGCCCAACCCTCGATACACCCGCGCCCCCAGTTCCACTGCGCCACCCTGCATCCAGAAGTTCTGCGCCGAGATGTGGTTGGTGTGCAGCGCATCGTAGGTGACGGCAAGATCGATCGGTGCGCCCTGCCCCGCCGGTACTGCCTGCGCCGAAGCCGCACTTGCGGTCAGCATCAACGCTATCGACAGTATTCCGCTTTTCATACCTCTCATCGTTACTCTCCTATCGGTCCTGTTGCGGAAAGATCCGTTACTGCACGATCAGCGTCACGGGCTCGCTGTGCTCGAGCGTTCCACTCGTCACAGTTACGGTCAGCGTGTAGGTCTGCGGGCTCTGCAATATGAAGCCGTTGGTTGAACCGCACCCGGTCAGCGTCGCCGTCAGGCCAGCAATCAGCAATACCAGCAGCGGCATCCAGCCATTCATCTTTTCTCGCACGCTGCGTTTGGCAATGAAGGGCAAGAGCAGGAACGCCAGTACGATGCCGCGACCGAAGGGGATGCCGCCGTTGTGGTTCCGAGCGATGGCCGATGCTGTCTGCACCGTCATAACGACCGGTGTCGCTCCGCCACCCACCGCCACAGAGCCTGGCGTGAAGCTCGCCGTCGCTCCCGCAGGCAGGCCCGTTACGCTGAAGCTCACCGGTCCGGGATAGCTCCCGTTCAGTGGCGCGAGAGCGAAGCTGTACGTTGCCATCGCTCCCGGAGCCGCAGTGTACGCGCTCGTTCCTGTGTTGCTGAAGCTGAAGTCGAGCGACGCAACCGTTACCGTGGCGCTGTTGCTCGACGTACTGGTAAGGAAGTTGCCATTGCCGGAATACGTCGCGGTGATGGAATCTGTCGCACCCGATGGCAGGCTTGGCACGGTCAGAGTCGCGGACCCATTGACCACGTTAACCGCAGTTCCAAGCTGCGCGCCGTTATCCAGGAAGATCACAGTTCCCGTCGGCGTCGTCGGAGTTCCAGCAATCGTCGCCGACACCGTCGCCGTCAGCGTGACCGTCTGAGCTGGCGTCGCCATTGTCGGCGATGCGCTGACGGATGTAATCGTCGGCTGCTGATTCACCGCCAGGCTCCGCATTACCGGTGTTGCTGCGGCGTAAGTAGGATTTCCCGTCTGACTCGCGGTAATCCCCACCGTTCCAGCGCCCGTGATCGTAAGGATCGATCCATTCACCGTCACCGGACCTGTCACCGCAAAGGCCACGGGCAGCTGCGAGCTCGCGCTTGCCACCAGCGTGATGGGAGCCACACCGTAGGTTACAGGCGATGCCGGTTGCGTGAAGGTGATCGTCTGTGTGGTTGCGATGTTGGTCAGAGCGAACGTCGCCGTCGTATTCTGCTCGGTCACCGTTACGTTGTACGATCCCGACGTGCCGTTTGCGGTAGCCGTCACGTTCGCCTGTCCATTGCTATTGGTCTCGGCAACCGTTGTCAGTGTCGCCGACGCTCCCGTTGCCGGCACGCTGAACGCTGGCGCCGCCACGTTCGGCGTCGGGTTGCCGTACTTGTCCTCGATCACCACCACCAGCGGCGCTGCAAACTGCGTGTTCACCGTTGCCGATTGCGGTGTGCCCGACACCACCGAAACGCTCGCCGGTGCAGCAGGCGTAATCTGCACGGTGCCGCGGAGGAACGGCGTTCCGCCCACGCTGACGCTGATCGCGACGGTCTCCGCCTTGGTGTCGGAGAAGCCGATCGTCGCCATGCCGTTGGCCGTTGTTACCGTAGTTGGCGTGTTGAAGGTCGTCGTGTTGCTCGTTGTCGTAAACGTCACGGACGTCGGCAGCACCGGGTTGCCGTCCTGGTCTTTCAGGGTCAGCGTACCCGTCACGATCGCTCCTGCTAAGGCTGTTGGTGGCAGCGCGAAGCTGGAGTTTGCCGCGGTTGGCGTTCCCGCGTTGTTGGTCAGAGCGAACGTCGCTGTCGTATTCTGCTCGGTCACCGTTACGTTGTATGATCCCGACGTGCCGTTTGCGGTAGCCGTCACGTTCGCCTGTCCATTGCTATTGGTCTCGGCAACTGTTGTCAGTGTCGCCGACGCTCCAGTCGCTGGCGCGAGGAACGGTGGCACCGCCACGTTCGGCGTCGGGTTGCCAAACTTGTCCTCGATCACCACCACCAGCGGCGCTGCGAAGTGCGTGTTCACCGTTGCCGATTGCGGTGTGCCCGACACCACCGAGACGCTCGCCGGTGCAGCGGGCGTAATCTGCACGGTGCCGCTGAGGAACGGCGTTCCGCCCACGCTGACGCTGATCGCGACGGTCTCCGCCTTGGTGTCGGAGAAGCCGATTGTCGCCATGCCGTTGGCCGTGGTTACCGTAGTTGGCGTGCTGAAGGTCGTCGTGTTGCTCGCCGTCGTAAACGTCACGGACGTCGGCACGACCGGGTTGCCGTTCTGGTCCTTCAGGGTCAGCGTACCCGTGATCGTTGTTCCCGCCACTGTGGTCGCCGGCAGCACGAAGCTGGAGTTGGCCGCGGTCGGCGTTCCCGCGATGATGTTGAACTCACTGCTCACCGTTGTCAGGCTCAGTGCGGGTGTCAACGCCGGATTCAGCGAGAGCGTCGCCGTCAGCGTGTCGCCAGATCCCGGCGTGCTGAGGTTCAAACTGCTGTAGGTTGCCACGCCCGCGCTGGTCGTCGCCGAGCCGCCGCTTAGCGTGCCCGGACCTGACAGTGTCAGGGGAACCGTAACCCCCGCTGCGGTGAAAGCGTTCCCGCTCTCGGTCAGTGTTACCGCCGGAGCGGGCAACATCGATACGCCGGACACTGTATTTGAAGGCTGCTGCGTAAAGCTCAGTGCATAGTTTGTCTGCACCGCGCCCGCATCGACGCAGGCCGCGCCCGCACTGAAGCCGGGATAGCTCGTGTTCGTGTTCGGCAGGCCGCGCTGGTCTGTGGTCACACCGGAGAGGATATCGGACTGCGATCCCGCGCAGATCGCCGGCGAACCAGGCAGAGGAATCAGCGTCTGCGTCGGTCCGCCATAGTTGCCCAGCGGAGCAAGAACAATATTCGCTGCACCGATAACATTGCCATTGGCGCCATTTGCAGGGCAAGTTTCTGAGCCGCCTGCACCGCAGTCGCCGCCAGTGTTCCCTGCCACAATGGTATTCGCCGCGGTCAGCGTGGCGTTGTTGAAGACCGCACCTCCTCCACCGGCACTTACGTTGCCGGAGATGGTGCTTTCGGTAATCGTCACGGCCGCATTGTTGATGAATATCGCTCCGCCCGTCGTGGTGCCAAGAGCGGAGTTACCCGAAAATGTGCTCCTGTCGATTGTGACCGTTCCGTTACTCGCACTGATCGCTCCGCCGGGAGCCGAGGTGTTTCCGGCAAACGTGCTATTACGGACCGTCAGAACACCAGCGGAGGCAAAGATCGCACCGCCGCCGTTCCCTCCGGACGGGACGCCCCCCGCAGAGTTATTTGCGAAGGCGGACCCGGTCACCGTCAGCGTTCCGGCGTTGGAGATGCCGCCTCCCTGCATACTATTGTGACCATTGGCAATGGTCAGATTGCCGATCGCCGCAGTCACGCCACTGTTGACCTCAATGACCTGGAACTGGTTCGCGCCGGAGATCGTCAGCGCGCTCGCGCCCGGCCCGGTGATCGTCATGTTCTGCGTCAGCGTGATCGGCGCCGCCTGCGCGATGGTGATCGTCCCCGGCGTTGCCGTGCTGCCCAGGCTGCTCGCGAAGCCGATCGACGTCGTTACCCCCGTCAGCGCATTCGCCGCGGCCACCGCATCGCGCAGGCCGCAGTTGGTATTCCCGCTCGTGCTGACGTTGGGGTCCACGCAGTTCGCCGCCACACCGTTCCCGGTACTCTCATCGGTGTTCACCGTCACCACATAGGCCGGAGCAACGAACGTCACGTTGGCCGTCAGACTTCCGACGAAGGGGCTGCCGAGGGAGGCGGTGATCGCAACAGGCTCCGCTACCGGATCGGTAAGCGTGAAGCTAAAGATGCCACTGGTTGTCGAGCTCGGGGAAGAGATGGTCGCCTTGCCGCTGGCGCCGGTCACAGAGATGTTTACCGGCACGCCGCTGAGGAGGTTATTGTTTACCTCTTTCACCATAAGGGTGATGGTCGTAGAAGCTCCGGCGGGCAGCGTCATGGGAGAGGCGGCCAGGCTGGAGTTGGTTAGAGAGACGGGCTGTATATAGGTGAAGCTATCCGCTACAGGGTTGTTTGAACTGGTCCCGACTGGATTGGTCACAGTGACGTTGACGGTGCCTGTACCGGCAGGAGATACCGCCAGGATATTGTTATCGTCGACGAACGTGAAGCTGGCCGCGGGAGTGTTGCCGAAGCTGACCGCGGTCACTCCGGTGAAGTTGATGCCTTGGATCATCACGCTGGTTCCACCGCTGGCGGGGCCGCTGGTGGGAAGGATGGGACCGACATTGGGCTGGGCCAAATAGGTGAATTGGACAGCCGGGCTGGTCGCGCTGGTCCCGTCTGGATTGGTTACGGTGACGTTGACGATGGTGGTGTTGCCGGGGCTTGGGGATGGCGGTGCGTGGGCGAGGATTGTATTTGCGTTGAGGACGGAGAAAGCGAAAGCAACCTGGGTGCCGAAGGAGACTGCCGTGGCTCCCGTGAAGTTGGTGCCGGTGATTGTCACAACAGTTCCAGTTGGACTTGACCCGCTGTTGGGCGAGACGCCGGTCACCGTCGGGGCCGCATCCACCCCCATCCCCACCAGCGGGATCGTCTGCATAGTGCTCGGCGCGGCGTTCAGGTTGTTGTCGGTCAGCGTTACCGACCCGTTCACCGTACCGCTGGCGGTTCCGGCAAGCGGCGCAAACTCGATGCTGATGTTGCAGGAGACGTTCGCAGCCAGCGAGAAGCTCGCCGTGCAGTCCGCCGGTGTTCCGCTGCCGTCCACCTGCGTGAAGTTCGCAGCCACGCTCAGGCCGGGTGAGATCGCCGTCAGCGGCTCATTGCCGTCGTTGGTAATCGTGACCGAAGGCGCCCCATCGGTTGTGTCCGTCGTGCCATCATCCGTCGAGGTTCGAAAGGTCAGCATCGGTGTGTCTGCGTAGTTCTCCATCAGCACAGTACCGGGTTCGCTGCTACCGTCCCCAAAATTGGCAATATAGACGTTGCCACTGCCGTCCACCGCTACGCCAGTGGGGAAATCCAGGCCGGTGGCCGGAATCGTGCTCTGCGTGTAGCTGCCGCCGGCGAGCGTCTCCTTCAGCACATTACCGGTTCCGCTACCGCCGGAAGTATTGGCGATATAGACGTTGCCATTGCTATCCACCGTCACGCCTTCGGGACCCAGCAGACCTGTGGCGGGAATCGTACTCTGCGTGTAGCCGCCGTCGGCGAGCGTCTCCAGCAGCACATTCCCGGTTGTGCCGCTACCGCCATTTAAATTGGCGATATAGATATTGCCGCTGCCGTCCACCGCCACGCCTATGGGACCTGCCAGACCTGTGGCAGGAATCGTACTCTGCGTGTAGCCGCCGTCGGACAGCGTCTCCTTCAGCACATTCCCGTTTCCGCCGCCACCAAAATTGGCGATATAGACGTTACCGCTGCCGTCCACCGCCACGCCTATGGGACTCATCAAGCCCGTGGCGGGAATCGTGCTCTGCGTGTAGCTGCCGCCGGACAACGTCTCCAGCAGTACATTCCCGTTTCCGCCGCTACCGCCCTCAGTATTGGCGATATAGACGTTGCCGGCGCCGTCTACCGCCACGCCTTCAGGACCTGCCAGGCCGGTGGCAAGAATCGTGCTCTGCGTATAGCTGCCGCCGGACAGCGTCTCCTTCAGCACTCTGTTATTGTTTGAATCCGCGATATAGACGTTGCCGCTGCTGTCCACCGCCACGCCTTGGGAATGAAGCAGGCCGGCGGCAGGAATCGTGCTCTGCGTGGGCGGGCCGAATGTGAGTTGCGGCCCTTGTCCTGTACCGAAGACGTAGGTGGTGGCCGGCGGATCGTCTGCGCTGTCCTGCAGGACCACTGCGCCCAGCCGTTTGCCAGGGTGTTCAGGAGCGAAGGTCACGGTCACCGTGCAGGTTGTGGCGCTCGTGTACGTCTGCGTTGCGCAGGCGTTCGACCCCTGCGTAGTCGCTGCCTTGAAGTCCAGATTGGGTGCGCCCTGGGTCAGGACGCTAATGGAACTGATGGTGGTGCCGGCCGCTACATCAAAGGCAAGTGTTGTTGTCTGGCTGCATGGCGAGGGCGTCGTAGCTCCCGCCGTGCACACGTTCGCGCTCCCTAGATTGACCGGCCCCTGTTGCAGCGTCCAGGTGTCGCCCAGAAAGCCGCTGTTGCTGCCACCCCCAAAGAGCACCACAAGGCCAGAGCTGGGATCGTACGCCATCGTGGCGGAAAATCTGGCCTCAGGACTCGTGACCGGGGTCTGCTGGGTCCAGGTTGTTCCATTCCACGTCCACGTGTCGCCCAGGATGTTGTTGCCGCCGGTATTGACGCCGCCAAAGAGCAACTCCTGGCCGGAGTTGGCATCGTAGGCCATCACAGCCTGCCCTGTCAGCGGAGGGCTCGTGGCAGGGCTTAGCTGGGTCCAGGTCGTGCCATTCCACGTCCAGGTGTCGTTCAGGAAGGGGAAGCCGGTGCCGTTGCCCTGGCCGCCAAAGAGCAACTCTTGGCCAGAGGTGGCATCATACGCCATCACGGCATTACCTCTCGCCGATGGACTCGTAGCCGGGGTCTGCTGGGTCCAGGTTGTTCCATTCCACGTCCACGTGTCGCCCAGGAAATTCAAGCCGTTGCCCTGGCCGCCAAAGAGCACCACAAGGCCGGAGCTGGGATCGTACGCCATCACGGCCGTATCTCTCGCCGAAGGACTCGTGGCCGGGGTCTTCTCGGTCCAGGTTGTTCCATTCCACGTCCACGTGTCGTTCAGGTCGACGCTGCTGCCCTGGCCCCCAAAGAGCACCACCTGGTTTGTGCCGGCATCGTAGGTCATCGCGGCGCCACGTCTCGCCGGAGGACTCGTGGCCGGGCTCATCTGGGTCCAGGTCGTTCCATTCCACGTCCACGTGTCGTTCAGATTGCCGCTGCTGTCCTGGCCCCCAAAGAGCACCACCTGGTTTGTGCCGGCATCGTAGGCCATCGCGGCAAAAGCTCTCGCCGAAGGACTCGTGGCCGGGGACTGCTGGCTCCAGGTGGGAGCCGGAGTCACCTGCGCGCGCACGGGGGCGGCAAGACCCAGCAGCACCACGCCCGCCGCCAGATTCACGCGACGCAACCATTCCCACAAACGAGCAGACATCATGACAATCCTCCAGCAAACCAGATAGCTCAACAGGGTCCGGAGGGTACGTGTCGCCCCAACTCCCAGAGTTTGCGTCCTGGTGAAGTTAAAAGTGCACTTGATTCAAAGAATTATTGCTCTACAACTATGACATTCCCCGTTGAAATTCGACAAGATGAGGAAGGCCCTCCAGAACTCCGAGTTCATCATGATCGCGGCCACGCTGAGCATGGGCAGCACCGCCCGGGCCATCAACATCGCGCAGAACAGCGTCGTCAAAGACCGCAAAGCCGTCGCCGTGTTTTCGCTCGAAATATCGAACGAATTGTCGAGATCGGCCTCTTCTGATAACGATGCCGACCGGATGCACCTTCTCTTTGCCCCAACTCCAACCGAAACTCGATGCCTGGCAAGACAGTGAGATCGTCCTCCCCCAAAAGTTGCAGATTTTTATCCGCTTCAGATCCATGGGTGATCGTCCCTGATGGCTCCACCCGGCACTCCGGCTTCGGGCAGTCATTCCACAATATCTCGATCGGACACTGACTTGTTCTGATCGTCGAAATTGGAGTTGCATGGTGTGATTTTTGGACTGAAGTTGGGTAAAGACGCATTTCCCGCAGGGTGGCGGGACTTTTGAGGTAGCCCATCGGACTTCCAGGATGCAGTCACACTCAATTGAATTCATCATGCTCTGTTCTTTTCGCGCTTCCGTTGCAGTCTCATGAATACAGCAGAACGCAGCAGGCGCCCTGGTGTGCCCTGCTTTTCGCTCAGTCCTCTTCTGAAGGTAGGCGTACCATGCTGAGCAGACTCCCCCTTGAAGGCCAGGTATTCATCGTCGTCCTTGTTCAGGAAGCCAGCTTTGTGCGAGCTGCCGAAAACCTCGGCGCTACCATTTCTTCGTTGTCGGGACAAAGGACTCTGTTCGAGAAGGAGCTTGGGGTCGAGCTCTTCGATAGGAACTCTCGCAAGATTCAGCTGACCAAGACAGGGAGACCGTTTGTACCGGAAGCGAATGCCTCTCTCATCCATGATGAATGCGCATGGGAACTGGCGCGGCATCAGGCGTTGCTCGAACATGGACCGTTCCGTCTGGGGTATTCCGCATACGTTCTAGTGCCCTTCTGCCGGTTCTCCTTCGCCTGAAGCTGCAGGAGACCGAGACTTCGGCAATGGCGCTCGAAGGCGTACCCACCATCGGAATGGTTCAGCGTGTTTTGAGGGTAGAGCTGCATGCTGGCGTCGGCGTGCTCCCCGTGCACGATCGCGACCTCTGGAAAAGCCCGATTTGGTAAAGAACCCTTCTATATCTGTGTACCGGCAGACCATCGTCTCGCGCACAAGGCGACGGCCGCGATCAGAGACCGGCATGGAGAGAAGGTCCCGTGGATACCGCGGTCCGTGCAGCGAAGGCTCTACGATGCGACCACGAAGTATATCCACAGTATCGGTGTTGAGGTGGTCATTCGGGAGGTCCGAGGCGCCGTCCATGTCATCAAGTTCGTCAGCCACGGCTTTCGATTAGGGTCGGTGCCAGGTTCCGCGATCCGCTTGATGCGCACCGGTGTGGTCTTCAAGGAAGTGGCCGGCCAATACCAAAGAATCGGGCGACCGGCGAAAATAGCTGGCGACCGCCTCGACAATCTACGGCGGCAGACCCGCGCAGTGCTCGGAGAATGGTTACGACGCTGGTGCTCATCCAGCATCAGCTTACAAAGAGCAGTTCAGTGACATCTTCCAAGGTAACAAGTGGTTTTTTTTGAGGCAATCCTCGGGATATCGGAGCCAAATCTGTGGAAAAACTCCATATTGTCAGCGGCGGCAAGCGACAAAATATCGGTTTTGCCAAGCCTATCTAGGGAGAGCGGCCCTGCCCGATAACTTTCATTTATCGGGTCCGCATCTATCAAGTGATAGTTTTCATTTATCGGGGTGCGCTATGAAATGCATTTATTAACTATTGACCCTTCGCTGGCGAGAGTAAGGTTGGCCAAATTCACAATGCCTCAGAGCACACTTGGCCACAATTTACAACACAAAAGGGTGATTTGGCCAAAATTACTACACGCAAAAAGTAAATTTGGCCAAAAAAGCAATTCTTCTAGCCGTCGCAATCTCCATTTGACAAAATGTCCACAGGAGATCGAAGACTTCGCCTCTCCGCTGGCTTGTTGAGTCCATCGACACGGAGTGGCCGTTCTTTTGGGGCTGGTGCACTATGTATGAATGGGCCGAGTTTCGCCAGATCCAATATCTGGTCA
>DATDLS010000212.1:0-45975 GCA_036519195.1 Occallatibacter sp. | reverse complement strand
CGAACATATCGCGTAACCGCTCCAGCGCCCTGCTCATCGCCGACTGACTCATGAAGCTTCGTTTCGCCGCACGGGTGACGTGGCACTGCTCCAAAAGCGCATGGAGGGGATGTATGAGGTTCAGATCCAGGTTACGTAAATGCACATCGCGCATGAGGAACATTCTAACAATGCATGTATCGGATAGTACCCCAAAGTATCCAAGAAAACGCAAGACATTTGCCGCTGCTCTTCTACACGCTCGTACAGGAGTGCAGGCCTCAAAAAGGAGAAACACATGATCCGTACTAAAATTTGGGCGAAGCTACTCACAAGCGTTCTTTTAACACCAGTCACATCTTACGCACAGTCCCCGGACAGATTGCCTGTGACTGACGCGGAGAAGATCGCGGACGCACTGCGCGCCGGTCCCGCATTCATCACCAAGGAGGCGACTGTGGTCGATTGGCCATCGGCGCCAGGAGGTGAATATAGGCTCCTTCGCCAAGGAGCGAACGAATGGACATGTCTTCCGGCTATTCCTGGGTATCCGCATGATGAACCGGGGTGCTTCGATCCGATATTCCTGCGCTGGATGCAGGACAGCCTTGCCGGCCGAACGCCGCAGATTGATCGCATCGGCATCTCGTACATGTATTTCGGCGCTTGGCAGTCAAAAGATGGATCCTCGGGCCATGAGTTCCATGTTGGCCCGCACCTGATGATTGTCAGTCCCCATCAGGACGACTTTCAGGGAATCAATCGTGATCCATCGAATGGTATGCCCTGCGTGGCGCATCTGCCTCATCGTGCCGAACTATACCTGGTTATGCCAGCGCGGCAATGGAATGAATGACGGGCTCGGCTACGGAGATCTCGACGAATGAGAACTTTTCGTTCAGCGGAACGACGACAAGAAACAGGAAAACACAAGACATGGCTAAATCAGAAATGGTTAAAAGACGCAGCCTATTGAAGGCGGCTGCAGTCTTTGGCGGACTATCGACATTATCTGTAATGGCATGCGCTGTTCCAGGGGCTTCTCAGGAAAGTGAGACTCCGGCCGCCGCATCGCCGGAGGTAAGACTTGAGGATGTTTCAGCCGGTCCAAATACCAAGCTCACGATCCAGCGACGCGGGCAGATCGTCCTCTTGGGTATCAATCGTCCTTCCATTCGGAACCGCATTGATCCTGAGACTTTCGAAAAACTGGCGAAGCCTATTACAAATATGACCACGATCCCTCGCTGCGCGCCGCGATTCTATTTGGCCACGGGGAGAACTTTTCAAGGGGGATCGACGTTGACGGATTTTAGTCGCTTGCAGGGACGGGCAAGCCCTGGATTGCGAGCACGGGGACGAGCGACCCTCTTGCAAAGCGTGCTCCGCGCCTTGCAAAGCCTCTGATCGTGGTTGCGCATGGCGATACCTGGAATATGGCCCATGAACTTTTTCTCGTTGCAGATATCCGGATTGCATCTGCGGAAACTCGTTTTGGACAGGACGAGAACACCCATGGCCGATTCCCAGGTGGAGGAGCGACCGTTCGTTTTGTTCGTGAGGCAGGATGGGGAAATGCTATGCGCTACATGCTGACAGGGGACCATTGGAATGCGGAACAAGCGTATCAGATCGGAATAGTGCAGCAAGTTGCTCGGACACCGGAAGAGGCACTGGAGGCGGGAATTCAGATCGCGAACAAGATCGCCGCGTGTGGGCCGCTCGGAATTAAATCAACGCTGCTTTCCGCCCATCTTGCGATCGATTCCGCCGAAACCGACTCTCTGTCCAGACTGGATGCCCAGTTTGGCGCCCTCTTCCACACGCGAGACTTTCAGGAGGGACGCGAAGCTGAGGCTCAAGGGCGTACGGCGGTGTATGAGGGTAGATGACCCTTGTGTACTTGTTGATGTCCTTGGCTTGAGTTATCGCGTTCACCGGATGCAAAGGAGATTTATGTCTGAGTCAGACAAGAAATTGGTACTCGTTACCGGCGGTTCCCAGGGCGATCGCACAGCGATGCTGGAAATTAAACACATCCTTTGTCACATTGATTTCTCAGAGTTCTCGGAAAGGGCGTATCAGCATGCGCTATCCCTGGCCGAGCACTATCAGGCAAAGCTCGTGGTGCAGCATGTTGTAGAGCTGTGGCGACATCCTTCGGCCAGCTTCGCTGCCTCTGGGGGACTCTATGAGGAGTTCCGTCAGGTGCTTCGCGAAACGGGCGAGGAGCACCTGCGACAATTTGCGAAGAACCACGCGCGCAATGAAATTCAGCCGGAACTCGTGGTGCACGAGGGATCAGCGCCGGATTCCATTCTGTCGTTTGCGCAAACGCGGAAAGCGGACCTGATCGTCATGGGAACGCATGGTCGAAGGGGATTTGACCACCTGATGCTGGGATCGGTCACCGACCGTGTGATGCGCAGCGCCCCTTGCCCCGTGCTGGCATTACGTAACCCGCCGCACGACTCGATGGCCGCAGGCAAAGAGTCGCACTACGTTCACCACTTGAGCCGAATTCTTTTTTTGTGCGGATTTCTCCAAGAATTCAGACCGGGCTTTGAACTATGCACTATCCTGTACAGCGGAATACGACGCCGAGCTTACCATTCTGCACCTGTTGGGGGAGGTTCCAAGTCTGGCCACGACCGAGACCCTCGCCGCAGTGGCGGAACAACTTGATAAACTGATTCCACCGGAGATCCGTAAGGCCCTCAAGATTGAGACGGCCGTCCGCATCGGAAAGCCATACCGGGAGATCATTCAATTTGCCCTGGAAGAGCAAACCGACCTGGTGGCAATGGGAGTGCGTGGCCGTGGGGCCTTGGATCGAGCCGTGTTTGGTTCGACAACCTATCGGGTGATGCAGTTGGGACGCTGCCCCGTATTAGCCGTACACGTTTGAATCGTTAGAGGTGAGTAGCCTTGTTCTGTCCGTCGAACCTGTGCTTCAACTAGCGCTCTCGATTATGCGAGAAGTAGTTCTGGCTCCACGCCAAATCGCACCTTCCGCGATCGTGTATCTCTGACTTTGGTCATAATTTGCGGCCAGGGCGGCCACAGTCGTATGGCGAGCACCAACCCAGTACAGACTTACGTGGACCTCTTGCATGCTGGAGGACGTGGCGAGGAGGCAGCTGAAGCCTTGCTCGATCAGCGATTGAAACCGGTCTGAGCGAGGGAGAAGCTTGCATGAACATTGATCCCCGGCATCACGAGGAATATGACAGCAGACAGGTGGAAGCCGCCCACCGCGTTCTCATTGACATCGGTCAGGTACTCGGCTCCTTTCGCGACTGCCTAGTGGTCGTTGGCGGCTGAGTCCCAGACCTATTGATCTTGGCGCCAGAAGAACCTCACATCGGAAGCATCGATGTGGATCTGGCTCTCGATGCTGACAAACTGAAGGACG
Organism: Occallatibacter sp.; assembly: GCA_036519195.1. Lineage (GTDB taxonomy): Bacteria > Acidobacteriota > Terriglobia > Terriglobales > Acidobacteriaceae > Telmatobacter. Next base: position 42,581 of record DATDLS010000212.1, on the reverse strand, counting down.
GCCGATACCCGGAACTTCTCAAGCTACTCTTGGACGCGCAGCGTTACCGATCGGGTACAAAGTCTGCGTGGTCCCTCGGGCACACACACCCGGTAATAAAATCAGTTATCTCCGCCACTGCGCTTTTCCAGGCGGATAGATTCTGGAAACGTGGTTTGGCCTTCCATGAGAAGGCCGCTGCGCTCCACGCAAGAATTGCTAATGCGCGTCATTGAACTGCGCAGCGAGTTTTTTCATCGCCGCATTTTCGCGGGTAACTTCACCAGCGTCCCGACTGTGCAAAGCTATCTCTGCGGCGATGGAGCGACCGAGAATTCGCTGATCGATATTGCCAAACGACCCAGGCACGAGGCTTCCCAACCAACCGACCCACGCCGGGGTATGAGCGTTGCCGACAATGATGCCGGGGCGAAATATGGCAAGGCGGGTAAAACCGACATTACGCACGGTGTCTTCCTTCATGCCCATTACTCGCACATAGCGAAACCGGCTGCGAGCTGTGCTTCCTGCCGCAGAAAGAAGGCAAAACTGGGCGATTCCGGCGTCATGGCAGCCACGCGCAAAGGCGCCGACGACGCCGAGCTCAAGCCGTTGCAATTCTTCTTCGCTCCAGCGCATCGACCCAGAGCCGACACCGACACAGCTCACGGCGCTGACCGGGCCCTGGCTTAAGACTTCGCGGGCAAGGGCGGCAGTGCGCTCGGCAAAGTCCGCAGCGCCGGTATCAAGAACGACATTGCGCACCCGTGATCGCGGCGCAATGGGCCTTCTGGTGACCATCACCACTTCCCGGCATTCCGAAGTTGCTAGCAGTTCGGCGACGGCTGCACCGCCGACTTGTCCGGTACCGCCAAGGATAATTGCTGCGAAACTCTGCTTCACAAGTAGGACCTCTGCTTAGGTAAGGATGCGACTGCTCCGTTCACCCCAGAGGGAAGCATACTCGGTCTCAGTTCTAAATTGAGCCAGTGAAGCATGCGCTTTTCTCAATTGGCTGGATAACAGCCCGAGCATCGAATCGAGCCAACTGAGGCGGGAATCGCGCTGCGGCCTGTTGCCAGCGGTTGAGAACCGGGGCGGAGATCGAATGGAACTGCCGCTATCGAGCAAGCGTATACCTAGGAACCGGCTCGAGCGCGCGAGGAAAAAAAGAGCCTTGTTCGCTGATACCTCGCACAAGGGGGGATCGTGAACGCTGACCTACGACTTGCCATGCGCCAGTTGCGCAAGGCGCCCGGATTTGCCGTAACCGCAGTGCTCACGCTGACGCTGGCCATTGGCGCCAACGCAATCGTGTTCAGCGTGTTGAATGCGCTGGTGCTGCGCCCGCTGAATGTGCCGCACCCGGAGAGCCTTTTCATGGTGCAGCGCGAGTTCCCCCGGGGAGTAACACCCTCACAGTCGTATCCCGATTACCGGGACCTGCGCGACCGGAACCACAGCTTCGAGTCGCTGATTGCCTTGGGCATTATCGGGGGTGTGGGGCTGGATACCGGGAGCGGGAACCCCGCCGTCGCCTGGCCGTACCTGGTGAGCGGCAATTACTTCGACGCGCTCGGCGTGCAGCCGTATCTGGGCCGGTTGATCCATGAGTCGGACGAGCACGGAAAGAACAGCGCGCCCTACGTGGTGCTGAGCTATGCCTTCTGGCACGGCCGCTACAATGACGACCGAGCGGCGGTGGGTCGGACGATTCAGATCAACAAACATCCTTACACCATTGTGGGAGTGGCGCCATCGGGGTTCCGCGGCACGGAGCTTTTCTTCGCGCCCGACTTCTTCGCGCCCTTCGTGGATATGCCGCAAATTGCAGGGTGGGATCCGCTGGATGAGCGCGGCGACCATTTCGCGTGGGTGATCGGGCATTTGAAACCCGGGGCGACGCCGAGCGCGGCGGCAGCGGACCTGAATACCATTGGCGCTGCGATGGCGAAGACCTATCCCAAGCAGGATGAACTGCTGAAGTTCTCGCTGGCGCGGCCGGGGCTGGTGGGCGATACGCTGGGGCGGCCGGCACGAGCCTTCATGGCCGGATTGATGATGCTGGCGGGCCTCATCCTGCTGGCCGCGTGCGCCAACCTGGGCAGCCTGTTCGCAGCGCGGGCCGCGGACCGGTCACGTGAGATTGCCGTACGGATGGCCCTGGGATCGAAGCGGCGGTATATTGTGCGCCAGCTTTTCACCGAAGCGATCCTGATTTCACTGGCCGGAGGGGTATGCGGTATGGCGGCAGCAGTGGCGATTCTGCGCGTGCTGAGCACGTGGCAGCCAATCTCCGGCATTCCCATCAATGTGCCGGTGAATCCGGATATGACGACATACGCCTTGGCGCTGCTCCTTGCCATTTTCAGCGGTTTTCTGTTTGGCCTGGTTCCGGTGCGACAGGTGTTACAGGCTGACCCCTGGCAGATTATCCGCTCGGGTTCCTCGGGCGGCGGCCGCATGCGCCGCTTTACCGCGCGCGAGGCGTTGCTGGGGTTGCAGATTGCCATCTGCGCGGTTCTGGTTACCGGATCGCTGGTGGCGGTGCGGGGCCTGGCGCGCTCGATGAAGAGCAATTATGGTTTCCAGCCGCAGAATGCGGTGCTGGTGCACAGCGATCTGCACATGGGCGGATATGACGGCGACCAGCAACCGCAGATGCAGCGGCGCATGCTGGAAGCGGCGGCAGCGGTCCCCCGCGTGACCGCGGCGGGTTATGCCGACCGGCTGCCGCTGAGCATTGGCGGCAACGACTCCTCTGTCTTTGCCGACAGCACCACGGATTACCGGCCCGCGAATGTCATCGCCGATGCGCAGACGCTCGATGTCTCCCGGGACTACTTCCGCGCGGCCGGGACCGCGATGCTGGCAGGACGAAGCTTCACGCTGAACGACGACAAGAAGGCCCCCGCGGTGGCTGTCGTCAACAAGGAATTTGCACGCAAGCTCTTCGGGTCGGTGGACAAGGCAGTAGGCGGCCACTTCAAGAAATGGGGCGGCGAGCGCGTTGAGGTGGTGGGAGTGGTAGAGGACGGCAAGTACGAAACGCTGACGGAAAGCCCTCAACCGGCGATGTTCTATTCGTTTTTGCAGGAACCCTTTGGCAACACCTGGATCATCGTGCGCTCGCAGCACGGCGCAGAGGAGGTGGCCAGCGCCCTGAAACGTTCTCTGCGCCGCCTGGATCCCTCGCTGCCCCTGGAGATCAAGACCTGGAATAGCGAACTGGAATCGGCTTTGTTCGCCGCGCGCGTGGCCACGGTGGCCCTGGGCGTGCTGGGTATGCTCGGCGCAACTCTGGCCATTACGGGCATCTTCGGCATGGCATCGTACACGGTGAGCAAGCGCCTGCGCGATCTGGGCATCCGCGTGGCGCTCGGGGCGAACCGGCGCGAGGTGCTGGGCGCCGCCCTGGGACGGGCCTTCCGGGTGCTGGTGATGGGTTCTGCAGCGGGCATCATCCTGGGCGTGCTCGCAACCCGTGTGCTTTCCTACATCGTCTATCAGGCTACGCCAAGTGACCCGATCGTGCTTGGCGGCGTCTTGCTGACGATGCTGGTGGTTGGCCTGGTCGCTGCGTGGATCCCGGCCCGGCACGCTCTGGCGGTCGACCCAATGATCCTGCTGCGCGCAGAGTAGAGCTAGGTGCGGAAATTCTGCCGCGACTGAGCAGGCCTGAGATCAGTTGAGAAGTGCATCGTCGTCGACTCCCTGGCCGGACGCATGAGTCTTACTCGCGAGCCACAGTGGGATCAAAACTGTCGACCCATGCGATATCGCCGAGGCACCTTTCCACCACAGGATATGCCCTTCCCTCGGTTGAACTCAATCGGGCTGCATTCGCAATTTCCCTTCCTCTTGCGGCGCACTCTAGGAAGTGCGCCGTGATCACAATCCAAAAGTCATAGCCAACTTCCAAAAACTTATTGGACGCGGAGCGCGGATCGGGCTTACGTTCACGGCATATCGCGGTCCTACATGGGCCGTCGGAGGTGCCGATGATTGCCAATCCCATACTCGGCCGCCGGGTGCGGGCAGTCCCCTGGGGCAGCCTGCGCCGGATTGTGGCCCAGCATCACCCTTTTTACCCTGCTGATCCTGTTTCCAGTGCTCGCATCGACGCAGAGGCCCTTCGACGCCGGATTCACCGCTCTGCAAACCCTCTTCACTGGCGCGCCTCTTGTAGTCTAAGAGACAAATCGTTCTTAGACGCAGAGGAGGAGCCCTGAGCAGCAACGACCCGTCACTCTCGAATCGCGACCTGGCGCCTACCACGTCGGCGCAGCGCACCTGGGGTACCTATAACTACATTGCGCTGTGGTTCTCCATGTCGATGGAGATCACGACCTATCAGCTTGCCTCGTCGCTGATCGCGAAAGGAATGGACTGGAAACAGGCCCTGGGGACGGTGCTGCTGGGCAACCTGATTGTGCTGGCGCCCCTGCTGCTGAACGCGCATGCGGGCGCCAAATACGGCATCCCGTTTCCGGTGTTCATTCGCGCGCCGTTCGGCGTGCGTGGGGCCAATCTGCCGGCTATTCTTCGCGCTGTTGTGGCTTGCGGGTGGTTCGGCATTCAGTCCTGGATTGGCGGGACCGCGATCCACTCCATGCTGGCGGTGATGTGGCCGGCTGTAGCGGCAAAGGATGGCGTGGTGTGGGCCTGCTTTTTGGGATTCTGGCTGCTCAACATGATTGTGGTGTGGCGCGGGGTCGAATCCATCCGGCACTTGCAGGCCTTTGGTGCGCCGTTCATGTTTGTAATGGCGGCCGCGCTGCTGATCTGGGTGCGCACCAAGGCAGGAAGCTTCGGAACGATGCTGTCCACGCCGAGCGCATTTCATTCGGCGGGCTCATTTCTCGCCGTGTTCTTTCCCTCGCTCACGGCCATGGTGGGCTACTGGGCAACGCTGGCGTTGAACATTCCGGACTTTACGCGCTACTCGAGATCGCAGACATCGCAGGCGTGGGGACAGGCATTCGGATTGCCGGTGGCAATGACGCTCTATACGTTTGTGGGCATCTCGGTCACGTCGGCGTCGTCGGTGCTGTTCGGGCATCCGATCTGGAATCCGATTCTGCTGATCGGCGCGTTTCATCAGCCCGTGGTCGCATTTGTTGCGCTGATCGCCATCTTGATTGCGACACTGAATGTGAACATTGGCGCGAATGTTGTGTCGCCCTCCAATGATTTCTCGAACCTCTATCCGCGGCTGATCAGCTTTCGCACCGGCGGGCTGATCACCGGATTTCTTGGGTTGGCGATGTGCCCGTGGAAGCTGCTGGCCACGCCGGATGCATATATCTTCGGTTGGCTGGTCGGCTACTCGGGACTGCTCGGGCCGGTGGCAGGAATCATGATCGGCGACTATTTCCTCATTCGCAGAACGGAGCTGGATGTGAATTCGCTCTATCATCGCGAGGGCGCCTACTACTACTCGAAGGGGATCAATCCGCGGGCGGTTGCTGCGCTTGGCTTGGGAGTGGGCATTGCGCTGGTGGGATTGGTCTATGCGCCGCTGCACTTCCTATACGATTACGCGTGGTTCGTTGGGTTCTTCACGGCGGGGATTCTGTATGTGGCGCTGATGAAGGTCATGGGGCCGAAAGTTTCGAGTGCAGCTGACTGAGCATTCGGTCCAGGGAAAGCGGGCGCAGGGGCTGATGCCCACGATAAATCGAACGCTCTTGCGCCAGGACCGAAGAGGTGCCCTGTTCGAGAACAGGGCACACAGTAGGCTTATTCAACAAGCGCATCTGCAATGGCCAAATGCCGATCGAGGGCGTCAATGCCGAAGTCAAGCTCCTCCTTGGTAACGATAAGGGGCGGGGCGATGACGAAGTGGCTGACCCAGGCCTGCTGGGCGACGCCATCGGCCATCATCTTCGCTGCAATCTGATCAACGACCAGCGACTTTCCTTCGACCTTATCGCGCATGGTGTTGAAGGGCTGTTTGGTCTGGCGGTTCTTCACCAGCTCGACCGCAAAAAAGAGTCCCAGACCGCGTACATCGCCGATCGAGGGATGCTTGGCCTTGAGAGCTTCGAGCTTTGTGCGCACATAGGGCTCGAGCTCGGCGGCTCGCTCGACGAGCCTGAGGCGCTGCATTTCTTCAATAGTAGTCAGGGCGGGGCCGAGCGTGATGGGGTGCGCTTCGTAGGTGTGACCGTGAGAGAAATAGCGATCCTCAAAATAGTCGGCGATCCTGGTGGTGGTTGCGCACAGTCCGAGCGGCACATAGGCCGAGGTGATGCCCTTGGCGGTGACGAGGATGTCGGGCTTCACGTTCCAGTGGTCGACGGAGAACCATTTTCCGGTGCGTCCCCACCCGGCCATCACTTCATCGGCGATCATGAGGACGCCGTGCCTGTCACAGATTTCGCGCAGGCGGGGAAGGTACTCCGGCGGAGGAATGAGGACGCCGTTGGTGCCGACGACGGGTTCAAGAATGATAGCCGCAACGTCGCTCTCGTTGCGGATCATGTGCTCGATGTAGTCGGCGCATGCCACGTTGCAGCCGGGATAGGTGTGCTTGATGGGGCAGTCGTAGCAATTGGTCTCCGGGGCGAAGACGAAACCGTTGGCTTTGCCTCCTGGCTCCATGGCCCAGCGGCGGGGATCGCCGGTGGCGGCGATGGACCCGGCCGTAGAGCCGTGATACGAGCGGTAGCGGGAGATGATTTTTGTTTTACCCGTATACATGCGCGCAATTTTGAAGGCCGCCTCGTTGCCCTCGGTACCACTGGGCGTGAAGAAGAACTTATTCAGGCCTTCGGGCAGGACTTCCAGGAGCTTTTTGCTAAGCCGGGCGCGGGCCGCGGTCGCGTAGCCCGGGGCGACATAGGCCAACTCCCGTGCCTGCTCGGCGATCGAAGCGACGACGCGCGGATTTTTGTGGCCGAGATTGACGCACATGAGCTGTGAGCTGAAGTCGAGATAGCGCTTGCCTGCCCCATCGGTCATCCAGCAACCCTCAGCGTCGGCTATGTGCAGCGGCTTCCAGGTCTTCTGGAAGCGCCAGGTGCCGTAGTTGGTTTGCCGCGTGATGGTGGTGATTTCTTCCGATGTAAGTGTCGTCAATTCCCCTGTCTCGCTCATTGCATGCTCTCCTCAAACAACTTCGAATCGTATCACCGCGGTTTCGCGGGTGGCTTGTGCGGCCGGCGGACTTGCAATGGAAATGCCGGCCAAGCTTTAGCGGACCTGGGGAAATCCCAGGTCGACTTTGCTGGCGCCGGGATCGGGCCAGCGGCTGGTGACGACTTTGGAGCGGGTATAAAACTGCACGCCCTCCGGCCCGTACATGTGCAGGTCGCCGAAGAGCGAGGACTTCCATCCGCCAAAGCTGTAATAGGAAACGGGAACAGGGATGGGAACGTTGATGCCGACCATGCCCGCTTCAACGTCGAATTGAAATTGGCGCGCCGCGCCGCCATTCTGCGTGAAGATGGCGGCGCCATTGCCGTAGGGATTTTCATTAATGATGCGGAGACCTTCGGCATAGCTGGAGACGCGGACGACGCTGAGCACGGGGCCGAAGATCTCGTGATCGTAGCAGCGCATGCCGGGCCGGGCGTTGTCGATGAGCGAGGGGCCGAGGAAGAAGCCGCTGCTGTTCATCGCCGGATCGAGACGGCCGTCGATGGCGAGCGTAGCTCCTTCGGCAATGGCTGTGTCGAGATGACCGGCGACGCGGTCGCGATGTTCTCGGGTGATGAGCGGGCCCATCTCGCTGGCCGGCTCCGAGCCAGGGCCGACTTTGATTTTCGCCACGCGCTCGCGAATGGTGTCGATAAGCTGGTCGGCGGCGCTGCCCACGGCGAGGACGACGGAGATAGCCATGCAACGCTCACCGGCTGCGCCGTAAGCGGCAGAGACAGCGGCGTCGGCGGCCATGGCGATGTCTGCGTCGGGGAGCACGAGCATGTGATTCTTGGCGCCGCCCAGGGCCTGGACGCGCTTGCCATTGCGGGTTGCGGTCTCATAGATGGATCGGGCAACAGGCGTGGAGCCGACAAAGCTGATGGCCTTGACGTCCGGGTGCTCAAGCAGGCGATCGACGGCAACTTTATCACCGTGGACGAGGTTGAGAATGCCGTCCGGCACGCCCGCCTCCCTGGCCAGTTGGGCGAGAAAGACGCTGGCGCCGGGAACTTTTTCCGATGGCTTGAGTATGAAGGCGTTGCCGCAGGCGATGGCTGTGGACAGCATCCACAGGGGAACCATGGCGGGGAAGTTGAAGGGCGTGATGCCGGCGACGACGCCGATGGGCTGGCGAATCTGATAGACGTCAACGCCGCGGCTGGCCTGCTCCGTATAACCGCCTTTCAGCAGGTTGGGAATGCCACAGGCGAACTCCACATTTTCCAGGCCGCGCGCCACTTCGCCGAGCGCGTCGGCGATGGTTTTGCCGTTTTCAAGGCTGATGATCCGGGCGAGTTCAGCGCGATTACTCACAATCAAATCACGCAGGTGGAAGAAGACTTCCGCGCGGCGCGACAGGGGCGTACCGCGCCACTCGGAGGCGGCGGCTTTGGCAGCGGCAACGGCGCGATCCACATCTTCAACGCCAGCGAAGCCGACTTTGGCGATGACCTCGCCGGTGCCAGGATTGTTGACGACGCCATGGCGGCCCGAGCTTGCCTGTTCTGCTTTGCCGTTGATCCAGTGAGAGACGATGGACGTGCCGGATGTTTCTAGAACGCTCATTGGTTTTCCAACCTTTCCCTGCTTGCCCGTTCGATGTCGCGCCGGGCGTTTTCGCGGTTGCGGCTTGTCTGAATGGGTTTTATTGCGCTTGAATCCAGGCGATGGTCTTTGATGCCAGCTTGTCAAAGGCTGTGATGCCCGCGATTAAATGCTCCTCGCGCGTGTCTTCAATCCTGTTGTGGCTGATGCCCTGGAGCGACTGCACGAAAAGCATCACGGTGGGAATGCCGGAGCGGGAGACCTCAGCCGCATCGTGCAGTGGGCCGGAGGGCATGCGGTGGGCGCGGCCGATGGTCTCGCGAATGGCCTCTTCGCAGAGTGCGATCAGATGCGGATGGAATGGCTCAGGCGCGATGCTCCAGATGCGCGACCACTCGACGGTGCAGCCTTCTTCGGCTGCGAACTGAATGCTCTTCTGCTGGGCTTCGTGATACATGCCGGCGAGCACGGCGGCATCAAGATCGCGCTGATCGAGCGTCGTCTCGCAGCGGCCCACGACGGCGGTGACAATGCCGGGGAAGGTTTTGACGCTGCCCATGGTACACACTGCGTCTGGATGACGTTTGGCAATGGGGCGAATTTCGAGAGCGAGCCTGGCAGCAGCGGCCAGGGCATCACGGCGTGCGGTCATGGGTGTCGAGCCGGAGTGGGCTTCCTGGCCGTGAAAGGTGACGGCGTGGCGTTCGACGCCTTTGGTGCCGAGAACGGCGGCCAAGGGCAGGTCCATGCTCTCAAGAACAGGGCCTTGCTCGATGTGCAATTCAAGATAGGCTGCGGCGTGCTTGCGCTCGAAAGCAGCGTCACCGATGGAGCGGACGTTGATGCCGCAGGCCGCCAGAGCCTCTTCAAGACGCATGCCGCTCGTATCGGTGCGGTTACGATCGGCTTCAATCGAATGCGTACCGGCAAATGCGGAGGAGCCGAAAAGGCTGCGGCCGAAGCGCGCGCCTTCTTCATCGGCCCAGTCAACAAGGCGAATGGTGATGGGCGGTCTCCCGTTGTACTGAGCATTGATCCTCTCGAGCACGGCATAGGCGGCGAGGACGCCCAGACAACCGTCGAGCCAGCCGCCGTTGGGAACTGAATCGAGATGACTGCCCAGGATGAGTGTCTTTTGGGATTGGCCGGGGAGGGTCGTCCAGCTGTTGCCCGCGGCATCGAGATGATGCTCGATGGGAAGATTGCGGAGGATCGATTGAAACCAGCTGCGGGCCTTGAGCCAGGTCCGGCTCCAGGCGAGGCGCTGGGCGCCGTTCTCATCGGCGGTGAGCGCGCGGAGCTTCTTGAGCAGAGCGACTGCCCCTTGTGCATCAACCGGCATGGGCTACTCCTTTGGTTTCGCGTCGAAGGCCGTATTGCGGCTGGCGGCGGATCATGCGGCCGCAGCCTGGTTCGCCGACGAACAGGCCCTCGCGCACCTGAATCTTGCCGCGCACGGTGACGTGTAAGGGGCGGCCTTCGATTGGGAAGCCCTCGAATCCGTTGTAGTCATTGTTGGTGTGCTGCGTTCGAGCCGAGATCGTGCCCCGATAGTCAGGGTCATAGACGACAAGGTCTGCGTCGGCGCCCACGGCGATGTTGCCCTTGCGCGGGAACAAACCGAAGAGCTTGGCAGGGCGTGTGCTGAGTGCATCGACGAAACGATGAATGTCGAGTCTGCCGCGTTTCACACCGTAGGTGTACATCAGATTCACCCGATCTTCGATGCCGGGAATGCCGTTGGGGATTTGCGTGAAGGCTTGGGCGCCGAGAAGCTTCTGCTCGAGATCGAAGGGGCAATGATCGGTGCCAACGGTGTCAATCAGGCCGGCTTGGAGCGCGGTCCACAGGCTGGATTGATTGCGTTTTTCGCGCAGTGGAGGAGACATGACGTGCTTCATTCCTTCCACGCCGGGGCGCTCGGCGTAACTCTTGTCGAGGAGGAAATGGGGAAGCACGGATTCGATGTAAATCTCGACGCCGCGGAGCCTGGCTTCTACTGCGGCGCGCAGGGCCGGCGCACAGGACAGATGGACCACGTAACCGGCGGCGCCGGTCTGCTCAAGGAAGGTTGCGAAGCGGCCAGTGCCTTCCGCTTCCACGGCTTCAGGGCGGCTGGGCTCATGCCACTCGGGGCCGGTTTTGCCTGCGCCGAGGAGCAACTGCTGCAACTGGCCGACCAGTTCGGCATTTTCGCAATGAGCGGTGGTGATGACGCCGAGTTCGGCGGCCAGCTTGAGGGTGTGGAACATCTCTTCGTCATTGACGCCGAAGAAATTCTTGTAGGCGAGGAATATCTTGAAGGATGCGGTTCCGTCGGCGACGATTTCGCGCAGTTGCGCTTCCGTCTGCGTGTCGAAACGAGTAACGGCCATGTGAAATGCGTAGTCGCACGCGCTGTGGCCTTCGGCTTTCTGCTTCCAGAGGTTATAGCCCTCAAGCGCGTCCTCATTGCGGGAAGGGCAGCACATTTCAATGAATGTCGTCGTTCCGCCCAGAAGCGCGGCTTTGCTGGCCGTCGCGTGGGTGTCTTTGGCGAAGGTGGCCATGAAGGGGAGATGAATGTGTACGTGGGGATCGATGAGGCCCGGGAAGATGAGTTTGCCTCGAGCATCGATCACTTCGGTTCCGGGGGGCGCGACGAAATCCTTGCTGATGCTGCTGATGGTTTCATGCTCGATGAAGATGTCGGCGCGGAAGCGAGAATCCGCGATGACAATTTCTCCGCCTTTGATCAGAACTGCCATTGAGCGCTTCTCCCTGCTTGGCGTTCGGTTGTTGCTGCTCTTCGTCTGTAGGTCCCGGCTCCCTGTGCAAAAGGTTTATTTTGTTCAGAAACATGCTAATGGATGTGGATTCCCACCCGTTCGCGATAGGCTTTCATGGTTTCCCAATCTTCCGTCACAGCGGGCTGCTGACGGGAGATTTCGCTCCATGTTACGGAGGGCCGGCCCGACGGAACCTCGACCATGGAGATGCAATTGTCTACCGGACACACGTTATAGCAGAGGCGGCAGCCGACGCAATCGGGCTCGCGCACCTCGGGCTGGGGGCGTGATTCGATCGACTCCTGCTTGCCGTTGGAACGGACGTTGTAGGAGAGTGGCTGAACGAGCGCGCCCTGCGGCGAGACGAGATCGATGCATTGATGCGCAGTGTCATTGCAGGCAACGTAGCAAAGATTGCACTTGATGCATTTGTCAGCATCGATGCGGGCAACTGCGCGAAACGAGAGATCGAAATCCTTGAACTCGGAGACGCGATTGAGGCTCTGGCCGGTTACTTCGGCGATGGTCTGGAAGCCTTTTTCATCCATCCAGTTAGAGAGCCCGTCGCAGAGATCCTCAATGATGCGGAAGCCATAATGCATGACGGCAGTGCAGACCTGAAGGCTCGATGCGCCGAGAAGCAGGAACTGCGCGGCATCCTGCCAGTTTGTGATCCCGCCCATGGCGGAGATGGGAATGCCGGAGGCAGAGACGACCGGGTCGGAGCCGAGCGAGGCAAGCATGTTGAGCGCGATGGGCTTGACGGCCGGGCCGGCATATCCGCCGTGGCCACCCTTGCCGCCGATACTGGGCGTGAGCTCAAGCGTGTCGAGATCGACGCCGACGATGGAGTTGATGGTGTTGATGAGGGAGAGCGCATTGGCTCCGGCAGCAACGCCGGCGCGTGCCGGAAGCACGATATTGCTGATGTTGGGGGTGAGCTTCACGATGACGGGGATGGACGCGGTTTCCATGACCCAGCGGGTAATGCGCTCACAATACTCGGGCACCTGACCGATGGCTGAGCCCATGCCGCGCTCGCTCATGCCGTGCGGGCAGCCATAGTTGAGCTCGATCGCGTCGGCACCGGTGTCTTCAATGCGCCTGACAATTTCGCGCCAGGCCTCGGGCTTGGATTCGACCATGGCGGAGACAATGACGGCGCGGTCGGGCCAGGCGCGTTTGACTTCGGCAATCTCGCGCAGGTTGATCTCGATGGGGCGGTCCGAGATGAGTTCGACGTTGTTGATGGCCAGCATGCGCTGGCGGCCATAGCTCCATGCCCCGTAACGGTTGGACACATTGAGCACGGGCGCGCCAATGGTCTTCCAGACGGCGCCTCCCCATCCGGCCTCAAAGGCCCGATGAATTTGCGCGCCAGTATTCGTGGGTGGAGCCGAGGCCAGCCAGAAAGGATTGGGCGATTGGATGCCGCAGAACTTGATGCCAAGATCGGCCATGGCTAACTTACCTCAACTTGCGCAGGGGTGCGCGCGAACTCGCGATGAATGGCGGCGGCGGCGAACTTGCCGTCCTGGACGGCCATGACGGTCGAAGCTGCGCCCCGGGAGCGGATGCAGTCGCCGATGGCATAGACGCCGCTGAGGCTGCTCTGAAAGAGGGAGTCAACGGTGATGAAGCCATTGCTTGTCTTGAGGCCGAGATGCGCGGCGAGAGCGGGTTTCTGCTGGCCTATGGCCTTGACGATCTGGCCTGACGGGAGGACAAATTCCGACCCCTTGACAGCCTGAGGCGAAGGGCGACCGGAGGCGTCGGGTGGGCCCAGCTCGATGCGAAGGCATTCGAGGCCCACGGGAATCCCACCGTCGAGAAGGACGCGCGATGGCTGGGTGAGGAAGCGGAATTCAATGCCTTCCTTGCGGGCGAAATCGTACTCGTGCTGATAGCAGGTCATCTCGCGGTTCGTGCGGCGATAGACCATGGTCACGTGCTCGGCGCCGAGGCGTTTGGCGATTGTGGCGCAATCGACAGCGGTGTTGCCCGCGCCAATCACCAGAACGTTGCGGGCGATGGACATGCTTGCCATCCGAGTTTTGCTGGCCTCAATGAACTCCAGTCCGTCGAGGATGACCTGTTCGCCTTCAATGCCGAGGGCAGGCGTCGAGCCAAGGCCAATGCTCAGCACGACGGCGTCGAACGTTTGCTGCAACTCGTCAAGAGAAATATCTTTGCCGAATTCGATGCCGGTTTTTATTTGAACGCCGAGGCTCTCGATCATGCGCGTTTCCCGGAGAGCAATTTCGACAGGCTCGCGCAGCGTGATGATGCCGTAGGTAGAAAGGCCGCCGGGCATGTCTCGCTTCTCGAAGATGGTAACTGCATCGCCTAGCCTGGCCAGCTCGCCGGCGCAGGAAAGGCCTGCGGGCCCGGCGCCGACAACTGCGATGGATCTGCCCGTCGATGAGGACCTTACGACGGGGAAATTGCCCCGCTCGTAGGCATGGTCCATGACGAAGCGCTGCAGGCGGCCAATGGCGATGGGTTTGTGCTCGGAGCCGAGCACGCATGCGCCTTCGCATAGCTCCTCGACCGGACAGACACGGGCGCAAGTTGCGCCAAGAAGATTGGAAGCGAAGATGGTTTCCGCGGAGCCGCGCAGATTGCTGGACGCGATTTTCTTGATGAAGCGTGGAATATCGATGTGCGTGGGACAAGCATGCGTGCAGGGCGCGTCATAGCAATAAAGGCAGCGGTCCGATTCCACAGCCGCCTCATGCGTAGTGAGCGGAGGCAACTGCTCGGCAAGGCATTTTCCGAGGTCCCGGTTGGCCGATTCCATCAATCGACTCCTTGAGAAGGTCCCTTACTTCCACACCAGCGGTCTGGTTCCAGGCAGTGTGATCATTTTTGGCGATTTTGGTCAAATTGATACCGCCTGCACTGGAGTTCATATTCTAGTTCAAAAGATCGGGCAAGCACGGTGGTGCGTGGCGGTCCCGCAGTTCTACGTGAGGCGAACAAGAAGCAAAGAGGCGATTTGAGATGTGGAATGGCGATCGTCCGAGATGGGGGTTTCTCCTGAAAAACCCGCTTCAGGTCTGCACAAAAAAGTCCGATTATTTTGTGATTTGCTCCCCATGGTTGAGGGGCAAAACCTTCAAACTGAACCGCTGTCCGGCGGACCGATTCAGACGGCCATGGTAATGGCGGCACTGGCACGGACCCTGCGAAGCGGGAGCGCGGTTGCGGCGGTGCGGAACTTCTGGATTTCCGCGAGAACGGAAAGAGCAATCGTCTCGGGAGAATCGGCGCCTAGGTCAAGACCGGTGGGGGCGTGCAATTGAGCCATCCAGCGTTCTGCCTGCGCGGCGCCTGCTGCGGCGGGAAGACCGAGCAGATGGGCGGCTTCTAGGAGGAGCTCACGGGTGCGGCGCTGTGGACCGAGAACGCCTATGTAGGCCGGAGGGGAGTCGAGGCCCAGAAGACAGGCGAGGGTTTTCGAATCCTGTTCGAAGCTGTGTGTCATGACGATGGCGGCGTCTGCTCGACGAAGATCTCGGAATGCCGCAGACGGTCGACCGGAAGACAGATCGGGCAAATCCTTGATGGGTAGCAGATGCAGTGCATCGGCCATGGGAAAACGCTCGCGCGTTGCCAGATGAGAGCGGCCGTCGGCTAGCAAAACAAACCAGCCGAGTTCCTTGGCAAGGCGGAGGAGCGGCTGGGCGTCGTCGCCGGCCCCGTAGATGGCGATCAGCGGGCGAGCAGGGCGGTAATCAACCCAGACCTTGATGGATGTTTCCCCTAGAACAACGTGGCGTTCGATGGGCTCACCGAGGGCGACGCACCGTTCGGCGAGCTCGCGCAACGCTCGGTCGATACTGGCGTGTTGGGCCGAGGAGTGTTGGTCCACGGGTTGGCGCGGCTGGGCAGCTTCGGGCTCCAGGCCGGCGAAGGTGCGGCGGCCAAGATGCGGCCCTTCCAATAGAGCGGCCGCGGCCAGTGGAACACGGCTCTCAAATGCGCGCGCGAGTGCGGCCAGCATGGGGCCTGCGGTTTCCTTCCTTTCGAGCAACAGAGTAACAACACCACCGCAGCCGGACCCGTAAGGGCGATCGCCGTCGTCTTCCCGGGTGGAGTAGCTTTTGACGATCGGGCCGTCGGCGGTGAGCCACCAGGCGCGGCTGGCGACCTGGGACTCCAGGCAACCGCCGCTGACGGTGCCAATGCGGCGGCCATCGTGCGTCAAAAGCATGAGCGCGCCGGGTTTACGATAGCTCGAGCCCTCTACAGCGACGATCGTGGCCAGTACATAGTCCAACCCGACAGAATCCAGTTCGCGCCAAAGGGCCAGAATGCGGGCCAGGTCAGTCATCAGTTTATTGTCGCTCAAGTGCCGGGAAACTGCGAAAGACTTCCTGTCGGCGGGCCCAGCAGCTGCTCTATGCGCTGGCGGATGTGATGATCGAACGGCAGTGGGTGAAACAAGCGGCGGGTTTCATGCGGGTATACCGGAGTGTCCCATTGTTTTTGTATGTGCGCCATCTCTACCTGATTCACCTGATGCTGATTCCCTATAGCGCTCGTCATGGCGAATCGCCTGCACGTGCCCTTGCCCCAGGCGAATGATGCTCATATTCCCGCAAGGTGGGGCTTCTCGCTTCCAATTGTCTATGCGGTCTGGATTGCGATCGTGGCTGCGCTCTATCGTCCCTGCCGCTGGTTTAGCCGACTCAAGGCGTTGCGCCGAGAATGGTAGTTGAGCTATTTGTAGCGCACCCTTAAATCCCTCTCATATTGAGCTCTGAGCCAAATTTATCTGGCATAGCCAGGTTTGTAAGGGCGGAAATGGAGGGCCCGAAACCTCCGAAGAGGCCCGAGCAGAGGGCTGCGTCCTGTCGATCACGACCGCTTCCATCAAATTCAGCGATGGGCGCTGGTCTCCGGCAGAAGAACCGGCGGAAGAATCAACGGGAGGGCGCAACGAGAAACCTGGACTTCGTGCGGAGCGGCTTTGTGGCCTGAATATTTCCTCGGGCTAAGACAATCCTTTACGTCTACCACCGCGAAGCGGATTGAGAAGGTCGATCCCTGGAAAGTGTCTTTCATTGTCCGTCACAACGAGACAGTCATTCGCTTCAGCGGTGGCGGCGACGACCATATCCAGAGCGCTTCTCGGACGTCCTGCCGAAGTGCCTTCCGACATGAGGCGAGACCATATAAGAGCAGCTTTCTCGTCAAAGGCCAGCACTCTGCCTCGAAAGAGGGCCTGCGGGCCCTCCGGGCCGGCGAACCACGCTTCCAGTTCTTTGTGCTTTTTCCCGGCCGGCCTCTCCAAAACGCCACGATGGATTTCTGCCAGACTGAGAGAAGAGATGAACAGATCGCCGTCATCCTGATCCGCCATCCATTCGAGAAGAGACGGGGACGGCTGGGGCTTGGTGATATTGCTGATGATGTTGGTGTCGAGTAAATAACGCGTCACAGATCAATCTTCCTGCCCGGATCGAACGGACGCTCAATCTTGAGATTTGCCCCTACCAGGGGCGAGCGGCGCAGTGCAGCAAGGATCCCACCCTTGCTGGGCGCATCCGAGACAATTTGCATGACTTCAGACCGGATCCGGCTCGCGTCTGTGCTGTCCTGCGTAAGCCTTTTGGCCAGCGATCGAATCAACTCGCGATCAGCGTCCAGTCCGAGCACCTCGAACCTTGCAACGCCACGCTTTCGGAGGCGGCTTCGATAGCTCTTAATCGCGCGCCTTTGTGCTGTATTGCCCATGGTTGACCTCCGTTCTATATCCAGTAATATATCCGGTAATGCCGCCGGGGTTCAAGTCAGCGGGGATGTCGCGTTGTAGTTCTCAGAGAGAGCGATAACAAACCGGTAGATGCCGAACAGTTCTACATATACGTAAGGGCCGGCGTTGCGGACAGGAACAGATGGGATGAGAAGGCCGGTCTACGACGGACACGATGAGCTTTCCATTTCAATGTGCCGATGCGCATGTGATAAAGAGCTGTCGGATCAAAAAGCTCATCGTCACGGCAGTAGTTACATGAAAGGTTGACATCGAATGCAGTTTGGGCACACAAGCTTTCCATAGCTGGCTATAGGAGACCATGCGTAAACACACCAATGACCGCCTCCAAGGCACACTTGACCTCCTGGCGCTCAAGACTGTTGCTGCCCGAGGGCGAATGCACGGCTACGGGATCACGCTGCACATCGAGCAGGTCTCGGAGAAGATTCTCAGATCAGAAGAGGGCTCGCTTTATCCGGCGAGAATGCTCCACGCCGCTTCCAAACACTACTCCTAAGTTTATTTGCGGCACTCGCGATGGGGCTCGCGGGGGCGGGTATCTTCGCAATGATGCATTACACGGTTGCGCAGCACACCAAAGAGATTGGCATTCGGATGACTATAGGTGCCAGCCGAGCGAACGTTATCCAGATGATTCTGCAAGAGGGCCTTCTCCTTGTTGGTCTGGGAGTTGGAATCGGCCTCGCTGGTTCTTTGGCGGTGTCTCGTTCGATCCGCAGTCTTTTATTTGAGGTTGGGCCTGGCGATCCAATCACGTTGAGCGCGGTCTCGATATTGCTAGCAGGAATTGCCTCGCTCGCCTGCTTCATTCCCGCTCGTCGAGCGACACAGATAGACCCTATGATCGCGCTTCGTTGCGACTAAGAGGAAACTGTGAACTAGACTATCGGACTTTTCTTGATTTTCGCTTCGGCCTCCAGATAGAGGCTCTGAACGACCTGAAGAAGTGTTGTCGCGTCGTTGTTCTATTGCATGAGGCGATGATAGTCATTCCGGTATGCCGTACGTTCATCGACTATCTCTCGAACAATCTCCGCAGCAGGACGCCGATAGTGAAGTCCACCGGTCACCTCCATTTCGGCTTTTTCGAGTGCCCAATAAATGCTCCATTTCGGGCCATTCGCAGACCATTTTGCGACTGTCTGCCCGGTTCCATGCGTCTTCCGTAGCGGGAATCTCAGCGGTTTTCTGCACGATCTTCAAACCCAAGGCACTGGGAGCTACTTCCTGCGAAGCATCCAATTTGAAGTTCAAAGCGGAGCCTGCTGCTACGAACCCGCTCACCGGAAACCAGACGTACACTGTACGCAGGACACCCGAGTCCCCGGAATAGACGTCCAGCTCCATAGGTTCATTCGGGTAGCCGCTAGCGGTCATATCGCGTGACCAGATTGAACTTGGTTTCCTATCGGTACGCGGGGCCCCCCGAGGTTATCGCAGCAGCGGATCGAAGCGTCATCTGTGGGTTCTGATGAAACAGCAACCCGCACGACCCTGCAAAATGATCGCCGTTACGATGAAAACTACAGCTTGAAAGCAGCACCACCTTAGAACTGGCCCGCCAAGCGGGCGCACAAGCGGGACAGAAGCGAACAGCAGAAGACAAACGTATCATGCCTCATATCGTCGCCCATGTCGACGATATGAGGCATGCGCTATCTATATAGCAATAAACGTTATCGTGCGGGCGGAAGCCGAGCGTCAGGACTTTTCCGGATTGGCAAGCCGGGACGCGAGTTCAAGAAGCACCTCGTCCGAATCGCGCGCCGCCGCCAGCTGCATTCCGCCCTCAGCCGAAGGAAGCGTGACGACCGGGACACCAGCCAGGCTAAAGGGCGTCGTGTAGCGCAGCAAACGGCCGCGCGTCTTGCTGTGATCTGCACCCGCGTTCAATCGCGCCACGGGCGTGGCGGGAAGCAGCAGCAGCTGGCGGGCGGCGAAAAGATCATCCATGCGGCTGCGAAAGGCAGCGTGCCGCTGACGCAAACTTCCGATCTCATTTCGACTGAGAGCGGCGCCCCACTCGAGCCGCTCGCGAATGGAAGATTCGAAGCAGTCAAAATGGCCGGCGTGAAGACGCGCGGCCTCCGCCGCCTGAATAGGAGCAAAGATTTCGAACGCGTCCTGCCACCAGCCGGCATCGATCGTCGAGGCCTCTAAGCCGAGCGATTGCAAAGCGCGAACGGTGACTCGCAGGCTCTGGATAATCTTCGGTTCGCAGTCATGAAGAAAGCTCTCGTCGATCACCGCGAAACGACGGAAGGCCGGCGGGGCCGCGGCGGGCCTGGACGTAAAGAGGCTGGCCAGTAGCGGGGCGTCGGCAAGGTCGCGGAACAGGCATCCCATGGTGTCAAAGGACTCTGCCAAATGCGCGCCGCCGCGCCAGGTGCCGCGGCCCAGCGTGGCGCGGTATCCGGCCAGGCCGCAGAGGGCGGCGGGAGCGCGGACGGAACCGCCCGTATCGGTACCGATGGCCATCACCGCTGAGCCCTCCTGCACACTGGCCGCGGCGCCGGAGGACGAGCCGCCGGTGAGCGCAGTGGCGTCGCGCGGCTGCAGGCAGTCACCGAACTCAGGATTTTCGCCAGTGATGCCGTAGGCCAGCGGATGCAGGTGCGTCTTGCCGGTAATGACTGCGCCGTGGGAGCGCAGCCGCTCGACGAGCCACGAATCTTCGGCGGCGTTGCCGTTGAGGTCACGATAGAAACGTACGCCGCAGCTCGTGGGCGCGCCGGCCAGGTCAAAGCAGTCTTTTACGGAAACTGGTAGTCCCCACAGCGGCTCACGGCCGTCCCCGAATAGGCCACCCGTGCCGCGCGGCAGGGATTCGGCACGGGTGGCCTCGGCCAGCGTCCATCGACTGCTCTGCCATAAATAAGTGTTGTGGCCGGCATTCCGGTTGCATTGCGACAGGGCTTGTTCGGCGAGAAGCGTGGGAGTCACAGTTCCGCTGGCCAACGCGGCGCGAAGAGTCTCGATCGTCCAGCGGCTTGAGTCCATGAAGAGATTGTAGTGCGGGAAGGAATGTGCGCGGGGCGCCCGAAGATTTTTACCGCTCACCGAGGCCCGGGGGCCATCTACCAGGCCAGGGCGGGAATTCATTCGGTCACGATTGTGGCATTCATCATCAGCCCGGCGCCCATCCGTGCGAACGCCACCGAAGGCCTTGTCAGCGCTGAAGAAAGCCTCATCCACATCTTCCTCATGTTGAAAGCGACGCCGGCGAAGATCCTGTTCTGGTTGCGACTGCCGAATGCGTTGCCCAATCTGCGACCCAGAATTCCAATTTCGGCCGGCATCCGTGTCCCTGGCGGCATAACTCGAGAGTGATTTGCGGGCTCAACGCGGGTAGGCGAGGGCGGCCCGGGCTATGCGATAATTTACCCGTTATCCTTGGAAAGCCTCGTCCTTCAGGGTGGGACGCAGTGAGCGGATACACTGCGCTGTAATTTATCTGCAGGAACGATAACCCGAGTTCTTGTATTGGATTACCAAGTTTGTCGAGTACCCAAGGGCCGGCGATGCCCGGATCGGCTGTGAAGTGAGCCCTGCTCGAATGGGCCAGCAGCAGGAACCCACCGAGGGACTCTCTGAGTCCGGTAGGAATCTCCTTCCTTTCGGGAGGGGAGGATTGTCAAGCGAGTAACCAGATGGAGACGGCCTGCCCGTTCGCCCTGGCGGTGGCCGCGATGGCGCTCGGGCTTCAGCTACTTTTTCTTCGTGATGTTTTCGAGTGGCTTACCTTGCATCACTGGCATGAATCATGCCAAGCGCAGACGGCGGAATAGGGAAAAGGATTTGTTTCGGATTGAATCAGAAACCGGCTGGTGGCTCATCATGCATCCGGATCACGCGCGCCTGGCAGGAGATTTTGCCGCAGCATGGGGCAACGCGGAATTTAGCAGACCCCAACCGCGTGCACGAGTGCTCAAGGGCGTCGCCTGCCACGATGACGGGTGGGCAGGGCCGGATGCGCACCCGTCGATTACGCGCGAGGGAAAGCCGGCGGCATTTGCGACCGAACTGGTGGGGAAATATTCTTCGTTTGAAGAGATCGATTTAGACGAGTACCTGGAGGTGCGCGACCGCTCAGTGCGCGTCGCAGGGGAAGAGGATCCGTATGCCGGCTTGCTGATCGCGATGCATACCTACAACCTCATCACGACGCATACCCTCCGCTCGACGATTGCCGCGGACGGCCTCGTGCTCCTAGATGGCTTTCTTACGCGACTGATTGCCTACCAGGATGAGCTTCGGTCGAGAATTGCTCAGGACACGACTCTATCGACGACGGAAGCCCGAGAGCAGACGATTCTGGAGCAGTTCCGCCTTTTGCAGGCTTGCGACAATCTCTCGCTATTGACCTGCGTTGGTTATCGATCGCCCGCAGATCTGCTGCATCCGCTTCCGCTCAACAATGGAGGCGCCCGGGAGGTGAAAGTGTTGCCGGTGGCGCCCTACCATTTTCGTCTTGATCCGTGGCCCTTCAATGAGCGGGAATTGAGCTTCACCTTTCCGGCACGGCATGTGATGGGTAAGGTATTCCCCAATTCCGAGCATCTTGAAAATGCATTCCGCGCGGCATCTCGAGAACAGTTGAGGGTCGAACTCTCGTCTTGAACGCGGCACGGTTCGCCCCGGGATACGACGGAAAATTCAAGCTCAGGCCAAGCGAGAGACGTGGGCCTCGACGATGTGCCAACCTTCAGCCAGGCGCATGACGGGCTGGCCTGTCGAGAACACATCTCTACATAAGCGCCTCTTCCTGGCGCGGAACAAGGGCACGGAGCCCGGCGATCACTTCAGCGGCGTTGATGGTCATGCGATGGGGAACAACTCACGCTCGGGCAGGATTTGTTTGCTCAATGCGGCACTCACCGTCGAGACGGGCTCATTGACTACCTGGCTGAGACGAAGTTTGAGGGCTACACTGCACAAAATGTAGGCATGAATTTCTCGAAAGCCCCAGCGGCTGACCAGCAGATCGATCATCCGGCCTGTGGCGGCGCGCGCGGTGTCGGCGAGGTCGGTTCCGGTTTAGACAACGACCCACGCGTCGGCTGTTGAATCTGCCGCTGCGGTCTCGCTGGCCTCGACAATCGGGCTCAGAAGCGGCTGCTGCTTATGCAGGTGGAAACGCAAGGTCACCTCGAGCGGGCACTCGATGCCGTTGATGCAAACTTCGCCGTCGCCTTGTGCAGCGTGGCCGTCACCGCAACTGAAGAGCGCGCCGCGACTGAACACCGGGAGGTAGAGCCGCGAGCCGGCACACAGCTCGCGCACGTCCAGATTGCCGCCGAAAGGCCCTGGCGCACGCGTACGAAAGGCGCCGTCTTCAGCCCGGGCGACGCCCATGACTCCGAGGAACGGCCTCACAGGAACAACCGCCGGAGCGAGCGAGCTTGTCGATTGGCCATCAAGCTGCCAATGAAAGAGATAGGGCTCGCGAAAACGATTCTTCAAAAGGCCCAGGCTCTCAATCACGCTGGTCCAACCCCAGCCGGCATGGCGCGTGGAGAGCACATCGACTTCTAAAACGTCGCCGGGCTCGGCGCCTTTAACCCACACTGGGCCGCTGAGCGCATGGATACGGGTCCGGTCGATGGTCAGGTACTGAGACGTGGTCATGGCAGGATGGACTTGGCCGCCGCTGGCGTCGACGCACTCGAAGGCGACCTCATCGCCGGGCTCGATGTGCAGCCTGGGTGGAAGCGAACGGTCCCACACAGAGTGGGTTGGCTCTGCGGAAAGCCGGTGCTCGGTCATGATTCGTTCACCCGGACGGTCATTTGAATTTCAACTAGTGCGTTGCGCGGCAGGGCGCTTACGCCCACAGCGGCGCGCACGTGGCGGCCGGCATCGCCGAAGACCTGAACCAGCAGATCGGAAGCGCCATTGATGATTGCCGGCGCATCGGCGAATCCATTGACAGCGTTCACGTAGCCGTTGACGGTGAGGACCTCTCGAATACGATCCAGCGAGCCTAATTCACGCTCGAGCACTGCCAGCTGCGCCAGTGCGCAGGCCCGGGCTGCCGCGTAGCCTTGTTCGATGGAACGGTCCAGGCCGGCAGTTCCGGTGATGACGCCATCGGCTCCCGTGGAAATGACGCCGGAGAGATAGCCAATCGAAGCCACCTGCTTGAAGGAAACATAATTGCCGCCGGGAGCCGGCGCCGGCGGTAGAGGGTAGCCCAGTTCGACGAGCTTCTTGTCTGCGGAGAAATCAGTGGTCATTTGCATTTGAATTTAGCACGCTGCCGGGAAGATTTTCTTTTCCCCCTTCCATCTTTGACCCGTTAGCATGAGGGCATGGAACGAGCTTTTCCGCTGATGCTGGCAAGCGTGGCGCTCTCGGCGCCGCCGGTGGCAGACTCGGCGAAGAAATTGCATGCGGAGCGGTCTTCGGCGGCCGATCTTCGAGTGGGCGGAGAGATTCGACACCTGCGGCCGGGCTCAACTCGCTTCCTCAGCGATGAAGACCTTCTCGAGCTGCCCCAGGAAACCTATACGATGAGCGATGACTCCCATCTGGCTCTGAAGACGGAAATAAGCGGTGTGCCCTCGGAACCGCTGGCGCGGATGGTCTGTGAACTGGGAGCGGACACTCTGGTGGTCGCTATCTATCGCGATCAGTATCGCGCTAATGATCCTGTAGACTCTGTGGCCGCAGATCAACCACGGCTGGCGTCATGCGTCGATCGAAAGATGCGCGACCAATGGCCGCTTTCAAAAGAGGGCCGAACACCTGCTCCGTATCTCATGTCGCACCCGTTCTTTAAACCGGCATTTCCCTGGCTCTTGCATGAATACGAGCCGCAAATCCCCTATGGCGTTGTCCGTATTGAGTTTCAACGCCAGTCGGCCGTGCTTGATCGGATTCAACCGAAGGGACGCTGGCCTCGAAATTCGCCGGTGGAGCAGGGATTCAGGAGTGCGCGCCAGAACTGCTTCCTCGGCCACACGATGGGTGCGGAGAGCGGCACGAAGGCGGCCCGCTCCTGCTCCCGGTTCCCGTTGGCCTCGATTGCGGCGAACGGCGAAAAGCGCTTGCGGCGAATCCTCCCCGATCCGCAGGCGGTCGATCCAAAAGCAACCATGCCCGCGCGCACCGATTACGACGAGGCCACACCGGCTGCTCTGACAGCCTGTTTCAAGCCTTTTGACCGAGCAGGGAGCAAGCAATGATTACGCGCACGGCGAAGGTTCTGTTGTTGGCGGGTATGGGATTCTATTACGCGCTGGTGGTGTTCAATAACGTGACCGATTTCGATTCCAATTACCAGTTCGTTCGCCACGTGCTCTCCATGGATTCCACCTTCCCCGGCAACCACGGCATGGGTCGCGCTCTGAACTCGTCTCGAATTCATCTCGCCTTCTATCTGGCCATCATTGCGGTGGAAATTGTGACCGCCATTTTACTGTCGTGGGCTGTTGCGCGGCTGCTGAGCGCGATGCGAGAGCCAGCGGGCGTGTTCAACGGGGCAAAGGGTGTGGCCATTGCGGCGCTGACTCTTGCCATGGCGATGTGGCTGGTTGCGTTTCTCGCCGTCGGTGGGGAGTGGTTCCTGATGTGGCAGTCGCGCACCTGGAATGGGCAGGACGCGGCCTTTCGCATGTTTGCGGTGGACGGACTGGTACTGCTGATCCTGATGCAGCCGGATGGGGAGGGCCAGCCGTGAGCGCTTCGGTCGGTGCGATTGTCCTTGCGGCTGGCGCCAGCAGCCGGCTTGGACAGCCCAAGCAGTTGCTGATGTACCGGGGAGAATCGCTGCTGGCGCGCGCCATCCGGCTGGCGAACGAGGCCGGGGCCTCTCCCGTGCTACCGATTGTCGGGGCGTACGGGCAACTGATTCTAAGCGCGGTGAAGTTCGGCACCTCAATGCCGGTGCTCAACGAGCGATGGGAGCAGGGAATTTCTACTTCCATCCATGCCGGACTTGACGGGCTCATGAAGACTGCGCCCAACTCTGGAGGAGTGCTGATGATGGCCTGCGATCAGCCCAGGCTTATCTCGGATCACTTGCGGGTATTGCTCCATCGCTTCGCGCTTCAGTCCGAGCCTTCCATTGTCGCCTCGGCGTATGCAGAGGTGCTTGGCATTCCGGCGGTGTTTCCGCGAAACGTGTTCGCCCGGCTCTATGCGCTCAGAGGGGACAAGGGCGCGCGTGCACTGCTCGTGGATCCGCCGTGCCCCTTGATCCCGGTGCCGTTTGCCGGTGGGGAAGTCGACATCGATTGGCCCGACGATCTGAGCGCATTGCAATAAGACTCAGCGCTCGATGGTGGCTTCGATGTATCCATGCGGCTCGTCGATGGGGATGAAGATGTGGTTGGGATTGTCTTGCCCGAAGGGGCTCAGGTCAGCCAGCAGATGATGCAGGTTGGGCATGGTGAGCGTAACGCTGGCAATCTCCGGGGCTGCCTCAAGCGCGGCTTTGCCCATGTCAAAAAGCGTGTGCTGCACGCTCATGCTGTGGTGCGTTGTGAATTCCTTCAGCATGGCGGCGATGATGCGGGAGCGCACCTCGGCGTATGGGGGCGAGCTTAGGGCGTACTCCCAGGTAGCCCGAGCCCGCGTGCCGAAGATGCGGTCTGAAGCGGGTTTGAGTGTGGTGAGCCTGTCTTGAATGTAGCCCGTGAAGGCTGATTTCGTGGTCTTGAGAATCACCAGACCATCGACACCCGACCGGATGGTCCACGCGCGGCCCTGGTCGCGGACGGCGCGGACCGTATGGACCTCCGGTCCTCCGAGCCTGAAGGTCGTGGGGTCGGGATTGCCGTCGACCGCCATCCGTTCCCAGGCTTTTTCCTCGATCTCGATCTTTACTCCGCTGACATGGGCATGCTCTTGGAGCAGGTAGTCGCCCAGTTCCATGGCGAATTGCTCGATGGTCGCCGCACCGGAGACGCGGGCACGCGAGTAGACGGTGTTCTTCATGGTGTCAGTGGGCAGAAGTCGGCTGTTGTCTGCCCGGGTGAAGCTGGTCGCAAAGTCGCCTTCAAGCAGCACCTCGACGGTCCACTCGTTGAATTCGTGCCGGTCGTCGTGGCGCGTGATGCGGGAGAGGCGGACGCGCGATTTTCCGTAGCAATTGTGGCCAAGATTTGCCATGGTGTCAGCTTCCTCGATAGGTGGTGTAACTGTTGTCGCTGAGCAGAAGCGGAAGGTGATAGTTCTCATTGCCGCTGCAATGAAAAGAGATGGAAATCTCCGGATAGATGCTGGTGCGGCCGTTGCGCGCAAGATAGTCGCTGGTGAAAAACGTCAGGCGATAGAGCCCGGGCGAGGCGTCCTTGGCCAGGTCGCGGCATCTGCCGCCAGCGTCGGTGGCGCTCGCCGTGAGCGCCATCCAAGCGCCATCCTGCTGTTTTTCGAGGCGAACGGCGACCTCGGCTGCCGGCCTGCCGAGGACCGCATCCAGCACGTGCGTGGTAATTTCACTCATTCGATGAGCCACTTCCCCAGACGAATCTGTGTAATCTGGCGTTGTTGTTCTGCAGCTTCGCGCAACTCGCTCTGGCGCTCGCTGGCGAGGCGGCGACGGAGGATCTCGAGCATCTCCTCGGCGGTCTTTCCCGTTGCACACACGATATAGGTGAAGCCAAAGCGCTGCTCGTAGAGCGCGTTGCCGGCAGCTAGCTCGGCGAGGACACTCGCTCCGGCGCCGGCCGCCGAGGACTGCTCCTGCTCGGACCATGCGATGGACTTCCGGGATGCCCCCGCCGCCGCGCGGTCGCCGATCGCAGGGTGGCAGGCAAAGGCTTCCATCCAGTCGGCCTCCTGCATGGTGCTCCAGATGCGGTCTGCGGCCTCGCTGAGCTCAACAACCCCTGCGATGGGGCGCAACGCCACCATGGCCGCGGCCCAGCGGCGCGCACCGCAGCAGGCGAGCATGGCTTGGAGCGACTCGGCTTCGCCGGTTTGGTTCCAGGTGGACAGAGTTTGATTCATTCGCGCGTCTCTTGAGAGCCTAGACTGAGCAGGAATTCTTCGAGCAGATTGGCGGCGACCTGCTTGCGGTACTCAGCCGTGGAGCGGATGTCGTCGATGGGACGGGCTTCTGCCAGCAGGGCTTCGCGTGCCGATTCGATCGCGCGCGGGGCAATCGGTTTGCCGAGAAGAGCGGCTTCGGTGCGGAATAGCCGCGTTGGAAAGGCGGCCAGGCTGGCTGCGGCAAGGCGAAGCTCAGTGACCAAGCCGTCGACAACCATGGCGGTTGCCCCGAGAGCGACTTTCGAAATGGCCATGGCGCGGCGGGTGCCTACCTTGCGCAGATACTGGCGATGACCTTGAAACCGTAAGGGCATATGTACGGCGAAAAGCAATTCATCGGGCCCGAGGACGCTCAGCTTATAGCCGGTATGAAACTCCGCGTACGGAATGCGGCGGCTGCCGCGGACAGAGATCAGCTCGACCTCTGCATCGTAGACGAGGAAGGCGGGAGAGGAGTCCGCCGCCGGTGAACCGTTGACGAGATTGCCGCCGATTGTGGCGCGGCTCTGGTTGGCGATCGAGCCGATCCAGCTCGAGGCCCGGGCTACCAGCGGCAGGCAGGCAGCAATGAGTGCGTCTTCACGCAGATCACGAAAGGTTGTGCCGGCACCGATCGAAATCGTGTCTGGGGTGCTTTGAATGAAACGGAGCTCCTTGAGCCCCCACAGGCTTACCAGACTACCCGCGGTGAGTCTGCCCGCGGCGTGCGCCACCATCAGTTCGGTGCCTCCGGCGATGGGGGTCCACTTGCCCGGCGCGCCTGCCATCAGTTCGAGCACTGCGGTGAGGGTCGCGGGCGCAATCATTTCATGGGCTGCCGGATTACCGCGCATCGGAGGCCTGTGCGGGGGGGCCGGCCGGCGCCGCGGCGGCTGCGATCACCGACTCAATGATGCGCGTGAAGCCGGTACAGCGACAAAGATTGCCGGCCAGGCCTTCGCGGATTTCCCGGCGACTGGGATTGGGGTTGAGGGAAAGCAGCTGGGTGGCGGCCATCAGCATGCCCGGGGTGCAAATGCCGCACTGGGCGCCGCCGCACTCAAGAAACGCCTGCTGTAAAGGATGAAGCGCGCCGCTGCTCGCGAGGCCTTCAACGGTCTGGATCTCTGCGCCCTCGGCCTGCAGCACGGGGACCAGACAGCTGTTCACCAGGTCGCCATTCATGCGCACCGAGCAGGAGCCGCACTCGCCTTCACCGCATCCTTCCTTGGCGCCGGTCAGATGCAGGTCTTCGCGCAATACGTCCAGCAGCCGCTTGATCGGCTCCACTTCAACCGTGTGCTTTTCACCGTTGACGAGGAAGCCAATTGTGGCATGTGATGGGCTCATTGGGCGGCAGCCTCGGCGACAATTTCGCGTGCGGCCAGAGTGGCGAACAGATCTTCCGGCAGCAATGGAATGGCATGAAAGCCGACACCGGTGGCGTCGCGGACCGCGTTCAGGATCGCGGGGGCGGGGCCGTCGTGGGGCAACTCGCCAATCCCCTTGGCGCCGAAGGCGCCGTGGCTGAAGGGGATTTCTTCGAAGAAAACGTGAATGGGGGGAACGTCTTCCGCGGAGGGCATGATGTAGTTGGTCATCTGGTTATTGGCCATGTGACCGTTTTCGAGGATGACTTTTTCGTAGAGTGCATAGCCGATTCCCTGCGCGACGCCCCCTTCGATTTGTCCGCCTGCAAGAACAGGGTTGAGTACACGGCCTACCTCCTGCACGGTCCAGAACTGTTCGACCTCGGCGGAGTACGTGACGAGGTCGACGGCGACCTGGGCAACCTGGATGGACCAGGCGAAGGCGGGATAGGCTTCGCCGCGATATTTCTCGTCATCCCAGAAGATGTCGGGCGGGGGCTCGTAGCGGCAAAGCGAAACGACTTCTCCATGGGCAGTGCGATAACGCTCGCAGGCAGAAAAGAATTCCTGGCGCGTGAACGTCTCGCCGAGCGCCGCGTCCTGGCGCAGCCTGGCGACAAGCTGTGCGCCGGCACGCTCAATGAGACGGCCGACAACCATGGATGTGCGCGATGCGACGGTCGGGCCACTGTTGGGAACGATGCCGGTATCGGGCGGCGCCATGAGGACATCGTCATAACCAAGGCCGATGGTTTCCGCGGCGATTTGGGTGAGGATGGTGTTGGTGCCCTGGCCGAATTCAGTGCTGGCAACGAGCACCCGGACTTTGCCCTCTGGCGTTACATCGAGGCCGGCGAGAGAATTCAAGTGTCGCTCGCCGGAGCCGGTGAAGCCTGAGCCGTGATAGAAGGCCGCGATGCCCATGCCGCGTTTGACGGAGCTCAATGGATTCTCTCGCGCAAACTGTTCCCGGCGGAGATAGTAGCCGCTTTCGCTCAGGGCGCGATCGAGCAAATGGTCAAGGATGACGGGTTCACGCATCAGCTGTTCGGTTGCGGTGGTGTCGCCGTCGTGGAGGAAATTTCTGCGGCGCAACTCGACAGGATCGGCGGAAAGGGCGGCGGCGATTTCATCCATGTGGCGCTCGATGGCGAAGATGGCCTGGGGCGCGCCGAAGCCGCGAAACGCGCCGTAGGGCACGGTGTTCGTGGCCCAGGCATGGGAGCGGACTCGCACGTTGGGGCAGGCATAAGGGCCGGATGCGTGCAGCGTGGCGCGCGACAGAACGGTGGAGGAGAGCGTTGCGTATGCGCCGGCGTCGGTGGCGATGTCAATGTCCATGGCCAGCAGCTTGCCGCGTTGATCGAGCGCGGTGCGATGACGGATGCGCGAGGGATGGCGCTTGGTGGTAGCGGCCATATCTTCCATGCGGTCGTACACCATCTTGACCGGCTGCCTGCTCTTGATGGCCAGCAGAGCCGCGTGGGCGGCGAGCACGGAGGGATAGTCCTCTTTGCCGCCGAAGGCGCCACCGGTTTCAGTCTGGATGACGCGGACCTTATCCTCGGGCAGATCAAAGACGGCAAGCAGAGACTTGTGCACGTAGTAGGGGCATTGCAGCGAACCCCACACGGTGATTCCGGTGGTTTGGCTCCACTCGGCGATCATGCCGTTGTTCTCAATATAGAGATGCTCCTGCGCGCCCGTGCGGTATTCGCCCTCGAGGATGTGCGCAGCGCCGGACCATGCCGAATCCACGTCGCCCTTTTCAAGCAGGAAGCTCTTGATCAGATTGTCGGCACCCCAGACGATGACGTCCTGGCGCTCGCTCTGCTCAATGGTGAAGACCTCAGGCAACGGCTCGTATTCAATCTTCACCCCGGAGACGGCCTCCTGGAGCTTGTGCTTCGAAGGGTGGGCGAGCAGCACGATGGCTTCGTCGCAATGATTGACCACCCCATCGGCGAGACAGGGTTGATCGGCGAAGATGATTTGGATGTGGTTCTTGCCGGGGATGTCGGCAGCGGTGACGATGGTGAATTCGGACCAGTCAATGCGACGGTCGTAGGTGATGGAGCGGATGAAGCCGCGGGGGATGGTGCTGCGGACAGTAGCCCCGAAAATCATGCCATCGCGTGTGATGTCATCGACGTAGCGGGCACGGCCCAGCAGCTTGTCCACGCCTTCCTTGCGGGGGACGGCAGCGCCAACAATGCGGGTTTTCTCGCCCGTTCTCATAATTGGGAAGGCCTGAACCCTCGTACGGGTTGAGGCCTAGCATATATCGGAGCGGGCAAATTTCCAAGAGATTCACTCCGCGAGCCGGGCTAATGTCCGCGCCAGCACGTCGACGCCGGCGGCGATCCATGCCGGAGATGCGTATTCGTCAGGACGATGGCTGAGGCCTGCGCGGCATGGAATGAACAGCATGGCCACGGGGGCGATGCGGGCCATGAAAAGCGAATCGTGATAGGCACGGCTGACCATGCGTCTGGATGTTTTGCCGGCTTCGGCGGCGGAAAGTTCCAGGGCATTGAGAATTTCCCGGTCGCAGACTGCGGGTGGATCGGCGTTGACGAGATGGGTGGTGATTGTGACCCCGCGTCGCCGGGAGACCTCGCTGCATGCGGCGTGAAGCGCATCGAGAACGCGGTCGCGGCGCTCACGATCGGTGTCGCGAATGTCGGTTTCCAGAAAGACGCGCGAGGGGATGCTGTTGACGGCGCCGGGAAAGACCTCGCAGACGCCAACCGTGGCCACCGTGTCAACGGCGCCGGTGGATTTTGCGGCGGACTCGAGGGCGAGAATCAGCTCCGCGGCTGCGGTCAAGGCGTCTTTGCGGCCGGGCATGAGCTGAGCGCCGGCGTGGCCGCCTTCGCCCTCAATGCTGATGCGCAGGCTGGCGGGTGCGGCGATGGCTGTGACCAGGCCGACATCGATGCCTTCCTGCTCGAGCACCGGGCCCTGCTCGATGTGCAACTCGACGAACTGGTGAAAGCGACCCGGGGGCAGAGCTACGGATTCAATCGGACCCCTGAATCCGGAGTGGGTGCGCAGTTCTTCCAGGGTGGCGCCTTGCTTGTCGCGCAGCGGAAGCGTGTCGGCAGGGGCGAGAACGTGACCCATCAGGCGGCTGCCGAGACAGCCGATACCGAAGCGGGTTGGCTCTTCGGCGGTGAAGATGACCAGCTCAAGGGAGCGGCGCGGGCGGAAGCCGGCGCGCTGCAAACTGCGGATTGCTTCGAGGCCGCCAAGCACTCCGACAGTGCCGTCATACGCGCCGGCATTGGGGATGGCGTCGATATGCGAGCCGGTAGCAACGGGCGCCAGGGCTGGCTGGCTGCCCGTCCATCGCGCGAAGGTATTGCCGACGGCATCTTCTTCGACCGTAAGGCCGGCATCGGCACAGAGTTGCTTCACCCAGGCGCGGCCGCGCAGATCGGCTTCGCTGAACACGACGCGCGTGACGATGGGCGGCTGGGCGGCGGAGATTTGTGCCAGGGCGGCCAGTTCCCCGCAGAGCTGATCGATATTGATTTCGAGGTTGGGTTGGGCGGTCATGATTGTTTTTCCCCCGCGAGCGGGTGCCTGCGCCAGTCTTTATAGATCAGGTATTTTGCCGGATGCTTGCCGAGTGCGCCGAACCATTGCGGGCAGAAGGGCGCCATCCAGATGAAATCGCCGGCTTCAACCGGATACCATTGGTCGCCGAGGCGATAGATGCCGCCGCCTTCGAGCATCAGCAGGCCGTGTTCCATGACGTGGATTTCGACCATGGCCAAGGCCGCGCCGGGATCGTAGGTCATGGTGTTGACGGCGAAGTCGTATGAGGGGCCATCGGGCATGAGCGAGCGCACGCAGAGCGCCTCGTCGCCCATCAGGGGCAGGGGAGCAATGGCAGCTTCATTGCCGACGACGATTTCTCGGACGGCTTGTTCCTGGCCGGCGATCGGCTGGTAGGGCTTCTCGATGACGACGGCGCGGGACGGACTCAGCGCGCGCACGATGTGCGGGTTTCCCTGGGGGAGAAACGCGAAAGACTGTTTGCTTAGCGCATGCTCATGGCCGTCGGCGGAGAGGAGCAATTCGCCTTCGAGCACGTAGAGGAAGCGCTGTGCCGGCGCGGGGCCGAGCGTTCCCTGGGCGGCGAACTCGGCGGTCATCTGGGTGAAGCGCGCGCCCAGTTGCGGGCCGATGTGGACGATAAAGTCGACGCCGGTAGCGCCGGCGAGCGGGGTGCGAATGAAGGTGTCCGGCGTATGCAGCAGGTGATCGGACTTCAGGCTGCTGCGCGTGGAGCCGAGATGGTTGAGCTGAGGGTGCAAGCTTGACCTCGTTGGAGCATTCTATCGAACGTCGGCGTCGAGGCGCACGAGAAACTCGCGGCCCACGTCGAGCGCGGCCTGGACATCTTGCTGGCGCACGGACTCATCGGGATGGTGACTGATGCCCCCGGGGCTGCGCAGAAACAGCATGGCCGTGGGCAAAGTAACGGCCATTACGATGGCATCATGACCGGCGCCACTGGGCATGCGCTTCAATGGAAAGCCGGCGGCTTCGATGGCCACGCCGAGCAGGGCAGTCAATCGCTCGTCCATGGGAACGGAGGCCTGCTCGAGCAGGCCAGTGTGTTCGAGCTTCAGGCCGCGGCGCTCGGCAATGGCCGCGGCGCTGGCCAGCAATTGCTCTACGGCTGAAAGGCGCGCGGCATCGTGGGAGTGGCGCACATCCAGGCTGAGCCGCGCCGTGCCTGGAACCACGTTGCCGGCGTTGGGCTCGACGCTGATGCGGCCCACCGTGGCGGCCAGGCCTTCTGTGCGTTGGGCCAGCGACTCGACTGCCGTAATCCATTCGGCGGCCGCGGCGAGCGCATCGCGGCGAAGCGGCATAGGCGTGGTGCCAGCGTGGTTGGCCTGGCCCGTCAAGCTAAGCGTGAGCCTGGTCTGGCCGACGATCCCTGTCACTGCGGCGACGCTGAGGTTCTCGGCTTCGAGGATGGGCCCCTGCTCGATATGGATTTCAACAAAGCACAGTGCGTTGCTGTCGAGCACTGCTTCGCCGATGCGCGCCGGGTCCAGCCCGAAGGCGCGCAATTGAGCTTCGACACTGACGTTGCCGGCGTCTTTCAGCGCAAGAAGCGACGGGTCAAAGCGGCCGGCTACGGCGCGGCTGCCGAGGTAAGGCACACCATAGCGGACGCCTTCTTCTTCCGAGAAGGCGATGACTTCGATGGGCAGCGCCAGGCCGAGCTCGTCGGCGATCGATACCCATTCGAGAGCCATGGCCACGCCCAGCACGCCGTCGAACGCGCCGGCGTCGGGCACCGAATCAATGTGCGAGCCGAGAACGAGGCGCTTGCCGGTGGCATGGGCAGGTTGCCAAACGCCGCGCAGGTTTCCGGCTGCGTCCAATTGAACGCTCATGCCGAGCTCTTCCATGCGGGCACCGAGGCGGGCGTGGACCTGGTGCACCGGCGGGGTAAGAAAGCGGCGCGTGATGCGGCCGGGTTCCTCGGTCATGGTGGCGATGTGACGGCATTCGGCGATGGCCCGCGCGGCGCGGTCAGTCATGAGCGCACCAGTTCCCGACCGCGCGGTTCGTTGATGAATTCCTGATTGGCGAAGACCTGCTTGCCCCGTAGCCAGGTCTCGAGGACGCGTCCGCGCAATTCGACACCGAGATACGGGGAAAGCTTATGGCGAAAATGCAGATGCTGGGGAGCTACGGTCCATCGAGTGTCCGGATCGAAGACGAGGAAGTCGGCGTCGGCGCCTGGGCTGAGCGCGCCTTTGCGGCCGGCAAGTCCGGCCAGGCGGGCTGTCTCCATGCTCATCCACCTGGACAGGTGCTTCAGAGCTGCTTTCAGTTCGACTCCGCGGCGTTCGAGCATGGTAAACATCACGGGAAGCGCGAGGCCGAGGCTGGCGATGCCGCCCCAGGCCTGATCCCAGCGACCCTGGTCCCGATGCTTCATGGCCGGCGGGCAGGGCGAGTGGTCGGTGGTGACCATGCCGATCAGTCCTTCTTCGAGAGCGGCCCACAGCCGGTCGCGGTTGGCGCGGCGGCGGACGGGCGGAGCGCATTTGAACTCCGTGGCGCCGTCGGGAATGTCTTCGGCGGCAAACCAGAGGTATTGCACACAGGTCTCGGCGCTGATCCGGACGCATCGCTTGCGTGCCGCGGCAAGGAGCGGCAGAGCCTCGGCGCTCGAGAGATGAACGATGTGAATGGGCGACTGAAATTCCTCCGCGAGGCGGATTAGCAGGGTGATGGCTTCGAGCTCCGCTCGGTCGGGACGCGAGGCCAGGTAGGTTGAGTACCTGCGACCATCGGCACCGGCGGCCTTGAGATCTTCTGTTGCGGCTTCGATCGGACCGCGAACCTCGGCATGCGCCAGCAGCGGCAGTCCGGTATCTTTCAGCTGTCCAAGCGCCAGGCGCAACTCGGCTTCGTCGACCCAGGCGAAGCCGGCGATGCCGGAGTCGATCAGAAAGCACTTGAAGCCGGGAACCCCGGAGGCTGCCAGAGCAGGCAAAGCGTTTGAGTTGCCCCGCACCACACCGCCCCATGTGGCCCAGTCGACCCAGGCTTTTCCCTGCGCCGCGGTGCGCTTGGCCTGGAGGGCTTCAACACTGGTGGTTTCAGGGATCGAGTTCAGAGGCATATCGATGAGCGTAGTGATGCCGCCGGAGGCGGCGGCGCGAGTCGCGGTCCAGAAGCCTTCCCACTCGGTGCGGCCGGGCTCGTTGATGTGGACGTGGGAGTCGACCAAACCCGGCATCAGAATCCTATCGCCAAAGTCGGTCAGCGGCACTGGGGAACTCAGCCTGTCCCAGCTGCCAACCTCGGCGATCCTCTCGTCCTCGACCAGCAGGGCGGCAGGGACGAGACCCTCAGCGGTGAGGACGCGGGTCGATCGGAAGACCTGTGACATACTGTGATTACTTTCGCCCCTGAGGGAGGTTGCGAGCAAGTTGCCCATTCCTGTGCCCAACCCGGAGTTCCTGCGCCGCGCTATCCTGCTGGCCACTGAGAACGTCAACGCGGGCGGAGGCGGTCCGTTCGCCGCGGTGATTGTGCGCGCCGGCAAGATTGTGGGCGAAGGCGTGAACACTGTGACTACCAGCAACGACCCGACGGCACACGGTGAAGTGAATGCGATCCGCGCCGCATCGACGGCGCTCGGCACCTTTTCCCTGTCCGGATGCGAGCTTTACACCAGCTGCGAACCTTGCCCCATGTGCCTGGCTGCCAGCTACTGGGCGCGGATTGACGCGGTCTACTACGGGGCTGGTGCTGCCGATGCGGCGAAGGCGGGCTTTGACGACGCGTACCTTTACGAGGAGTTTCGCAAAAGCCAGGATGCGCGCCAGCTGCCCGTTGTGCAACTGCTGCGAGAAGAGGCCTGGCAGGCGTTTGCGACCTGGATCGCTTCTACCAGCAAGATTGATTATTGAGCGACCGCCTGGTTTCTCTCCCGGTCTTCTTTCCCGATCTTCTTTCCCGAGGCCCGATGATCTTCCCGGGCATCGCTCCGTTTCCCAAGCTCACCCCGGGGCCCGGCCGATGTTCTCAACGGGCGCACCTTCGAAGAGCCTGTTTACGATCGTTCCAAGGCGAGAGCGAGCGGGGGGTAACCTGCCGGATTTATGCAGATGGGAATGGTTGGCGATCGTGAGGAAGGATCGAGCCAGGACGAGCAGTATCCGAGCAATGAGATGGTCCCCCGTTCTCCCCAGAAGATCTTCGACGAGATTGCCGCCCCTGACCTGGAAAGCGCCGAAATCCTTCCGGGAATGCCAAGGTTGATATGAGCAGACTCAAGAAGTCAGCGTCGGGCTGCTTCACTGCTCGCGGAACTCGGGAAGACCTCGCTGCGTCAACGCGAGGATCGGGGGAACCGGTTGAACATCCTCCCCCCCGTAATAAAGGAAGGGGATTCCTGCCATTACGGCTATGCCGCGCTCTTCATCCCCGCCCTGAAGGACGGAGCTTTCCGCGCTATTTGGGTAAACCAATCAAAAACGGTGCTCTTCCGCATGCCCAATCGCAACGGTTTTATCGCCTGGAACTCGACGCGATGCGTTTCTTCGCATTTCTCTGCGTCTTTTTTCATCACACCCTGAGCCGAATAAGGGTCGGAGGACTGATTTCTCCGTATCCCATCAGAGATGTCTTTACAGATCGTCTGAAGTACGCTGTGAGCCTATTTTTTCTGCTCAGCGGGTATCTCATTACGACCGCGCTCAAAATAGAACACGAATCCATGGGGAAAGTAGAACTGCGTGCCTTTAAATCTCTGCGTGAGAATAGGTTGCGGTCAGGTAGCCGGTAGGTTGTAGAAGCCGGGAGGGCTATACCGTTGGCGCCCGAGCAGGGAGATGAGACGTTGTCCTAAGGGGTTTGGACGGGGCAGGCAGGCAACTGCGGGACAGCGGCCTTGGCGCCGCCTGCGCAGGAGATGGCTCGGGGCGCGGGTTCGAGCCATCTCCTCCAGCCTATGGTTGATACCGGGCGATTCGCCTTTCTGCGCGGCACCGAATAACGCGAGGTGGGGCACGAAAATGCGCGCGCGGCGATTCCGTGGTTCAGCGGTTCGGGGAGGCGTCTGGCTTGGGAGCGGTGCCGGCATCCGGCTTTTGTTCAGGCTGCGCATCCGCGGGTGCGGGTGCCGAGGTCGGTGGTGCTGCTGCAGCAGGCGGCTGAGCGGCGACAGCGTGCGACTCCAGCAAGCTGACAAGGGTTACCGGCAAGGTCAGGGTCTGCACGGTTTCCGGATCGTCGCGCAGGCGCAGATAGACAGTTCCGTTGGTCGGATGCGGGAGCGTGAGCTGGGTTCCGGTAAAGTCAGGGGGCACATCGGTGGCGTTGGCCAAATCGGGGGTTGAACCGATGGCCGAGGCGAGGAACAGGTTGCTGCCGGAAAGTGTGCAGGGTCTCGATAGCATGCGGGGGCAGCGCAGTTCCTTGAATGCGGGCAGGCGCACCAGTGTTCCCAGAGGCAGCCAGTCGCCGGTTACTCCTTCCGCGGACAAGGCGCGCACTTCAAGCGGTCCAAAGGCCGACCCGCCAAAGCGGGCCAGTGGATCGACCGTACCCATGGCGGTTTTGGAGTCTTCCAGCAGCAGGCTGCCGTCGTCCACCGACAGGGTGGTGTGGAAGCCGCCATCCTCAGCCGCGACCTCGACCTTTTCATTGCGCGGAAAATCGGCCGGCACGCGCGACTTGAGGAAGAAGACCACCCGCTCATCGACCGGCAGGTCGTCCTCGCTGCCGAGATGCACCGGCGAAGCCGGAGCTGTGGGCGAAGGCTGCACGCCTTTGTTCAGCAGCGTGACTTGGGGGCGCGCTGACTTGACGGTAACCGGGACCTTGAGCTTGCG
This sequence comes from Occallatibacter sp., assembly GCA_036519195.1. Classification (GTDB taxonomy): domain Bacteria; phylum Acidobacteriota; class Terriglobia; order Terriglobales; family Acidobacteriaceae; genus Telmatobacter. The sequence goes on along the minus strand of DATDLS010000212.1, from coordinate 4,630 downwards.
GCCATCCTGCAATTCGACGTTGGCCGTGTACGACTTGGCGGGGTCGAGGTCGGTAGTGGCGGACTCGGCGGTCATCGCCAGCTGGTCGAGGTCTTCGACGCGGCTCAGCTTGGCGGGCTTCAGTTTGATCCCATCGAGATCGGCTTTGGCGACTTCGTCGAGGCGATTGCCGACGAGTACTGCGGACGGGTCTCCGGCGCTGATCGTCAAACGATTGAGGGAAGCAGCCTCGGTGTAGGCCGTCAGCGCCAGCGTGTCCGGCTTTTCCAGGCCGAATTGGTAGATCGCAAGGGCGACCGGGCCAGGCGTAGCATCCTTCAGCGGGAGGGTGACTTCAACGGCTTCCGGTGTGGATGATTTCCAGGTGAGCGTGGCGGACTTGGCGCTGGCCGTACTTTCTTCGATGCGGTCGACGCAGGCAGTGCTGTCGCCTTCCAGATGCAGGGTGTCTTCGCGCCCAACCACCAGGGCAGATTGGTCGGCTGCAGCCAGCGTCCACTTGCCGGCCTGAGGGGCGTGGAGATGAAAATGCGGTCCCTCCCAATCGTCAAAGCCCCACTTGCCGCGCAGCATGGCGGTGAGGCCTCCCCCGGGCAAGGGCGGGATGGGATTCGAGGGCACAAGACCACCGTCGGCCGGGCTGGCGGTGACCGCAAGATCGATCGGGGCGCTGGAGGGGGCGCCTTTGCCATTGGGGTCGGGCACCAGATGCAGGGTCAGGCCGTAGGCCAACTGGGAGGAGAAGACGATCGGCGCTCCATCTACGGGCAGCACCAGGCCGGGCTTGGACGCGCAGAACTTCTCGTCCGGATCGACGGGGCGGAGGGGCGGGGTGTGGGTCGGACCCACGGGCGGGAGGGCCACTACGACGACTGACTTTGGGTCGCGAAAGGATGGAGGAGTGTTGAGACGGAGGTTGAGCGTGTCCCGGGTGGGGAGCGCCAGCGCCGGGATGTACTGAAAATGGGCGGTGTGGAGGGAGGAGAGAATTCTGGCCGTATCAAGAATTGCCCCCACGTAGGGACTGAAGGTCCCGCCGCCGACCAGCGTGGAATAACTGAGCTGATTCATCAGGTCGCCGGTGGCTCCGTTGGCCAGCTGCGTGACCAGCGACTGGGTGTTGGCGTCATCGAGGACCAGGCCGTCGGTTTGCTGCGTGAGGCAGGGAGTCTGCTGGTCGGTGGGCTTGTCAAAACATTGCTGGTCGACTTTGAGATTCAGGGTGCGGGCCAGGTTCTCGGCGCGCTGCTTGAGCAATTTGGCATCGGTCAGCGAGGTGGCCTTGACCTCGGCCAGGTAGGCATCGAGGCGCATGCGGTCAAAACTGGCGGCCTGCAGGTCCTGGGTGGCGCGCACAAAGGCGCCGGGGCGCCCGCGGACCGCAGCGCGCAGGGTATTGAAATCGCCGCCTGTTTCAGGGGCAAGAAAAATGAGTGCCTGCTGCGCTTCGGCGGGAACAGTGATAAAAACACCTTCGTCGCGCACCTGCTTGTTCCAGGTTTCCACGCGCGTAAACCACTCCGGCGGGGGCGGGTTGGTGGCTCCGCGCAGGAAGGCAACAATGAGTACGAAATGAGTGGACTGGCTCTCGGGTAGGTCAGGATGGACCCAGATGCGGTCGCCAGCAAGCAGGTTGGGCACCTCGCTCACCGGCAGGGTAATCGCTCCTCGCTTAATGTGCACGTCGACTTTAGGTCCCGCCAAATCGAAGGCCGGAGCATCGGCGCGCAGTCCCAGGGGAGAAAAGCACCAGAGCAGCAAGAGCGGCAGGTAGCGACGCATAAGATTCATTGTACGAACTTCCACCCCGGGGAGAAAGTTTCGCCGGGGAGAACTTTAATTTCAAAACGGCTTTAAAATGACGCGTCTTGGCTCGAGGTTCCTGCGTCAACAAAAATACGGGAGTTTCATAATCAGGTAAACTGAGGGGTGTATAGCAACGAGCCGGGGATTAGTTTAAGGTGCTTCTTGCATATCGGCAGGGCAAAAGACTAGCGGAAGATGGGCCATATTTGTTAAAAGAACCAACAAATCGCCATCGGTCACCTTGCAAGCAATAAGAATCACCACCAGTCCTATTCATTTTGATTATTGCCGGGTACCCCTCGGACGTACCTGGTATAAATCCGTCTAATCACAGAAAAGGTCGAGGAACGGAACAACATAGAAGCGAGTCTGCTCACTTCGCCCGCAACGCGTGCTAAATCTTCGACCTTTGGCCCTTGGGCTGGTGGAGACAGCGTTGCGAGGGGTGCTGGGAGTTGCGTCCTACGGAGAAGAAGATGAAAACGATGAGAGCTGTTCAAAACAGCGTAGATGTCAGCAATCTCAGCATCCCTGACGCGGAGGAAATTGTAGAGGAAGCCCTTAACGAGCTTGGTTTTGCGGCGGATCCCGGCCTGGCCCGGGCGCTGCATTTCTTGGCTCCCCCGGGATATCAGGCCATCGTCGAGCTTTGTAGTGAGAACGGTCGAAGTAAACGGCGCAATGCGACCGCTGAGAGCTGGTCGCCGGAAGAAGACGAAGTCCGCATCTATTTCGAACGCATTGACGACGTCGATGGGGCCCCGAGGATACCGCGTGCGTCCCGCGGAGTTGTCGATCACGGCTACGATGACGATGACGACGATGGGCAGGAAGCGGTGATTCCTGCCGATCTGGACGCGCGCGTGAAGGAGTTGTGCGCGGCTCTGGCCGAAGCCGAGCGTGGCGGCCACGCTTTTATCGCGCTCAAGTGGTTTCGCGATTCGTTTTTGCCGCGCAAGGCTTTCCGCTGGAATCAGCATCCAGAGTCGCGTCAGGCGGTATTGGCCGAGGCCATCCAGCGCGGCGTGGTGCTGACCAGCAAGATCGCCAATCCCAAGACGCCTGCGTATCCAACCACCACGATCCGCCTCAATCGCACCGAGGCCGGCATTCCGGAAGAGGCGCAGCGCTTCCATCCGGTTGCCGTACATGGCGACTCGATCGCCGAGGCCATTGAAGAGGAACGGGGGAATCTTTGAGCTGCTACTTCCTCGAGTCCACAGCCTTCGCCAAGTTGTTCGTCCAGGAACAGGGGACGGATGCGTTAATCCGGCTGATGGAAGCGGTGGAGGACAATCGCAAGCTGATATCTGCCTCTACTCCGCTTGAGGTTTACGCTGCAGTTCGCCGGCGCGAGCGGGCGGGTGCCATCACGCCGGAAAATGCGGCCTCCGCGCTCGATATTCTGCGTCTGGAAGCAGCGCGCATGGTACAGGAGCCTCTGAACCCAGCCGTACTCGAAGCCGCCCGGCAGTTGCTGGATCGCACTACCCTGCGCTGGCCGGATACGCTGCAACTGGCCGCGGCGCTGGTGGCTCGAGACATGTTTCAGAATACGGAGATTATTTTTGTTTCTGCCTCGCCGCAGCTGCTGGAGGCGGCCAAGGCGGAAGGCTTCCACACGCTCGATCCGAGCAAAGAAGTGATCGAACCCACACCGGTCGCGCAATAGTCCGCGAGGGAGGATCAATCCGAACTCCGGTTCGGGCTGCTCCGAGCTTTTCGGACTCAAGGATGGGAGAGAGCGGCGAACATTTCGCGGCTCTCCGATCTCAACTTGCGCCTGCATCTTGCTCTGTTACTGCTCCCGGCGAAAAAGATTGGCCCGCTCGAACTCGTCGCGCAAGGCTGGTGTGCGCAGGTTTTCACGGAGGTAGGCGAGTCGCTGCTCCAGCGCGAACAGAGCTGCTTGGACTGGCTCGGAATTGGTGAGCGCGATGTCGCGCCACATCGAGTAAGGGCTGGCTCCGAGGCGCGTCATCTCGCGCAACGCGCGTCCGCCCACGTCTTTGAGCTCGGGCGCTTCGCCTACCTCTTCTTCGAGCAAGGCGCTCAAGGCGGTGGCCACAAACTGGGGCAGATGACTGACCCAACCGACCAGCTTGTCGTGGCGAACGGGGTCAATATCGATGGTCTTTGCGCCCATTTGGACAACCAGGTCTCGCCAGTCGCGTGCCAGCGCTGCGGAAGCCGGAGAGCGCTGCGAGGCATTCTCATCGGTAAACAGCCATACGGCGCCGCGAAATAGTTCGCCATCGCCCAGCGCTGCGCCGCCGCGCTCCTTGCCTGCCATGGGGTGGCCGGGCAGAAACCCGGCGCGTTCCGGGCGGTTGAACAGACGGCCTGCGGCGGTAGTGATCTCGGCCTTGGTGCTGCCCACATCGGTCACCAGATGCTGGGGACCAAGAACGACTGCCAACTTCTCCATCCAATCGAGGGTGGCGTAGATGGGAACGGCGAGCAGCACGACCTGGCTGGCACGCGCGGCCTCGAACGGGTCTGCGGCAATCGAAATAATCGCTCCCATGGAGAGCGCGGTCTGTGCTCCCTCCTCGCCGCGATTCCAGCCGACGATTTCGCCGGCGAAGCCTGCCGCGCGTAGCGCCAGTCCCGCCGATGTGCCCAGCAGGCCGGTGCCGAAGATGGCGATGCGCTCGATCATTGCTTCCTTTCAACCGCGGCGCACCCCGCCAGACTAGGCCTCCCGGATCCTCCATTTCGATTCGAGAGGCAACCCAAAAAGAGGATGCAGTCAATGCGCGGCGATGAACTATAGCGTCCGTCCTACTGCTGAAGCAATCACCCTCAGTTCGCTGACAAGCTG
>DATDLS010000211.1:0-2086 GCA_036519195.1 Occallatibacter sp. | reverse complement strand
AGCGCTTTCATTTTCAGTAATTTTCGTGCGCCGCAGTGTGGGCAATTGGACCGTGTGATTTGCATTATCTTATTTATTCTGTGCGATAAATCCCTAGTGCGTTTGCATCTGGCGTGCTCTATGGGGACGATGTCCGCGGTCACGAGCAAAGATGCGGTCGTGCTGGTAGTCAAAATATGCGCATTCATTGATTTGCCTCCTCCGGAGAATCTGTGGGCGATTTCGTGGTCCTTGGCTGATTCAACCTTGGTTTGGCTTTTGTATTTGTTGTTGAGGCTGTGGGCATGTGGGCAACGCTCTTGCGTTGTCCACATGTCCATAGCCTGAGAGCCTATTGGCCTCCCGTGTTGCGCTCTTTGAGAAAGCGAAAGAACTTTCGGCAGGTCGAGTCGAAAGAGCGCTGCTGATCTTCGGACCCGTGGGAGATGAGCGGTCCACCTTCGTCGTCGAGGACCGCAAGCACGATCTGGTCTGTCGGCCGCTTTCTGAGCCGAGGGTCCTCATGCAGTTTCGAGATGATCTCGCCACCGAGAATCCAGAGGTTATCGCGGTGCGATCGCAAGGTTTTGCGCGACGAGCCTGAACTCAGCAGATGGCGCAAAAACGGCTTGAAGCATTCCACCATCTGCTGGCCGTGCGACAGGTCACGCTCTTCATACATCCAGCTTCTTGGCCATTGTTCGAGGTCTGGGCAATCAGCTGTAAGCTCATCTGCGGGCGCTCCCTGGGGTATTAAGGTGGCGTCCGATTCGGCTTTTGCTTTGGATTTTGCGCCCATGCGGCTGATCACCCTTCTCAACCACTGCCAGCACTTTCCAGGCTTCGTCTACGAGAAGGCGCGGCTTTGCCCGGAAAGCAGCACCATCGAGATTCACGTCCGGCCTCGCCGCGGCTCGAAGCCCGTATGTTCAGGCTGCCACAAGCCCGCCGCCGGCTACGATCAACTCAGCATCCGCCGTTTCGAATTCGTCCCGTTCTGGGGGTTCATGGTGCTACTACTTTACCGCATGCGGCGGGTCGATTGCAGAGCCTGCGGCGTGCGGGTTGAAGAACTGCCATGGGCGATCGGCAAACATCAGCTGACCAAGGCCTACATGCTCTTTCTGGCCCACTGGGCCCGTAAGCTATCCTGGCAAGAAACCGCCGTAGCGTTCCGCAGCACTTGGGACAAAGTCTGCCAGGCGGTCGAGTATGTGGTGGAGTGGGGGCTGGAGCATCGCAATCTGGGCCCCATCCAGGCGATCGGCGTCGATGAGATCCAGTACGCCAAGGGGCACAAGTATCTGACCCTGGTCTACCAGATCGAGAAGGATTGCACACGACTGTTGTGGATCGGCAAGGACCGTACAATCGAGAGTTTCGAGCAATTCTTCACCCTCATCGGCGAGCCGTTGTCCGAGAGCATCAAATTCGTCTGCTCGGACATGTGGCAGCCGTACCTGCGGGTCATCCGTGAGCGCTGTACCAACGCGGTGAATATTCTCGATCGATTTCACATCGTGGCCAAAATGAACGAAGCCCTCGATGATGTGCGTGCCGCCGAGGCCCGCAGGCTCGTGCAGGATGGCTACGAGCCGATCTTGAAGAAAACGCGGTGGTGCGTGCTCAAACGCAAGGCAAATCTCACCAGCCTGCAACGCTTCAGGCTGCGCGACCTTCTACGCTACAACCTCAAGACAGTGCGGGCCTATCTGCTCAAGGAAGACTTCCAGCAATTTTGGGAATACCACTCACCGACCTGGGCCGCCAAATTCCTTGATGATTGGTGCCAGCAAGTCATGCGCTCGCGCATCGAACCGATGAAGAAAGTCGCCAAGACCCTGCTCGGCCATCGCGAACTAATCCTCAATTATTTCAGAGCCAAAAAGCAATTCTCCAGCGGCGTCATCGAGGGCTTGAACAACAAGGCCAAACTGACAATGAGAAAAGCCTATGGATTTCGAACTTTCCCCGTTATCGAACTCGCTCTGTATCACGCACTGGGAAAACTACCGGAGCCAGACGTTGCCCACAGATTCTACTGACGAACCAAACAATTAGAAGCCGCCGTCTTTTCAAAATAATCTTCCGTCTCGCTTACAAGTAC
>DATDLS010000210.1:0-13411 GCA_036519195.1 Occallatibacter sp. | reverse complement strand
GTACACCTTGCGCAGGCCGGAGTTGATGCAGTTCGACAGCGTGATGTCGATGATGCGGTAGTGTCCGCCAAAGGGGACGGCCGGTTTGGCGCGATCGCGGGTCAGCGGGAACAAGCGCTCGCCTTGCCCGCCCGCCAGCAGCACTCCAAGTGTGTCTCTCATATCTGCTCCACCCTGCCTTCATTCTTTCCTGTTCCAGTTGCGTCTGTTGCGCGGCCGAGACACGGACGAAGCGTGCCTTGCGCTGCTCGCTCGATTCCGCCATCTGGGACAGCATCTTTTCCGGCAGCAAATTCCCCCGACCATCACCGAACGGTGGAGGATACCATACGCAGATGAAATTGGCAGCCTCGCCTGGCATCCTCACCCCCTGCATCCTCACCTTGGGACGAAACGAATCCCCCCGTCGACGGTTCGATCGCGGTTTGCGTCCGAGGGGATTAGATGCCGAGTTTTGCCTGGAGACAAAAAGACCTCCGCAACGGCGGAGGTCCTCAGTCTGGCCAGTCTGACGCAAATCAAACGCGCCGATCCGTGCGCACCGATCAACGCTTCTTTTTGAACTTGTATTCCACGCCCACCGAAATCGCAAAGTTGAGGTCGAACTGGCTCGTCTTGGGCGCATATTGGGTGCCGTAATGGGTCAGGACCGCGTCCGGAGTAATGCGGAAGACCCAGCGCGGTGACCGGTTCAGGTCCATGTGGCCGCCGATGATGGCCGCTGGCGCAAGCTGGTTGTTGTAGAAATCCACCAGCATTGGCGATTTGCCCAGCAGGTCCTGCTGAAAGTCCCCGTAAACGCCGCCTACCAGCACATGGGCAATCAGCGCGCCATGCTTGTTGTGGGGTCCAAGCCACTCCGGGCCGGCCGTGAAGAAATACTGCGACACCACCGGGCCCATAATTCCCCCCGGCTGAATCGTGTTGGGACCGGCGCCGCTGGTGCCGTAGTAGGCGCGGAGGCTCCCTTCCACCCCCCAGTGCTTGCTGAACCAGTAGGAACCCATCGCGTCCAGTCCGCCGAGGTTCGAGCCCTGCAGCAACGTGGGTCCGGCCTTCATGTGGTCGTAGGCCAGGCCGAGTGAAACGTCGAAGCGGTTGTCGTAACGCACACCGGCCAGCGGGTCGACGACCGTGTAGGAGCCAATGCCGCCGGGTTGACCAGCGGTGCTCTGGGTCGGGGTCTGGGTCTGGTCCTGGGCCTGGGCGTGCGGTATTACGGGGGCGGCCAGGGCGACAAAGGCAAACAAAGAGGCGAAGAAACTTACGGAAGAACGCATCATTATCCAGCTTACAGGACCGCGCCGACAGGGGACAACGCGAGGGGAAAGGAATCGAATTTGAGTTGAGCGCGGGCCGGAATCAATCTACGGCTCGCAACGGTCGAACCAGCGCGCCCAGATCAAATAGCGGGCAGTCTTGAGGACTTCGACGCCTGAGAGTGCGCTCTGGTAAGCCGAGGATTGCGGCGAAAGTGGTGGAGCGGCATGCGATGACCACTCTAAGGGCGGCGCATCCTTGGCGAGCGCGTGGAAGATCAAGCCGGCCCGAGGCAGCTGGTAGTCGCTGCTGACGACCTCCGCCGAGCGCCATCCGTGGGCCTTCATGATGCGTGCCGCATAGCAGGCGTTCTCGATCGTGTCCCTGGCCTCGGGCTCCGGGAACACGGCCGAGTCGGGAATGCCCTCGGCCTCCGCCGACCGGGCCATCACCTGCGCTTCGATAAACCGGTTATGAGCCGCACCGCCGGTGAGGATAAGCCGAGGAGCCACGCCGCGCTGGTACTCGTGCACCGCCTCGATCACGCGTGCCAGTTGGGTGGGCTTGGGGTTGCCATCACTGTCCGCCGGGTAGCCGAGCACAATGATGGCGTCAAACCGCGTCAGTGACGTGTTGGAAGCGGGCGCAAGGCTGCGTGCGATCTCTGCCCAGGCCAGCAGCAGAAGCACTGCGCTCAGCCCGCCAAGAATGAGGCGCAGCTTCCACCGCGGGGTCCTGCGGCGCGGACTTTTCCGGTGCGATCTGCGGGGATAATTGCGGGGAACGTTGCTCTGGGCGCTGCGCGGCACGAAGATGTTTCCTCCAGCCTCCACTTTACCGGAGGCCGGAGGCCGAACGCAGGCCGGAGGGCGTCAGCTGCCGGAGCCGGGTCAGCCGAGGTCAGCCGGCAAGTCCCAGGACGAAAGGACGATCTCGCTCAGCGGTTTGCGCTGTCGCGGAGTCTCTTCCTGCGCCAGCATTTGCTCGTTCGACAGCGAGGCTGGCGCGCCCTGGTACCCCAGCGCAATGACTGCTCCAATGAGAAAATTTTCGGGAATGGCCAACGACTTGCGCGCCAGATCCTGGTCGAACCCAGCCATCTGATGCGCCACCAGTCCCACTGCGGCGGCCTGCAATGTCAGGTAGGACGAGGCAGCGCCCAGGTCGTAAAAGGCCACGCGGTTGGGCGTGTCGTTATGGCTGAACGTGGTTTTAGCCGTACCAAGAATCAACACCGGGGCATTGGCCGCCCAGGCCTGATTGAAGGGCATCAGCGAATCCAGAATCTTGTTGTAGGTCGGGGAGTTGCGCTTGCCCACCAGCCAGCGCCAGGGCTGCTCGTTGAACGAGGAAGCAGCCCAGCGGGCAGCCTCGAACACTTTTGCCAGGTCCAGGGAGCTCACATCCCGGTCAGCGAACGAGCGCGGGCTCCAGCGGCGGTGAAAAATGGGCAGGACGCCATCCACGTCGGGGGCATGCTTCAGGTGATTGACTTCTTCAATCGACAGGGTCAAGGGGTTACTCCAGAGGCGGAAGTTCGGTTTGTGTTTTTGATTCCCGAAATGCTGTGAAGGTTTCTCTCAAAACGCGGGCGCCAGCGATCAGGAATAAGGGGTCAGGGATAAGGAAAAGTCCCTCGGTGCCGCTCAGCCCTTCGCCCGCTTGTAAAACGGCGTCGGCACCTGTTTGGCGCGGGCTGTCTGGTTTGGCCTCACCTCGACCAAGACGTCTTCGCCCGACTTAGCTACCGACACCGGCACCAGCGCGCAAGCGATGTTCGTCTTCAGATACGGCGCCGGGGAGCCGGACGTAACTTTGCCGATCGGTTCCCCGTCCAGGGACAGTACGTTATAACCATCGCGGGCAATGCCGCGCTCCACCATCTCCAGGCCGATCACCTTGCGCGTGGGACCGCCGACGGATTGGATCTGCTGAAGCGAGCGCCTGCCGATGAACTCACCCTTGTCAAGTTTCAGCCAGCGGTCCAGGCCGGCTTCGAGAACATTGATGCTGTCAGAAATCTCATGGCCATACAGGCTCATCCCTGCTTCCAGGCGCAGTGTGTTGCGCGCGCCAAGGCCGCAGGGGCGAATGCCGAGTGGTTCGCCGGCCCGAAGCAGCTCGTTCCATACCTTGACGGTGGTCGCTTCGTCGGCCGGCAGGTAGAGCTCAAAGCCGTCCTCGCCGCTATAGCCGGTGCGCGCGATCATCACGTTGGGTACCCCGGCCACCGTGCCATAGGTGAACCAGTAATTCTTGATCGCCGACAGATCCGTCTTGGTCAGCTTCTCGAGCGTTGCCCGGGCGTGCGGACCTTGCAGGGCCAGCTGCGAGTAGTACGACGAATAGTCAGAGATGTGAATGGAGGGAAAACTGCCCACCTGCCGGCGAATCCAGGCATAATCGGTATCCTTGGTCGCGGCGTTGACCACCAGCAGATAGTCGTTGGGGCTGAGCCGGTGTACCAGAATGTCGTCGACGAACGTGCCCTCCGGGGTGAGTAGCGCCGAGTAGTGCGCCTGGCCGTCTTTGAGACGCGCGGCGTCGTTCATGGTGATGTGCTGCACCGCAGCCAGTGCACCCGGCCCGCGAAACTGGATTTCGCCCATGTGCGAGACGTCGAACAGTCCGACTGCATTGCGCACGGCCAGGTGCTCGGCAATCAGACCCCCTCCCGGGCAAGGATATTCGACCGGCATGTCCCATCCGCCAAAGTCCACCATCTTGGCCTTCAAGGCTCGATGGGTCGCGTTGAGCGGAGTCTTCTTGAGCTCGGTAGCTTGCGTTGTCTGAGTCTGGGCGGGGGCAGTCGTCATGGGCAATCCTCTCGGGTGCTGAACTTACGATAGGGACTAGGCGGGGGCACGGTCAATCCAGGTGTTGCTCAAACGGACCAGGTGTTGCTCAAACGGACCGGCGATGAACCGGCGCTACCCCTCCGCTGGCTCCGGATTCGCCTCGCCGTTTCATGGATCGACGGCGCGATCGTCTGAAAGCATCAAGCAGTGTTCCTTGCTCACTTCACACTGAATCATGTCCTCGGCCAAAAGGTTCCACCCCACAAGGCCGGCAAACTTCCTGCTGGGCGACTGGTCGGCCGAGGAGTGAAAGGCAAGCACCCAGTCGCGCAGGCAACGGGCGTCGGCGGGGTTCTGGTTTGCCCAGTGAAGATCGACGAAGAACCCATCCCAATCCCACAATTGATCGTAATAGCCGGCAGGGATCATGTAAGGGAAGCGGATGTCTCCCCGGGCGGGACGAACGGTCTCGGGGGCCAGGCGCGCGAAGTCCTCCGTGAGAGAAGCGAGAAGTGCTGCATCGGGCGATTGTCCACCCGCGGGCAGGCCCCCAAGAACCAGGCGAATCAGAGCCAGACGAATCAGAAACAGGGTGTTCGAACAGGGCGAACGAGGACGCCGCAGTCCAGGCATCCGGGTTCCCTCAGTCGGCAATCGCATGGAAGTAGGTTGCCACCTGCTGCCAGTCTTTCACGCGGACAAAGCCTGTCGCGGTCAGATTGTGCGGAGCGGTAAAGAGGATGCCCTGTCCTTCAAAGCGCTCGAGATTCCGTGGCAGATCGTCAATCAGATAGTCTGCGCGCAGAATGCTTTTGTCTCCGCAGAAGACGTAGTGGGTGGGCGGAATGAAGGAGAAATGGCGCTGCAGCCAACGGTATTTGGGCCCCAGCGAATTGGGCACGGACATGGCCTGCGTAGCAATGAAGACTTCAAAGCGGACGCTGAGCCCTTTGAGCACCTGCTGCGCCCCGGGCATCAGCGCCAGGTCCTCAAAAAAATCTTCCGCATCGAGAAAGGCGCGCAGCTCAGTCTGGCGATCGAGCGGGGCTACTTCCCAAAGCCCTTTGCCGGCAAGGTCATCGGGCGTGATCTCTTCTTCGAATGCCTGGTTGTAGCGGCGCAGGTGCTCGGCCAGCGTATCGGCCATCACCTCATCCATGTCGACACAGATGCGCCGCACCGCTAGTCTCCGGCTTGGGATTTTCCGACTTTGGCTTTGCCCTCATGACCGTCGGCTGCCTGCGGTGATTTGGGCGCCGGCGCAAAGGACGGGTCCCAGTAGAGCAACCGGCCGCAGCTGTCGCAGGTCATCAGTTCGCCCTCGCGGAGCTGGTTCCACATTTGTGGCCGGACGCCCATGCGGCACCCATTGCACTGTTGGTTTTCGGCGCGCGCCAGGCCCGTGCCGCGGGAGCCCGAGAGCCGGTCATAACGCACCAGCCACTCGGCTTCAATCTCCGGGCGAAGGGCCTCGCGCTCGGCGTTCAGCGCCGCCAGCTCGGCGTTGGATTCCTGCTGGCGCTGGGCGCTGCGGGCGCGGGTTTTATCCAGTGCGCCGGCCAGCAACTCCACCTGCGCGCGCGCGGCCGAAAGCGCCGCTTCCTGAGATTCTGTCCGCTCCAGGCTTGAGAATTCTTCGGTTTCCAAACGATCTGCTTCGCCGGTGGAAAACTGAATTTCGTGCTCGATGGCAGAGGCCTGTTCGGTGGTTTTGACCGCGTCGAGCTGAGTGCGGAAGCGGGTCATCTTCTGCCGGTGCCCGGCAATCTCCCGTTCAAGCCGCGTGCGCAGGGTCTCCTCGCGGCTCAGCGCATCGGAGGCTTCCGCAGCCTGGCGTTCCGCGCCGGCCAAGGCCGTTTCCGCCTGCGCCACTTCGGCCGGAAGTCCGCGCAGCACGGCACTCACCCGGCTGCGTTCCAAATCCACGGATTGTAGCTTTACCAGCTTTTCGATGTCGGCGCGCATCTATATAAAGGAGTCTACGCCCTGTACCGTTGAATCAGAAAGTGGCGCGCGGGCGCAGTTGCTGCGACAGTGACCAGCGGGGAGGCGTTCTTGGCGGAGAGGCAGGCATCATTCTGGCGCCGGCACAGATGGATGCAATGGGTCGTCGGCGGGCTGCTGGTGCTGCTGGTGGCCACCGGGATTGGGGTGTCGATCGTTGTGCGCCGCGCCGAACCCTACATGCGCTCCCGCATTGTGGAAGCCCTTGGGACGCGCTTCAACGCGCACGTTGAGCTGGACAACTTCCATGTTTCGCTGGTCGACGGCTTAGAGGCCGAGGGACGCGGCCTCCGCATTTGGCCGCCGGCCGAGGTAGAGGGCGTTTCCGTGGCAGCCGGAGCGTCCGGCGCACCGCTGATCAGCCTCGATAAATTCCGGTTTCGCGCCCCTCTCCGGTTTGAGCCCGGCAAGCCGGTTTCGATTTCACTCGTCGAACTGAACGGCCTCAACATCCACATGCCGCCGAAGTCCCACTTTGGCCACAAGCCCGCAGGCCCCCAGCAGACCACCCCCGCGGCGCAGGCGCTGCTCTCCTTCGCCGTGGACGAGTTGAAGTGCGAAGACACCCACTTTATTCTCGAAACCAGCAAGCCCGGAAAACTGCCGCTGGATTTTGCCATTAGCAACTTGACACTGACAAACAGCACCGGCGGCCCCATCCATGCGGGCAGTGTAATGCACTTTGAGGCAGAGCTGACCAATCCCAAGCCGGTTGGCCAGATCCACTCCACCGGAACCATTGGCCCATGGATGAATTCGGATCCTGGCGAGAGCCCCGTCGGCGGCGACTACACCTTTGACCACGCCGATCTGAGCACCTTCAAAGGCATCGCCGGCATTCTCTCTTCAAAGGGAAATTATCAGGGGACATTGCGCGACCTGATTGTCGACGGCAACACCGACACTCCCGATTTTCGCCTCACTCACTTTGGCAACACCATGCCCTTGCGCACTCATTTCCACGCCAAAGTAGACGCCACCAACGGCGACACCTGGCTGGAGCCGGTCGACGCAAGGCTGGGCCACTCGCACTTTACCGCCCAGGGACAGGTGGTGCGCGTGGTTGATCCCAACGGCCCGGACGGCAAACCAATTGGTAGAGGCCACGACATCGCGCTGAATGTCAATGTGGACAGGGCGCGCATCGAGGATTTTCTTCGCCTCACCAGCAACCAGCCCACCCCTCTGTTGACCGGCGGCCTCACCATGAAGGCCGCGCTGCACATTCCGCCCGGCTCCATTCCCGTGCACCGCAGGCTCGCCCTCAAAGGCCATTTCCATCTGGACCAGGCCCGCTTTAGCAGCGACAAGATCCAGGGCCGCATCACCGACCTCAGTCTGCGCGGCCAGGGTCGTCCTCACGACTTGAAGAGTGCCGATCCAGAAGCCACGCGCTCCATCATGGACGGGGACTTCCAGATGGGGGGCGGGGTGATTGCGTTGCCGGCGCTCACCTACTCCGTTCCCGGCGCGCTCATTGAGCTCAAAGGGGACTACGGGGTGGAGGGCGGCACATTGAACTTTGCCGGCACCGCCAAGCTCGATGCCACCGTCTCGCAAATGGTGGGCGGGGTGTTCGGCAAGCTGCTGAAACCCGCCGACCGCATCTTCAAGAAAGACGGCGTCGGAACCGAGATCCCAATCAATATTGGCGGCACCCGCGAAAGCCCCAGTTTCGGCATCGACTTCAACCGCCTGCGGCACAAGTCGAACAATCAAGCCCAGCCGCCGGCGCCAGGCCAGAATCCCTGAAAATCGTCAACCGCGCTCCTGCTGCCGTCGGTCGACCTCGACCAGCAGGGGTGGGATACGAGTAACCACCTCGATGCCCTCAGCGACTCCTCCGGTGAGCTGGATGGATCTCCGGTGTCACGCCCCCCAGCATCCCTCACGAGTCCGGCTCGCCCTCTAAGCTCGAGAGAACGGGTTACCGGGTGCGAGGGCCGATTGTGGTGCCGAAGTAAGCCTTCGTCGCCCCGTTCTTCCCCTGGTCGACCCGGGGGCCCTTTAAAACGCGTCCATCACCGGCCCGAGTGTGATAGCTTGACCTGCAACACACTGTTGCCGAATTTACGAGCAGCAGAACATAGCAGGAGACCGCAATGCACTGGACCGGCACCACCACCGCACGCTGCGCTCTAGCTCTGTCGATTGGAGCCATGGCGCTTTCCGGGGGAGCAGAATCCTCGTGCTCCCAAGCCGCAACCGCCTCATCTGCCTCAGGCAACTCCTACTGGTGGCAGCACGCAGTGATCTACGAAATCTACCCGCGCAGTTTTCAGGATTCCGACGGCGACGGCATCGGCGACATCAAGGGCATTACGTCGCGGCTCGACTACCTCAAAGACCTGGGCATCGACGCAATCTGGATCACGCCCATGTATCCATCGCCCGGCATCGATTACGGTTATGACATTTCCGATTACACCGCGATCGATCCTGTGTACGGATCCATCGAGGATTTCGATCATCTGGTTGCTGAAGCCCACAAGCGCGACATCCGCGTGATCATGGACTTCGTGATCAATCACACCTCCGACCAGCATGCCTGGTTCAAGGAATCGCGCTCGTCGCGCACCAATCCCAAGCGCGACTGGTATATCTGGCGTGACGGCAAGGGCGAAACATCCAGCGACAAAGGGCAGCCGCCCAACAACTGGCAATCCTGGTTTGGTCATTCCGCCTGGCAATGGGATCAGACCACGCGCCAGTATTACTACCACTACTTCTATGTGCAACAACCCGATCTGAACTGGCGCAACCCTGAGGTGCACAAGGCGATGGAAGGCGCGCTCGACTTCTGGATGCAACATGGAGCGGCCGGCTTCCGCATTGACGCCGTGTCGCGCCTGTTTGAAGATCCCAACCTGCATGACGATCCTTATCTTCCCGGCCACAATGCCTACGGCGATCGCAATATTCAGCACAAGTACACCGACGACATGCTCGGCGTCCACGATGTCCTCAAGGAGGTGCGCAGCGTAGTCGACAAGTATCCCGGCGACCCGGTGCTGATAACCGAAGCCGACGAGCCCACGGTTGCCGACCTCACGCGCATGTATGGCAACGGCGATGAAGTCCAGCTGCCCATGGACTTCCAGATTGCCGATGTGAACGAGCTTTCCGCAACCAAGTTTCGCAGGCTCTTCGACGAGATTGAAAACAACACTGCCCACGGACAGCCGGAATACTTCTTCAGCAATCATGACCAGCGGCGCCAGTGGGATCGCTATGGCGACGGCCAGCACAACGATCAGATCGCCAAGCTCATGGCCGTCCTGCTGCTGGCCACGCGCGGCACTCCGCAATTGTATTACGGCGAGGAGTTGGGCATGCGCACCACCGACCCGGCGCGCATTGAAGACGTGCACGATCCGATCGGCAAACTCGGCTGGCCCAAGGAAAAGGGCCGCGACGGCGAGCGCACGCCCATGCAGTGGGACGCGTCGGCCGATGCCGGCTTCAGCACCGCGGCCAAGCCATGGCTCGCCATTCCGCCCTCAGCCGGGGAATACAACGTGGAGACGGAGCGGAGGGATCCGAACTCGATATTCAACGCCTACAAAAAGTTGCTGTCGCTGCGCCGCGAAGACCGCGCGCTGCGCGATGGATCGTACCAGGCAGTCAACGTAAACGATCCCAACGTATTCGCCTTCCTGCGCCGCAGTGGCGATGAAACCGTACTGGTAGCGCTCAACATGAGTTCCGCGCAGCAGGTCGCCAGCTATCAGCCAGCCGGTCGCGGCGTGAAAGCCTCCACGCTCGAACCGCTCTATAGTTCAACCGCAGTGGCCAGCCACATGGCTCTCGATCATGTCGTACTACCGCCCTTTGCAGCGCTGGTTGCGCGCATCCAGTAATGCCGGCCGCGAGCGTTCGCATGGCCGCCTCGCCAAGGGGCGCAGAGGAGCCAACGCCGCCTAAATATGTTAGCTTGTCTAGTCATCACTGCCGCCGAATTTACGAGCAGCAGAGCAATCAAGGAGACCGCAATGCACTGGACCCGGACCATCACAAGCTGTGCGATAGCTTTGTCTCTTGGAGCCTTCGCGCAATCGGCAGGGGCGCAAGCCAAGGCTCCCCAAACTCGATCCGCAGGCGCTTCCGATGAACAGAACTGGTGGAAGAACGCCGTCATCTACGAAATCTACCCGCGCAGTTTCCAGGACTCGAACGGCGATGGCTTCGGAGACCTGAAAGGCATCACCGAACGGCTGGACTACCTGAAGACACTCGGCGTCGACGCTATCTGGCTGAGCCCCGTCTATCCTTCGCCGCAGGTCGATTTCGGCTATGACATCTCCGACTACAAGAACATCGATCCGCAGTACGGCACGCTGAAGGATTTCGATCATCTGGTTGCCGAGGCGGATAAGCGCCACATCCGCGTCATCATGGACATGGTGATGAACCACACCTCGGACAAACACGAGTGGTTCATCCAATCGCGCTCCTCGCGCACCAATCCCTATCGCGACTGGTACATGTGGCAGGATGGCAAGGGCGAAACGGCCACCGACAAGGGCCAGCCGCCCAATAACTGGCAGTCAGACTTCGGCCACTCCGCCTGGGAGTGGGACGAGAAGACGCGCCAGTATTACTATCACAAGTTCTATATTCAGCAGCCGGACGTAAACTGGAACAATCCCAAGATTCACCAGGCCTTCAAGGACATCGTCGGCTTCTGGCTCAAGCGCGGCGTCGGTGGATTCCGCTTTGACGCGATTACGACGCTCTATGAAGATCCCAGCTTGGCCGACGAGGACATTCTTCTCGACAAGAATGGTAAGTCCTATCTCAACAACTACGGTGATGTTGCGCTGAACGACGCGCGCACCAACAACCTTCCCGGCACCCATTCTGTCATGCAGGAGATGCGCGCCTTCATCGACACCTTCGATTCCAGCAAGTTTCCCGGCGCGCGCGTGCTCATCGGCGAAACCTATCTGCCCAACATTGCCGAACTCGCCAAGCAATACGGGCTGGCCGACAAGCCCGAGTTTCAATTGCCCATGGATACGCAGCTGGGTTTCATCAACAAGCTGGACGTGGCCGCATTCCGAGCCAAGTTGAACGACGTTGAGACCGGCATCAACGGCAACATTCCGCTGCTGGTATTTGACAATCACGACAACCCGCGCCTGGATGCCCGCTATGGTGACGGGGTCCACGACACGGACATCGAGCGCGTAATTTCCACCCTGCTGTTCGCCAGCCGCGGCACGGCGCTGTTCTACTATGGTGACGAAATCGGCATGAAGACCACGCCTCCTACGCGCAAGGAAGATGTGAAGGATCCGGTAGGCCTGACCGGCTGGCCCAAGGAGAAAGGCCGCGATGGCGAGCGCACGCCGATGCAGTGGGACCGAGCGCCCAATGCCGGATTCACCGGGGCCGATCGGACTCCCTGGCTGCCTGTGCCGCCGACCGCCGCCACGGTCAACGTCAAAGACGAGGAAGGCAAACCCGATTCGCTGTTGACCTGGTACGAGACGCTGATCCATCTGAAAAAAACCAACGCGGCCTTTGCCTACGGCGACAACATCATGCTCGACACCATGAACAGCAAAGTGCTCAGCTGGATGCGCCAATCACCCGGAGCTCCCGCCGTGGTTGTGTCTGTCAACTTCACCGCCGAGCCCGAGACGGTGAACCTGAGCGTGCCCAATACCAGCGGCAAAGTGAAGACGCTGTTGAAGACCCCCGGCGCGGCTGACCCGGTCTCGATCGGACAGATTGAACTGGGCCCCTTCGGCGTCTACGTGGGAGAACTCGAATAAGGATTCGCACTCAAGCTGAACCCCGCAGAGATGCCCCATTCTTTTCGCGGCTTCTTTGCCCAAGATCTGGGGCATTTTCGTGTTCGGCGCGATCAGGTGCGGCTGCTGTTCGAGCTTCATCAGTTTCGCCGATCCATCAAATTGTGCGCCTTGCCCGCCCCCAGCCCTGCGTGTTTGACTTGTTGCCGAAGGCGGTTCCGACCAATGGCTTACATTCTCGCACTCGACCAGGGAACAACCAGCTCCCGCGCAATTCTTTTTGATGAGGCAGGCGCCGTCGCCGCCCTGGCGCAACATGAGTTTGAGCAGTTCTACCCGCAGCCCGGCTGGGTCGAGCACGACCCGATGGAGATTCTCACCAGCCAGTTCAGCTGCGCCGTCGAAGTGCTGGGCAAAGTGGGCGCGCGTCCGCGCGATGTGGCCGGCATCGGCATCACCAATCAGCGCGAGACAGTGATTGTGTGGGATCGAGCTACCGGCAAGCCCGTGCATCCTGCCATTGTCTGGCAAGACCGGCGAACCGCCGCCGCCTGCGCGACTCTGGAACAGAGTGGGGTCGGCGAGAGCGTTTCGAATCAGACTGGCCTCGTCCTGGATCCTTACTTTTCTGCGACCAAGCTCGCCTGGATTCTCGATCATGTCCCCGAAGCGCGCACCCGAGCCGACCGAGGTGAGCTGGCCTTTGGCACCGTGGATAGCTGGCTGATCTGGAATCTGACCAGCGGTCGTCGCCACGTCACAGATGTCACCAATGCGTCGCGAACGCTGCTCTACAGCATTTTGAAGGGCGAGTGGCATGCGGAACTGCTTCGCATCTTCAACATTCCTGCCAGCCTGCTGCCGGAAGTGGTCTGGTCGAGCCAGAACGTGGGGGAAGTGACAACGTCGCTGGGGCTGAGCGGGATTCCGATTGCGGGCATTGCCGGCGACCAGCAGGCAGCTCTGTTTGGCCAGCTCTGCTGGAAGCCGGGCGAAGCGAAAAATACGTATGGCACCGGCTGCTTCCTTCTCAAAAACATTGGTACGGAATTTGTGCGTTCGAAGAACCGGCTCATCACCACTCTCGCCGCCAGCGCGCAACACCGGCTGGAGTATGCGTTTGAGGGCAGCATTTTTATCGGCGGCGCGGTGGTGCAGTGGCTGCGCGACAATCTGAGGTTGATTCACTCCTCCGGAGACGTGGAAGCTCTCGCGGCAAGCGTGCCGGATTCGGGTGGCGTGATGTTTGTGCCCGCGTTTGTAGGCCTTGGCGCGCCCCACTGGGATCCGCAGGCCGTCGGGATGATGATTGGCTTGCGCCGTGAAACGCAGCCTGGCCACATCGCCCGTGCTGCGCTTGAGAGCATCGCATTCCAGGTCGCCGATGTGCTCGAGGCCGTCGAGAGCGAGACGACCCCACTGGCTGCCTTGCGCGTCGATGGGGGAGCAGCTGTGAACGATCTGCTCATGCAGTTCCAGGCCGACATACTGGGCGTGCCTGTGGTCCGGCCGCAATTGACAGAAACCACCGCCATTGGCGCGGCATATCTTGCAGGATTGGCAACAGGCTTCTGGGCCAATCCCCAGCAG
>DATDLS010000209.1:0-28507 GCA_036519195.1 Occallatibacter sp. | reverse complement strand
ATGGTGGCATAGGGTTTTCCCCCGCGAGATCGGTGTTGCCCAGCTGGTGAGACAGCTCCAACCAGCGCGTATTGCCGCGCCCGCAGCGGTGTGCCTCCGGAGACCCTATAATAAAGAATGGCCGGTTGCGCTCTGATCCCTTCTGAGGGCACAGGGATGCGGCCCGTACAATTTCATCCCGGTGTCTTCCCCTTGAACCCATCAGATCTCGGCTTACCCAATTTGAACTGTGCCATCGACGCCATCGTCATCCGCGGGGCGCGAACCCACAATCTCAAAGACATCTCCTGCGACATCCCCCATGGCAAGCTCACTGTGGTCAGCGGAGTCTCCGGGTCGGGAAAGTCTTCGCTGGCCTTCGATACCATCTACGCCGAAGGCCAGCGTCGTTATGTCGAGTCGCTTTCCTCCTATGCTCGGCAGTTTCTTGAGCGCATTGAAAAGCCGGATGTGGATCTGATCGATGGCCTGGCCCCTGCCATTGCCATTAAGCAGAAGAACACCACCCGCAATCCCCGCTCCACCGTGGCCACGGCAACTGAAATTTACGACTATCTCCGTCTCTTGTACGCGCGCTCGGGAACAGTCTATTGCGTTTATTGCGACGGCCTGGTGAAACGTGACTCCATGGACGAGATCGCCGAAGCCGTCCTGGACCTGAGGGAGGGAACGCGTCTCCAGGCACTTTTCCCGGTAGCAACCACCACACCGGAGGTGATCGCGAAGACGCCGGCCAAGTCCCCAGGACGTGCGACCAAAGCCGGCGCAAAGGCCAAGCCCGCCCTCAGCGCACCCAACTCGCCGCATACGGAAACCCTCAAAGCACGCTTAACTGAACTGCGCGCCAGCGGCTTCAACCGCCTTTATCAGCAAGGAAAAATCGTCGAGTTCTCCACTCCCGAATCGCTCCTCGAACTCGACTTCACCCTCCCCGTCTTCGTACTGCTCGATCGTATTGTCGTCAATGCTGAGAATCGGGCGCGTATCGTCGATGCCGCTGAAATCGCCTATCGAGAAGGTGGTGAAGTGATCTTCGAAGAGGTTCCGCGCGATGAAATGGCGGAGCGTATCAGACACCGCTTCTCGGCAGCATACGAGTGCAAAAGTTGCCATCGTCCCGGCAAGGAGCCCGAACCGCGCCTGTTCAGTTTCAACAATCCCTTCGGCGCCTGCCCTCGCTGCCAGGGGTTCGGCAACACCGTCGACTTCGATCTCAATCTCGTTGTTCCAGATAAAGGCCTTACTCTCGATGAAGGTGCCATCGACCCCTGGAATCGACCCAAATATGTCACCTGGCGCGCCAACCTGCGCAAGCATATGCCCGCTTTGGGGGTGCCTCTCGATGTCCCCTGGCGCGAACTGCCCGAAGCCGCGCGCGAGATTGTTCTCAGCGGGAAGGGGGATTTCGAAGGCGTCTTTGCCTTCTTTGCCCAGATGGAGCGCAAGAAGTACAAGCTCCATGTCCGTGTCATGCTCAGCAAGTATCGCGGCTATGCTGAGTGCCCCGACTGCCGCGGTCAGCGCCTCCGCGCGGAAGCGCGCAGTGTCCGCATCAATGGCAAAAATATTTGCCAGGCCACGGCGTTGACCATCGCTCACGCCAAAGAGTTTTTTGCCGAGTTAAAACTGACCCCGATGCAGGAAGAGATCGCGGGCCCCATTCTCGAAGAAGTCCGCGCGCGCCTCAGCTTCCTCGACGCCGTGGGCCTGGAATACCTCACCCTCGACCGTCTCGCCTCCACACTCTCCGGCGGCGAAGCGCAGCGCATTCAACTGGCCACCTCCCTCGGTTCGCGCCTCGTGGGCGCCTTGTATGTCCTCGATGAGCCGTCCATCGGCCTGCACACCCGCGACACCGCGCGCCTCATTCACATCCTCGAAGAGCTGCGCGACCTGGGCAATACCATTCTCGTCGTCGAGCACGATGCCGACGTGCTCCGCGCCGCCGACCACCTGCTCGATCTCGGCCCGGGTGCCGGCGAATTTGGCGGCAAACTCCTCGCCGAAGGCGTTCTCGCGGAGATTGAGGCCAATCCCAACTCGCTCACCGGCCGCTATCTCTCCGGCCAGATTTCCATTCCCGTGCCCACCCGCCGCCGCGTTCCCGGCAAGGAAAAGCTCGTACTGCGCGGTGCGGTAGCGAACAACCTGCATGGCCTGAACGTAGAAATCCCCCTTGGCCTGCTCGTGGCCATCACCGGTGTGTCGGGCTCCGGCAAATCCACTCTCGTGCATCAGGTGCTCTATCGCGCCGTGGCCCGCGCCCTTGGCCAGAGCGACGGCTCTGATCCCTCCGGCGTCTTCAAAAGCCTCTCTGGCGTCGAGCGGCTCAATGACGTGGTTCTGGTCGATCAGACTCCAATCGGCCGCACCCCGCGCTCCAATCCCATCACCTACATCAAAGGTTTCGACCTCGTCCGCGAGCTGTTTGCCTCTCAGCCCGAAGCGAAAAAGCTCTCCCTCACTCCCGGCCACTTTTCCTTCAATGTCCCTGGCGGCCGCTGCAATAGCTGCGAAGGCGACGGCACCGTCACCGTAGAAATGCAGTTCCTTGCCGATGTCGAGCTGCCCTGCGAGGACTGCAACGGCACCCGCTACCAGGCCAAAGTGCTGCAAGTAGAGTTCAAGGGCAAGAGCATTCACGATGTCCTGCAGCTCACCGTGAAAGAGGCCCTCCGTTTCTTCGCCGGCCAGACCAAGCTGTTGGAGAAGCTCGCTGTCCTCGACGAGATCGGGCTCGGCTATCTACGTCTCGGCCAGTCCGCCACCACGCTCTCCGGCGGCGAAGCCCAGCGCGTTAAGCTCGCCGCGCATCTGGCCCAGGTCCGCGCGGTGAATGCCACCGCCAAGCCTTCGCAGGCTAGCCGCGTGCTCTACATCCTCGACGAGCCCACCACCGGCCTGCACTTCGACGACGTCTCCAAGCTCCTCACCGCTTTCCGCAAACTCATCGACGGCGGCGGCTCCCTCATTGTCATCGAGCACAACCTCGACGTCATCAAGTCCGCTGACTGGGTCATCGATCTTGGGCCCGAAGGTGGAGAAGGCGGCGGCCTGATCGTCGCCGAGGGCACCCCCGAACAAGTCGCAGGGAATGTGCTGTCTCACACCGGCAAATGGCTCAAAGGTGTCCTCTAGCTGCGAGCGGTTAACTGCCCGTCTCATCCGGAGGCCGCGAGATCTCGATCACCGGCTCGCTGTATTCGCTCAGTTGCGGGTCGCCCGTCGCCCATCGTAAAGGCTCGCTGATGGCCTGTGCAGGCAGAGCAGCCCGTCAAAAGGGTCGGTGCGCAGCACCGGCAAGGGCCCCCTCAAGGGGACAATCAGTCGCGTTGGCCCACCCAGTCGGGTCAGGATTCACTGTGCATTCCATCCATCCCATTCCCCGCCATCTTCCTGCTCGGGCCTTAAAGGCAGGGAGAGAAGAACCGAGGCCGCAGGCTCGCTTCTCGTCATGGCCATCATCGACTCGGCAGCCCTCAGCCAAGCTCATCAGCATCCTTGCCGGCTCAGGCGGCCTCCAGGCGGCCCATCGGCTCCCAGTCGCCCGCCTCTCCCTCCAGGCCTGGTTCGGCGGAGAGCATCCGCCAGCCCAATCGTTCAGGTCTGCGGGGGACATTGCCGAGCGGTGAGCATGCTTAAGCCGCCGTCCACCCGCCGTCAATCGTAAAGATCGATCCAGAAACGAACGCCGCCTCGTCCGAAGCCAGGTAGCGCACCATCGACGCAATCTCCTCGGGCTTTCCCAGCCGCCCAATGGGGTGGCGCGCGCGCAGTTGCGCGCGTGTCTCTTCCTTGTTATGGCTGTGGAACTTCTCGAGATATCCTTCCACAAACGGAGTCTCTACCGTGCCCGGGCAAATTGCGTTTACCCGCAGCATCTTCGGATAATCCACCGCCAGCTGCCGCGTCATGGCCACAATCGCTCCCTTGCTGGTGCAATAAGCAAACCGCTGCGGTACGCCCACCAGTCCTGCCACCGAGGCAATATTCACGATCGCGCCCACGCGGCCGCCGTTTTCTCCGTTCGCCAGCAGCAAAGGCATCAACGCCCGCGTCACCAGGTAAACCGCCCGCACATTCACGTTGAGAATGCGATCGAAGTCTTCCGGCTCCGTCACTTCAATCGACCCCACATGCCCAATGCCCGCACAGTTCACCAGAATGTCGAGCCGCTCCAACTGGGCCACTGCAGCCCCAATCGAGTCCCTCTGCGTTACGTCCATGGCCAACGCGCGAGCCGCCGGCAGGGTCGCCGCCAGAGCCTCCGCGGCCGCGTGGTGAATATCCGCAATCCAAACGAATGCTCCGGCCCGCGCCAGTTCCTTCGCGGTGGCCTCGCCGATCCCGCTCGCCCCGCCCGTCACCAGAGCGTACCGACCTTCGAGTCCAAACGGCGGTACCCGTTCGCTCATGACCGAGTGTCCGTCCCATCGCGAAACCCGGCGATCACGTTCAGGTAAGCCTTCGCTACAGCCGTAATCACCTCCGGCTGTCCCCGGTCGACCGCGGCAAGATTCACCAGGTCGCTCCCCACTCCCAATGCCCGCGCCCCCGCTTCAAGGAAACTCGCAGCCGTGTGGTGGGTCACGCCGCCCGTGGGAATCAGCTTGAGTTCGGGAAACGGCGCCAGCAGCGACTTCAAATAGCTGGCTCCGCCCATCGCCGAGCAGGGAAACACCTTCACATAATCCGCCCCGGCATTCCATGCCGTGATCACTTCGGTCGGGGTCAGCGCGCCGGGGATGGACAGCTTTTTGTGCGCCCTGGTCACCCGAACCACGTCTGGATGAAAGCTGGGGCTCACCACAAATTCTGCGCCTGCTTCGATCGTGGCTTCGGCCTGGTCCGCAGTCGTTACCGTACCTGAGCCCAGGAGCAACTGGCCGCCGTATTCGCGTTTCAACTCGCGCAGCAGCTCGACCGCTCCCGGTACCGTCATGGTCACTTCCACCACGGTCACGCCGCCCGCCAGCATGGCCTGCACGACGGCATGTGCCTGGGCTGCATTGCGCGCCCGCAGAACCGGAATCAGCCCCACTCGCTCGAGGGTTTCGGCTGTGGTTTCCTTCATCAGAACCTCCATCACGCTGGGCTCCTTAGCGCGAAATCCGCGCCGACCCGCCTTTGATCAGCCGTTCCACCTCAGCCAGAGTTGCCATGCTGGTGTCTCCCGGAGTGGTCATTGCCAGGGCTCCGTGGGCTACGCCGCAGCGCAGCGCCCAGTCGACAGGCTGGCCGGCAAGCAGCCCGTAAATCAGCCCGGAAGCAAAGCTGTCTCCGCCGCCCACGCGGTCAAGAATGTCGATCTCGCGCTGCAGAACATGCACCAGGTTGCCTTCATAGAGCGCCATCGCGCCCCACGCATTCCGGCTCGCTGTCGAGGCTGTGCGCAGCGTGCTGGCAATCAGCTTCAGGTTCGGATAAAGCGCCGCCACTTCCCGCAGCATTGCCTCATACGCGTCGATCGGAAGTTCGGCAAAGTCCTCGGAGACGCCCCTGAGCTCCACGCCCAGCATAGCGGAAAAATCCTCCTCGTTGCCGAGCAGCAAATCCACCTTGCCGACCAGCGCCCGATTCACTTCCCGCGCCTTGGCCTTGCCGCCAATCGACTTCCAAAGGCTGTCGCGATAGTTCAGGTCATAGGAAACCGGCGTTGCGTGCCGATGCGCCGCATCGATTGCCTCGGCGGCCACCTGCGCCGTCGAAGCCGAAAGCGCCGCAAAAATGCCGCCGGTATGAAACCACCGTGCGCCGCTCGTCCGGCCAAAAATCGAGTCCCAGTCAAAGTCTCCGGGATTGAGCTGGCTGACCGCCGTCAGGCCGCGATCCGAGCATCCCGCCGCCGCCCGCACGCCGAACCCGCGTTCGGTAAAATTGAGCCCGTTGCGTACCTCGCGCCCTACACCGTCAAACGGAACCCATTTCAGCAGGGAAGTGTCGACCCCGCCCTGCAGCATCAGGTCTTCGACCAGCCGTCCCACCTGATTGTCGGCCAGCGCCGTGGCGATCGCGGTGCGCAGACCAAAGCAGCGCCTGAGCCCGCGCACCACGTTGTACTCCCCGCCGCCCTCCCAGACCTGAAACTGGCGGGTCGTGTGAATACGGTTCTCACCGGGATCGAGTCGCAGCATCACCTCGCCCAGCGAAAGGCAGTCCCAGCGGCAGGCAGAGTCGGGAATCACAAGAGGGTTCATGGTCGTAAGTTAGCGTTCCTTTGACACTCTATCGCATCCCGGCCCAGCCTGCGCGCACCGGCCCCAACGCAGGAGTAAATCGCCTTACGTGCTCCTGTTCGTGATACTGTTTTGGGATTGGGAAATCGAGGCCTCAGGCAGCGAGTCAATCGTTGCATCCGGCCAGGCGGATGACCACGAATCGGTATCGATGAGCAGAGATCTTTTCAATTTGAGCGGCTCGGTCGCAGTCGTGCTTGGCGGCACCACGGGCCTCGGCCACGCCATTGCCCTGGGACTGGCATCCGCCGGGGCCGATGTCGTCGCCAGTTCACGTCGTTTGGAGCAAGTCGAAAGCACCGCCACGGAGATCGAAACGCTCGGTCGGCGAAGCTTGCGGGTAAGCAGTGATGTTCGCGATCGAACCTCGATCGCTTCGCTCCACGACGCCGTCCTTGTGTGCTTCAGCAAGGTGGACATTCTGGTCAACGCCGCCGGCATCACCTTCAAGAAACCCGTCCTCGATCTCGAGCAGGCAGACTTCGAGCGCGTTATGGAAACCAATCTCAATGGAACCTTCCATGCCTGCCAGATATTCGGCAACACCATGGTCGCAGCCGGCTATGGGCGCATCATCAACATCGCATCGCTATCCTCTTTGGTCAGCTTTCATGAAGTCGCCGCCTACTCGGCCAGCAAAGCTGCCGTCGCCTCACTCACCCGCAGCCTGGCCGTTGAGCTGGCGCCGAAAGGCGTCAACGTAAACGCCATCGCCCCCGGCATTTTTCCCACGCCGTTGAACGCGGCCTTTATTCAGGGCACGCCGCGCGGGGAAGAATTGCTGATGCGCACGCCCATGGGCCGTTTCGGCAACGCCGAAGAGGTGGCCGGCGCTGCCATCTTTCTCGCGTCCCCAGCAGCCTCCTTCGTTACCGGCCAGCTCATCGTCGTCGACGGAGGGTTTCTCTCCAGCGGTGTAAACCAGTAGCGCAGCTCTCGCCGCGCGCGTTAATGTCATGGGAGAAGCTCCTCGATGAAGATCACCAATGCATACGTGAACATAACTTCTCCGGGAAGAAATTTTGTCACGTTGAAGATAGAAACCGACGAAGGCATCTATGGCCTGGGAGATGGCACCCTCAACGGGCGCGAGTTCGCCGTAGCCAGTTATCTCACCGATCACCTCATCCCCTGCCTGATCAACCGAGATCCCTTTCAGACCGAGGATATCTGGCAATACCTCTACCGCGGAGCTTACTGGCGCCGGGGACCGGTCACCATGTCTGCCATCGCAGCCGTCGATGTTGCCCTGTGGGACATCAAGGGGAAAGCACTCAACACGCCGGTCTATAATCTGCTCGGCGGCAAAAGCCGGGACGGGGTCCTGGTTTACGGACACGCCAATGGCAAAGATACCGAGAGCGCTCTTGAAGACGTGGCCCGCCACATCGACCAGGGCTTCAAGGCCGTACGCGTGCAAAGCGGCATTCCAGGCCTGCGGTCTACCTACGGAATCGCGAAGACTCCTGGCCGTTATGAGCCGGCCGAGCGCGGATTGCCCTCCGAGTATGAGTGGTCGAGCGAACTCTACCTGCGTCACGTTCCCACGCTGTTTGCACGGGTCCGCGAAACATTCGGCCACAAGCTAGATCTGCTTCACGACTGCCACCATCGCCTCACCCCGATCGAAGCTGGGCGCCTTGGCAAAGAACTGGAACCCTTTCATCTATTCTGGATGGAAGATCCGACGCCGGCCGAACTGCAGGAAGGCTTCAAAATCATTCGCGATCACACCACTACGCCCATTGCCGTCGGCGAAGTGTTCAACTCCATCTGGGATGCGCACGATCTGATCCGCAATCAATGGATCGACTATCTGCGCATGACGCTCGCGCACGGCGGCGGCTTTACACCTCTGAAAAAGGCCGCCGACTTCGCCGCACTCTATCATGTGCGCACGGGCTTCCACGGAGCTACGGATCTGTCGCCCGTGACCATGGCCGCAGCCCTTCACTTTGACGTCGCAATCCATAACTTCGGAATCCAGGAACTGATGCCGCATACCGCAGAGACCGATGCCGTATTCCCCCATCAATACAGCTTCAAGGACGGAGTGATGTATCCCGGAGAGGGCCCCGGGCTGGGTGTCGAATTAGACGAGAAGTTGGCCGCCCGATATGAATATCAACGGGCCTATTTGCCCGTGAACAGGAAGCTGGATGGAACGCTCACAGATTGGTAAGCTTCTAGAAGGTTCGGATTTTCAGGAGGAAACCGAGTGAGTCGTAAGTTACGTATGGGAATGGTCGGCGGCGGCCCCGGAGCATTCATCGGTCCTGTGCATAAAATCGCGGCGGAACTGGACGGGAAGATCGAATTGGTCGCCGGAGCCTTCTCGCAATCGGCCGAGCGATCGCGCGCAGCGGGCGCAGGTTTTGCAATCGATCCGGCTCGGGCGTACTCGAGCTACGATGCGATGTTCGAAGCCGAGAAGCAGCGAAAAGACGGCATCGATTTCGTTGTCATCGCAACGCCCAATCATCTCCACCTGCCGGTCGCCAAAGCAGCTCTCGGCGCTGGCCTTGCCGTGATGAGTGACAAGCCAGCCACCGCCACCTACGACGAAGTGCTTGAACTGGAGTCTGTCGTCAACAAAGCTGCGCTGCCCTACGGGCTGACCCATACCTATGCCGGTTATTCGCTGGTGCGCGAGGCCCGCGCTCTTTCGGCCGCCGGGGCCCTGGGGCCCATTCGCAAAGTCGCAGTCGAGTATCTGCAGGGCTGGCTCAGCGCACCTCTGGAAGCAAGCGGCCAGAAGCAGGCCGCCTGGCGGTCCGACCCCACGCTCAACGGCCCCGGCGGGTGCATCGGCGACATCGGCACACATGCATTTCATCTCGTCGAATACGTGACCGGCCTCAAGGTAACCAGCATCCATGCGGCTCTCGCGACCATTGTCCCTGGCCGTCGTCTTGATGATGACTGCAACGCGCTGGTGCGACTCGAAGGGGGCGCGAGCGGTACCTTGATGGCCTCGCAAGTTGCCGCCGGCGAGCGCAACGGCCTCCGCCTGCGTGTCTATGGTGAAAAGGGTTCCATCGAATGGCGTCAGGAAGACCCCAATCGCCTCAGCGTGAAATGGCTCGATGGTCCCGAGGAGATTCGTCATGCAGGCGGGGGCTATCTCGGCCGGGATGCGCGTGCGGTCACCCGGCTTCCTGGCGGCCATCCCGAAGGATACATCGAAGCCTTCGCGGTGCTCTACCGCGAGTTTGCCGATGGACTGATCGCCTGGCGGCAGGATCCATCGCAGGCCATGCCGGTAACTCTGCCGGGCATTCAGGCAGGTGTTCGCGGAATGCGCTTCATCGAGCGCGCCATCGAAAGCAGCCGTACAGAAAGCTGGGTCAATTTTTAAACCGTCCAGGGATTTTGGAGAGACAGTAGATGAAAACGATCAAAGGGCCAGGCATTTTTCTCGCACAATTCGCTTCCGATGTAGCTCCATTCAACACTCTTGCAGGGATGGCTCGGTGGGCAGCGGAATTGGGATTTGTTGGCGTGCAAATTCCCAGCTGGGACGCTCGCCTGTTTGACCTCAAGCGTGCGGCGGAAAGCCAAACCTACTGCGAGGAAGTCCTGGGAATCGTCGCCGAGGCCGGGCTTGCCGTCACAGAGTTATCCACTCATTTACAAGGCCAACTTGTCGCCACGCATCCATCCTATGATGTCCTTTTTGCTGATTTTGCGCCCATAAATCTCAAGCAGGACTTTAAGGGTCGCCAGGCGTGGGCGGTCGAGCAACTCCGCTATGCCGCCCAGGCCAGCCAGCGGATGGGACTCGCCGCGCATGCCACGTTTTCCGGTGCGTTGGCGTGGCCATTTTTCTATCCGTGGCCGCAGCGCCCATTGGGTCTCATCGATGAAGCCTTCGCGGAACTCGGCCGTCGCTGGCTCCCGATTCTCAACGTCTTCGACCAAGCCGGCGTCGACCTCTGCTACGAACTGCACCCCGGCGAAGACCTCCATGATGGAACCACCTTTGAACGCTTCTTGGGCGCCGTTGACGGGCACAAGCGCGCGAACATTCTTTACGATCCGAGCCACATGATTCTTCAGCAGATGGATTACCTGGGGTTTATCGACCTCTATCATGACCGCATTCGCGCCTTTCACGTGAAAGATGCTGAATACCGCTTGAGCGCGCGTTCCGGCGTTTATGGCGGCTATCAGGATTGGATCGACAGGCCTGGCCGGTTCCGTTCCCTCGGCGATGGACAGATTGACTTCAGTTCCATATTTTCGAAGATGGCTCAGTACGACTACCCGGGCTGGGCCGTCCTTGAATGGGAATGCTGCCTCAAGCATCCGGAAGCGGGCGCAGCCGAAGGATCAAAATTTATTCGCGAAAAAATCATCCGCGTCACCGATCGAGCTTTCGATGATTTCGCCGGCGCCGAGGCAGATCCGGAAAAGAACAAAACCATTCTGGGATTGAGCTAGACGAGGTCTCTCGCTCGGACTGCGCTTGAGTGTTTTGTTTGCTAGGGCCTCGGCAATTGCTGCTGCCGGCACACTTGTCAGCGCACTGAGCCTGAACCCAGAGCGAGTCTGCGGCCGGAGAGAACTAAAGTACTCATTTGGTCGCCAGTTGAGTCCGGGATTGTGAGAAAAGTGCTCAGGCCGCGGCACATCGAAGGGCAAAAGATCCGCCTCGGGCAATCTTCCCACACCTGGGATTGCCGCCCGTAATTCGACAGACTTCCCATCCTGGCTGAGCACCTCGAGGCGGCGTGGGGTCGTGTCGGTGAACCCGCAGCGTCCGCTAGACAGCGCAAGTGGCGGCCAAAAATGATTGATCGCGGATCCGATGGCAATCAGCGCGTCCGGCAGGACTTGCCAGATCAGTAAAGCCAAGCAGAGCCCTCTTGGTTGGAATCAGCGGTGATCTTCTCCGCCAGAAAGGCTTCAGAGGACAGGAAGCAAGTTTCCGCATTCTCTCCAAAGCAAGAGACACAAAATCGAGTCAGATCGAAATTCCGGCGGACTGATAAATTTGCGTAATGTATTTTAGATCTCTTAATCCCTCCTCTCCCGGACTTTGCGGCTCAAGATTGTGCTGCACACAATGGGAAAAGTGCTCAGCTTCGGCTTGGAACTGGGCCGGATCGCGCGCCGGGTTCAGTTCGTCGATCTGGGTTCCCTGATACGCAGCTCGCAGATGCAGCCCTTCGTAGACGAATGCCCTATCTACCTGCAACCAGCCTTTTGATCCATTGACCTTGAAATAGCCCTCCATATTTGCGCCGTATGTGGTCGCACAACTGGCCACAATGCCGGAAGGAAACCGCATCGTCCATGCCAGGTTCTCTTCCACTTCTTTGAAACGCCCGTCGCGGTCAATCACGGAGGCATACGCAGCAATGTGCTCCGGTTCTTCGCCCGTCAAATACCGGCACGCATTGAGTGAGTAGATGCCCACGTCAAACAGCGGGCCGCCCCCGGCCATGGCCTTGCTCAGCCGCCACTCGCCGGGAGCGATGTTGAATCCGAAGGAACTTTCGATCGCCTGCACCTGGCCCAATACCCCTTCGCGAATCATGCGGATGGCCTTCAAATTGGTCGGCTCATAGTGGCAGCGGTATGCAATCATCAGTTTGACGTTGGCCGTCCTGCAGGCCGCAATCATCCGTTCGCAGTCGGCCACATTCGTTGCCATCGGCTTTTCGCACAGCACATGCTTGCCCGCCTTGGCCGCCCGGATCGTGTACTCGGCATGCATCGAATTGGGCAGGGCTACGTACACCGCATCTACATTCTGGTTGTGGGCAATCGCGTCAAAATTTTCGTAGTTATAAATTGAGCTCGAAGGCACGCCATATTGCGAGGCAGTGCGCTCGGCCTTGTCGCGATGGCCGCTGACCAGCGCAGTAATCTGCGAGTTCGTGGTCGCGCCGGCTGCTGGCAGAAAATGTCCCGCGATCCGTCCCAGTCCGATGACGGCATAGCGGGTTTTCTTTGGCGCGGACTGAGCGTTAAGATCGGGAGCGAAACGGGCAGCCAAACTTAGGGTTCCAAGCTTGGCGAAATCTCTGCGGTTCATGGACATAAATCTGGAATCTCCGGGAACGGATATTGCGCGCGAGCGCAAACACTATCACTATAGCCCTCAAAGCAGCATTGCCATGCGCCGATCCCGATCTATGTCGGCAATTGGGCAGAGATCATCATCGCCGGCGCGCCGCCTGCTTGCGGGTGACGGTGGTAAGCCTCCCGGTAACCGCGAATCTTCGTCGCTCGACCGGCGTAGACAGCACGAGACTGGTCACCGGGTTGCCGTACGGTAACAAAGCCTCAATCAGCGCCTCCAAATCAGCCATGGAGGTTGTTGTCACCTTCAGCAGAAAGTCGTCTCCGCCCGTCAGATGGTGACATTCACGCACCTCCTCAAGAGTCTGCACATACTCAATAAAGCGGTGATAGTGTTGCCCGGGGCAGCTCATCCGAATGAAGGCCATCACATCCAGTCCCAGCGCTTCGCGGTCGATCTCGACCGTAAAGCCGCGCAGGATGCCAATCTCTTCCATTTGCTTTAACCGCTCAGCCGTCGCCGTAGGCGACAAGCCAATGCGCCGGCTGAGTTCTGCCAGGCTCAGCCGGGCATTGGCTTGCAGTTCATCCAGAAGCTTTCGCCCGCAAATATCCATTAATGCCGTTGAATCCATTGCCATAGAGCACTATGATAGTGAATCCCACCTCCAATTTGCCAAACTGCCGGCAATTCAGACTGTACCCTCCGCCGAAGTCCGCTTACCATCGGGTTCATGGAAGCATTGGTATTGAACGGGCAAGCGTTAACGCTGCCCGAAATCGAGTCGGTCGCTCTAAGTTCGCGGCCCGTAGTGATCGCCGAGGCCGCGCTTCAGCGCGTTAGCGCAAGTCGTGAACTGATCGAGGGGATTCTCGCCCAAGGCGAGACCGTTTACGGCGTGAACACCGGCTTCGGCAAACTCTCTGACGTGCGCATCCCCTCCGGAAGCCTCGCCCAGTTGCAGACCAACCTCGTTCGCAGTCACGCCGGCGGCGTGGGCCAGCCACTGTCGGAAGCCGAATCCCGGGCCATGCTGCTTTTGCGCGCCAATGTGCTCGCCAAGGGATTCAGCGGTTGCCGCCGCCAACTGGTCGAATTGCTCATTGCCCTGCTGAATAACGGCGTACACCCGGTCATCCCGGAGAAGGGCTCGGTCGGCGCAAGCGGAGACCTGGCGCCTCTCGCCCACCTGGCCCTGGTTCTGATCGGCGAGGGCGAAGCGTTCTTCGCAGGAGAGCGGATGGCGGGCGGAGAAGCCTTGCGTCGCGCCCACCTTAGTCCGCTGGCTCTGGCTGCAAAGGAAGGCCTGGCGCTGCTCAACGGCACCCAGGCCATGACGGCCGTTGGTGGGCTGGCCGTGGCGCGCGCGCTGCGCGTAGCGCGCCTGGCAGATGTTTCCGGCGCTATGTCGCTCGAAGCCCTCATGGGTACGCCGGCAGCGTTCGACCCACGCATTCACGAAGCGCGTCCGCACGCCGGCCAGGTCGCCGCAGCTGCGCATCTGTTGATCCTCCTTGAGGGCTCTGAGATTCGCGAAGCCCATCGCGAACACGACTCCCGCGTGCAGGATGCTTACTGCCTGCGCTGTATGCCCCAGGTGCACGGCGCGGTGCGCGGCCTCCTGGACCACGTACGCGGCGTACTGGAGGTCGAAGCCGGATCGGCTACCGACAATCCGCTCGTGTTCCCGGACAGCAACGGTGGTGGAGACGTGATCTCAGGCGGCAATTTTCACGGCGCGCCGCTCGCCTATGCCTTCGATTACGCAGCCATCGGCCTGACCGATCTGGCCGGCATCACCGAGCGCCGCATCGACCGGCTGCTCAATCCGGACATCAACGAAGGCCTGCCCGCGTTCCTGTCGCCGGATCCCGGCCTCTCTTCCGGATTCATGATCGCGCAAATCGTGGCTGCAGCGCTCATCAACGAATGCCAGGTGCTGGCGCATCCTTCTTCTACCGGTACCATTCCCACCGACGGCGGAAAGGAGGACCACGTCTCCATGGGCATGACCGGCGCTCTCAAGTTACGCCAGATTGTCGAGCACGCCGAGCGCATCATAGCCATTGAACTGATGTGCGCTGCCCAGGGCCTGGAATTTCGCCGCCCGCTCAAATCAAGCAGGGAAGTCGAGCAGGTCTATGAGGCCGTCCGCAAAGTCGTGCCGCCACTCCAACAGGACCGCGTCCTCGCCGGCGATATCGATGCCTTGGCCGCCGCGGTAAGGCTTGGCGTTTTTAATCCTTGGTGCCCATAATGCCAGCGTCTCCCCGGCATCTCCGCCGACCAGAAATGTTGGTGGAGTGCCAGGATTGCGCCGAATGCTTCGTCATGGCGAAACGACGATTGTGTTTTCTACGGTTAATCGGTCCGCAATGATTCGACGGAATTGATAGCGATCGCTCTGCGTACGGGCAGCAACGCGGCAAGTAGCGCGATCATGCACAGGACCAGGGCCGAGACAACAAAGATCATCGGATTGCCAGGAGCCACTCCAAAGAGAAAGCTGCGTATGGCGCGTGCAGAAAAGATGCCACCGACGCCTCCGGTGATTACACCGATGCCAATCAGACTGACGGTTTGCTGAAGAACCAGGATCACGATTCGCGGGCGCGTGGCACCAAGAGCCATGCGAATCCCAAACTCCGTCGCGCGTCGCGTTACGCTCCAGGCGACAAGGCTATAAACGCCGATTCCACTCAGCAGCAAGGCTAAGCCGGCGAAAAAGCCGGAGAGAGAAGCAAGAAGTCGCTCAATTGAGACCGAGTTGTCCATCTGCACGGTGATAGGAATCATGTCGAGTTCGGGACTCCCCGGAACGATCTCTTGCAGCGTTCTGCGATATGCGTCTTTGGCCTCGGTGAAAGATCGTGCATAAATCACAAAATTCATCAGGCCCTGATTGGCCATATCCTGTGCGATAGGACGGTATACGGTTGGCAGAGGTAGCCTGTGCAGATCCTGAAGTTTTGCGTCTCCGACTACACCGATCACCTGGCATTCATTGGTTGACCTCTTGCCCGAATCTCCGGAGAGTTGATATTGCCGCAGGGTGGCTCCGATTGCAGGTGAGTGGGGAAACAGTTTCGCAGCAGCAGACTGGCTCACGATGCAGGTATTGGTGTCTGAATCAGCATTCTTAAAATCACGGCCGTCGAGGATGGGCACTCCAATCGTAGAGAAGAAATGCTCTCCAACCTCGTTGAAACCAAGCGTCTGCTTCGTTTCCCCGCTATGCGTTTTACTGTCGACAACGCTGATGGGCGTATACCCATATCCGGAAAGCGGCGGGATGTTGACCAGGCCGACTCCCTGCACGCCCGGCATCTGTTCCAGACGCGCCGCCAGCCGCCAGTAGATATGCGTGAGTGCGGGGCCCCGCTCCGCGAGAAGGCGGAGGTCGATCATGACGGTGGAGACACCCGCTATCCGAAATCCTGTACTGCCCAAGCGCAAATGGATCAAGGTTGTGCTGAGCAGGCCCGCCACCACAACCAGGGCGAGCGACAGTGCGATCTGGACGCAGACAAAGCCTTGGCGTAGTTTGCCATTTTCTCCGCCTGAAGCGCCCTTCGCCGCCCGCCTCAGGGCCAGTTCCGGAGCGGTCCGGCTAGCGATCCATGCTGGAGCGATGCCAGAGAGCACCGCGCAAAGAACGGCGCAAACGCCAGTTATGGCGAGCACCTTGATGTCCGGATGAATTGAAATCATTTGGCTAAGCTTGTCAGGCCCGCTTGCCAGCAGACGGAGCAGGATGCGGCACGCGATCCAGGCGAACCCAAGACCAAGCAATGCGCCAGGAATGGCCAGCAGAAGACTTTCCACAAGTATCTGGCGAAGTATTCGCGCACGCCTGGCTCCCAGTGCTATGCGAAGCGCGAATTCGTGCTGGCGGGCGGAGGCACGCACCAACCCCATGCCAGCAAGATTAGCGCAACATATCAGTAGAACGGTCGCAACCAGCAGTTGAATGAACACAAGCGGCTGGGTATACCGCAAGCGCATCCAACTCCAACCGGAGCGTCCAGGAAAGGCCACGAAGCGTAGATGGCTCATTCCCGTCTGGCTTCGCATATCCGCAGGAAGCGTCTCTTCAACTATCCGATGCGTGAGAGCCGACATTTCGGCCGAAGCCGCACGCAAGGTTACGCTCGGATTCAGCCGCCCCATGGTTGTCAGCCAGACATATCCCGGCTTATAAAGCATCGAATCCCTCTGGCGCTGCCGCATCACCGGTTCGTAGTGCAGAGGCATATAGAAATCTGGCCGCGAGGTTACAAGTATACCTTCAAAATCGGCTGGCGCCACACCGACAATCGTCACGCTGTAGCCGTTTAAAGTGACGTGCCGGCCCACTACGGAGGGAGCGGCATTGTAATGCTCGATCCAGAACTGATGGCTGATAACAACGGCCCATCCATCGGCTCCCCCTCCTGGCTGATCATCACCCGCTGTGAGCATCCGGCCGATTGCAGGGTGAACTCCCAGCACGTCGAAGGCATTCCCGCTTACGATCGCTCCCGGATAACTTTGCTGGGAACCCCCTTCTTTAAGATCGGCACCGTAGTCGCACCATCCGAAGATTCCGGAAAAAGAGTGCGCATTCCGCTCGATGGATTGAATCATGGTGAAATTCAATGGCCCACCGTAACGGTCTGCATTCGGAAGATCCGAGCTCATTGCGATGCGCGTCAGCCTCCCTGGATCGGCCACGGGAAGGCTCTGCAGCAAGAGCGCATTCATCAGTGTAAAGATCGCCGTATTCGCGCCTATGCCGAGTGTCAGCGTTAGAACTGTTACCAGCATGAACCCGGGAGACTGCCACAGTCGACGCAGTGCGTAATGTGTATCTTGCGACAGATTTTCGAGCCAGGCTAGCGACCACATCTCGCGCACCTGCTCGCGAAAAACGGTGGCATTTCCGAATTGACGCATGGCCGCATGTCGCGCGTCTTCTGGGGTCATGCCCATTGAGATGTTTTCTGTTATCTGATTCTCAAGATGAAATTGAAGCTCAGCTTCCAGCCGCTTGGCCTCGCGCCCCGGATGAAAGAACGTCGCGAGGCGCAGCCTTAATTTATCGAAAGCGCGCATCAGCAATCCCTCTTCAGACTTCTTCAACGACCAGATTGACTGCTCCGGAAAGCCGTTTCCAATTCTCAGTCTCTCGCTCCAGTTGTTTTCGCCCTGCAGCAGTCAGTGAATAGAACTTCGTTTCTCGACCGGTTTCGCTCTCCGCCCACTTGGTCTTGATCCAACCCTGCTGTTCCAGTCGATAGAGAGCCGGGTACAGCGATCCCTGCTGTACCTGCAGAACCTCTCCGGAGATCTGCTGAATGCGCTTGGCAATGGCCCAGCCGTGTTTGGGCTCTAATGAGAGGGTTTTTAGAATCAAAAGGTTCAGAGTTCCCTGAACGAGATCGCTTGGCTTTCCCATAGTAGATTATCTACAATAAGTCATTGTAGATAGTCAAGACTGAGGGCAATCTTTTTTCGGCCCTTGACGAGAATCCGATAAAAAGAGCATGTTACGCGGCTTTTCTTGGCTTCCGGTCCCAAGGGGGATGAAGCGATGTGGTCCGCTGCGGTTGGGCGATGGCGAGACACCCGCCGAGGGGCAAAATCGAAGGGCTGTTGGAAGACCTTGCGTATTCAAGGGTTCAACGCTCGAAACTGATTGCAACCGTCTCATTTTATGAAGATTGATTATATGTCTCATTCCAAGCCGGCGGCCGGGAAGGGCATCGGTCCTTACCCCTATTGAGAGTATTCGAAGTAACCGGAAGAGGGAGCGACCTCGAACGAAGGGCGCAATTCGAGCGCTTCGCCAGTCCATCTCTAGCCTTTCAATCCGACCTGGAATCTCCATGAGCAGCCTGTCAGCATTGCTCCTGGCGAAGTTCTGCCGCATTCGAATGAACCCATTACCTGCACCCTCGCTTCTTCGGTCCCCAGCAAAAATGGGGCTCTTACAGATTCTCGCGCAGAGCTGTTTTTCGATGGAGGGTCGACAATTTAAAGATCCTGCTTAGGTCGTGCAAACATCCTGCATCAGGTTTAAGCATGCATGCCTTGACTATCTACAAATACTATTGTAGATAATCTATAAAGGAATGCTGCTCCGTTCTCCGGCGCACTTTGCCGTCGTCGCTGGGCAAAGGAAAAGCAGCTGTCCGGGCCATCGGAGGTTTTCACGATATGAAGCGTCTCTGTCTGTTTCTGTTAATGATCAGCGCTGCTTATTCGAGTCCTCTCGCGCAACAGAGTTCCGAGCAACAGCTCAATCGGCTGTCAATCCTGGAGCAGCAAGGCCGATTCGCGGATGTGATTCAACCGGCTTCGCATTTGATAAACACAGATACCCTCAGAGGAGACCAATTAGGCCGAGCACAGCTTATTCTGGGTATCGCCTATCATCAGAGCGGCGACCTGCCTGGGGCAAAGAGAGAATACGAGAGGGCGGTGTATGTGCTCTCTCAGGAGCGGGCCGATGCGAAGGACTACGCTGCTGCCTTGGACAACTTTGCGCGGCTCTATCTGGATATGGGCCACCCTGAGCTTGCAATGTCAATGGAGAGGCATGTACTCGCCATATGTAAAAAGCTTCAGGACCATGCCGCGATCTCACGATCGGATGTGACGCTGGCAAATCTGGAACTCAATCAAGGTCAGCGGCGTAAGAGCCAAAAATTTCTGTCCGCCGCGCTCCTGGAAGGGAAACAGACAAGCACTCTTGACGACGACTTTTTCGCCACGATCGCATCGACACAGGGATGGATCGCACAACTTGCCAACGACAATGCGACAGCAATTTCCAGCTATGCGCGTGCCGTAGAATTGTGGACCAGGCAGCACGGTCAGCAGCACCTGTTAACCGGATGGGGCTATATGCTTCTGGGGAGAAGCTATGCGCAGACCGGGCAGCATGCAATAGCACTCGACAATATGCGTAAAGGCCTCAAAATTCTTGAAAAAACAGCGAGTGCGACCGACCCTAAGTATCTTGCTGCAGAACTCGCTT
The DNA here is from genome assembly GCA_036519195.1 of Occallatibacter sp. GTDB lineage: Bacteria > Acidobacteriota > Terriglobia > Terriglobales > Acidobacteriaceae > Telmatobacter. The sequence goes on along the minus strand of DATDLS010000209.1, from coordinate 9,219 downwards.
ATTCACAGGAACTGGATCAAGCGGGAGAGCATGTCGAGGCTTCGCGCATCAAAACCGCGGCAGAACAAGAGCTCAAAAACCTTCCCGGCAATCGGTGCATTCGCTGTCAGATCAGCGTTGCTGCCCTCCACTAGAGGGACGCCTTCCGGCTCTAACGCCGCATGCGGCATTACAGTCATCCGGTTGCGGTCGGGATACGGCTGCCCTTGCCCCCCCGATCGTGTCCGAGCTTACCCATAGGACCGTTGCGGCCATAAAATAGGTATTCGTGATAACGCAGATCACTCCCTAAGGACGGAGCCGGTAAAGTCGACAGAGCTCTTGAAACATCCCCCGCTGGAAGGCCTCGGCGTCCAAATCTTCCAAATGATCCAACGCGTTCATGACTCGTTTCTCGGTTAAGCCATCGAGATCGAGCATCAAGTTCAGCTCCGTGCGCTCAAACCACTTCGGCATGTGGTTAAGGCTGCGGAAATGGCGGCAGTGGGCATAGACCATGGTGAGAATCTCCTGGCTATAAGGGCCGAGCCGTTCGGCTAGCCCGATCTTTTTTGCGGTATTCAGGCGGATTTGAAATGCGGGGTTGCCCTCTGAGCGGCCTGCCAATTCTGGAGTTTACAACTCCCTCGGGCTTTCGTACACTCGCTTTCAAGCTCTTCATCGTCCCTTTGGAGGCACTGCATGTTGATCGGTCGAATTGTCGCTGCAGCAGCAATTTTGGGCGCTTTTATCTCGAGCGCCGAGGCACAATCTGCATCATCTGCGTTGCCAAAATCGATCACAGCGAATTCTTCGCCGGAGTTGGTTTCCTCGGACTCGCAGCGCCTGACGCCGGGCGGCGCCACGTTCACCGTTCCCGCTGGCTGGTCGATCCTCAGCGGCAAAAATCTGGTTCTGCTTACCCCGCCGGAAGGCGACGCGCACATAGTCATCTTCGATACGCGGGCAAACGACGCCCAATCGGCGGTCGCCGCAGCTTGGGCTCTGTACAAACCTGACTCCAAACGGCCTGTCAAACTTGTTGCGCCACGTCCCCCGCGTGAAGGTTGGGATGAACGGAAGGTCTTCGATTACGAGACTTCTCCCAACGAGAAAACCGTGGTGGTTGCAATTGCTCAGCGTGCCGGCACTGCGTGGACTGTATTCATCCTCGACGGCAGCCAGGCTACGACCGAGAAGCGTGCAGCCCCGATCGGAACGATCCTCGAAAGCCTGCGTCCCAAGGGCTACAGCAGGGAGTCGTTTGCCGGCCTGAAGGCGCATCCGCTGGATAAGGAGCGCATCGAGCAATTAAATGATTTCGTTGAGAGCGCCATGAAGCAGTTGGGAGTGCCTGGTGCTTCGATGGCGCTGATTGAAAACGGCAAGGTGATCTATGAGCGGGGATTCGGGGTGCGGGAATTAGGCAAACCTGATCCGGTGGACGAGAACACCCTGTTCATGGCGGCTTCGAACACCAAGGGGATGACGACGCTTCTGCTGGCGAAACTGGTGGACGAAAGGAAGTTGAGATGGGACGAGCCGGCCATCGAAGCCTACCCACAGTTCAAACTCGGAGATCCTGATACGACGAACAAGGTACTTGTCAAGAATCTCATCTGTGCATGCACGGGGATGCCGCGCCAGGACATGGAATGGATATTCAATTTCAAGAATTCTGCGCCCGAGAAGGTATTCACGATGCTCGGAACGATGCAGCCTACGAGCAAATTCGGCGAGGTATTCCAGTACAGTAACTTGATGGCATCAGCGGCAGGATTCATTGGAGCCCACATTGTCTATCCGGATATGGAGCTTGGCGACGCTTACGACAAGGCCATGCGGGAAATGATCTTTAGTCCGCTGGGCATGACTTCGACGACATTCGATTTTGCAAGCGCACTTGCAGGAAATCACGCCAGTCCGCACGGAGACGATGTGGACGGCAAGCCCACGGTGGCCAGCATGGCTTTCAATTACTCCATTATTCCGGCACGACCAGCCGGCGGAGTTTGGACATCAGCGCACGATTTCAGTCGCTATGTGCAACTTGAGCTGACCCTGGGAAGGCTGCCTGACGGCACGCAACTGGTTTCACAGGAGAATTTGCTGATGCGGCGAGCTCCGCAGGTTCGGGTGGGCGAGACGGCGACCTATGGCATGGGCCTGCTTGTAGACCGCAAGTACGGGGTGCCCGTGGTGAGCCACGGGGGCAGCTTGGCGGGTTTCAAGACCAGCTTCTTCCTGTTGCCGGACTCGGGAGTCGGAGCTGTCATCCTGACCAACTCCGATACCGGCGAATTTATCGAGGGAGCATTCAGCCGGCGCTTGCTGGAGTTGCTCTTCGACGGCAAACCGGAAGCGGTTGGCGACCTGGCGGCTTCTGCGGCGAATTACAAAGCGTCGCTGGCGAAGGATCGCGAGCGGCTGTTGGTGCCCGCGGATCCAGCGGTTGTAGCCAGACTGGCCAAGCGCTACGTGAGCAAGGAACTGGGGCAAATTGACGTTCTCGGCAACGATGGCGTAACCACCTTTGACTTTGGCGAATGGAAGAGTACGGTAGCGTCGCGGAAGAACGATGATGGCACGATCTCTCTGATCTCAATCGATCCCACCAACGATGGATTTGAATTTGTTGTTGGCGACCGTGCCGGGAAGCGGACTCTCACACTCCGCGATGCCCAGCATGAGTACGTGTTCAACGAAGCGGAATAGTGCCGGTCGACGATAGCAGTTGGTCATTTTGTCCTTGTTTGGAAGCACTTCACTACATTCCGACCTACCTGCTGCATTTCCCCGCGCAGGGGCCCCGACGATTGCTTTTGTACTTATCCTCGCAGCGGCTTCATCCGTTGTCCTCTCTTTTACCCACGAATTCTGCCATAGAGCCGCCAAAAGAAAGGCGTGCCGGTCAAGATGATTGTGCCGTCCGTCGGCTATGCAAGTGCCGGTCGCTTGTCTCGCTCTTTTTCTCTGCACCTCGGCATGCCACCGATGGCCTGGGTGGCGGCACAACAGATCGGCGAGGCAAGTTAAGGGGCCAGGCATCCGCTACCACTCATTGCCGGTCTTCGCGAGGTCGAGATAAGGCTTGGACCAGAGCGCGATTTGCATCTGCAGCGACTTGCACCAGGCGAGATGCATCCCCTCGACCTCTTCCTCTGTGTTTCCTTTGGCAGCCAGGTACGGCTTGATGGTGTCGTTCATCACTGCGACGAACGCGACGATATCGCGGAACGGAACATATGCCGTTGACCTGACGCCATCGGCCTGGTTCTTTTTAAGACTCGTGTGTCGCAAGGCGATCTCCTGCTGGTAGTTGAGCCAATCCTGGTCATACGGACGGAAACAGGTGTCCAGAATCCATTGCTCGAAGCGAAGATTGCTCTGCGCGAGGTACTCGGGGATGGCGTCTCCCTCGGGGGTGCGCGAGTGCCTGGCGAGATTGGGAATGCTGGCGATGATCCCGCTCCGCCAGTGGGCCACAATCTGGTTTGTCTGGCCGGCTAGCACCTGCCCCGCCAAACGAAGGAACTGCTCGTCTTCTACCGTGAATCTCGCGGAGACCTTCAGCTTCTCCAACTCGTCCAGCGAGACTGGCGAGGCGGTGACGTCAGCGGTCCCGTAGGTGTAGGCGGGAATCTCGTCTGCAACCTTCCTCATGGTGGCTAATTTCCTTTGAAGCTTACTCGGCTGCCTTGTTGACCAGTGCCTCGATGCCCGCAATATTCTTCAGCAGTTCCTCTGGTAGCCCATGCCGTGCTCCCAGGTAGGCAGGACTGTTGTAAGCGATCGTGACGCTACCATCTTGGTCCTGCCGAACAAGCACCTTGAGCGGAAGGTCAATCGCGCTGCCTGGGGACGCGAGCATGAGAGGCGTTCCCGCCTTTGGGTCTCCGAAGATCAGCAGCTTGGTCGGCGGCATTGTCATCCCCACCTTCGCGGCTTCACCACTGTGATCGATCATGGCAAAGAGCTTTATTTCTTTCGCGTCCAGCGTTGCTTTTAGAGACCCAACCGTCTCGTCCACGGAGTGCCGGCTTCTCCGCATTATCAAACCGTTGCTGTCATCCTGTGTCATAGTCATCCTCCCCTTATGTTGACCTCAGATGCTCTCATATCCCTGCTCAGAAGATGTCTCAGAGTATCAAGAGTTTGTTGTTCGGTACGAAAGACTGCAAGGTAGCGTTGCCGGTGTCAGACCGAGGATGAAAGCCGACCGCTGACCAGAACCGGCTGCATCCGGCTGATCTTTCCGGAGTCCGGCACCGGGAAAGACATAGATTCGGTTGCATTCCCAGAAGCGGAAAGGTCCAGGTGCCTTTGTGCCGTAAGAACATCATGCCGGACGAGCCAGCAGCCCGGTACGATCTCGTCAAACCGAGCCAGTTGCCGTTCATCCGAATGACAGCTGTAGCAGCCTTTCTCGAAGATGTGCCGCATCTCAGGAGGCGGTTGCACTTCGGCCGTTGCGGTTCGAGTAGCAATGCTGGGCCATAGCGTCTGCAGGTCCGCGAAGACAACCGCCCCGAATATGATCAGCTTGCCCAGGGTTCTCATTGGCCGTTTCCTCTACTGACCTGTTTTTCATTGTGCACTATACGAGGATATTGCGCGAGGGGCGCTCATATGGAGCACGATCATTGCAAATCGAACAGTCGGGGCTGATCAGCCCGTGGCGATAGCATGGTTTGTTAGAGGAGTCTCCGGAGGTTTTGGGGCGCTCCTGCTCTGTTAGCTGGTTGAGTGATGCTCATGGATCGGGGGTGCCTCTGCCCGAGTGAAAACATTCAGGAAGTTGACTGACTCCCAGTCATGCGATTGGATAATAAGTGTGCGCCGACAATCCCCTCTTCCCGTGGACGCCCTGGTCCCGGATATTCTTGCTTCTCTGAAGCAGACTTCAAATCTCGTGATCGAAGCCGAGCCTGGTGCTGGAAAGACGACTCGCATTCCCGCAGCCTTGCTGGGCGCGGTGAACGGACACGTACTGGTACTCGAACCGCGGCGGATTGCAGCGCGTCTGGCCGCCATGCGCGTAGCCTGGGAATTAGGCGAAGACCTCGGACAGACGGTTGGGTACCAGGTACGGTTTGAACGAGTCGCCGGCCCGGATACGCGATTGCATTTCCTCACCGAGGGCGTGCTGACGCGCCGGCTCCTCTCCGATCCGAAGTTGGATGGCGTCGACGCCGTCGTTCTCGATGAGTTTCACGAGCGTCACTTGGAGAGCGATCTCGCGTTGGCACTCCTGAAACGCCAGCAATTGATACGGCCGGGTCTCCGCATCATCGTGATGTCGGGCACACTGGATGCGGCTCCGGTGTCGAAGTTCCTCGGCGATTGTCCGGTTCTGCGCTCGACGGGCAGACTGTTTGATTTAACCGTTGAGCATACGCTGTATTCGTCCGCTCCTCTGCATGATCAGGTGCGAGCCGCATTGGAACGGGTCTTCGAGCACGACCAGAGGGGGGACACTCTCGTCTTTCTGCCCGGAGCAGCGGAGATTCGTCGCGCCGCCAGAGCCTGCGAACAGTTGGTGCACAGATGCAACCGTGTCCTGATGACCCTGCATGGCGATCTTCCTGCCTCGGAGCAGGATCGCGCTATAGCGCCGGCCTCCAAACCGAAATTGATTTTATCGACGAATGTCGCCGAGAGTTCGATCACGATCGACGGGATAACGACGGTGGTTGACAGCGGTCTGGGGCGCATGGCGACCTTCTCACCATGGACAGGATTACCGACCCTGCATATTGGGCGCATCAGCAAGGCTTCGGCGCGGCAGCGGGCGGGACGCGCCTCCCGGACCGGCCCCGGACGCGTGATTCGTCTCTATTCGCAGATGGACTACCAGACTCGAACAGAGTATGACCTGCCGGAGATTCTGCGCAGCGACCTGGCGCAACTCTGTCTTGCGTTACGCGCCATGGGCATTCGAAACCCCGGCGAGATCGAGTGGCTCGATATCCCACCTGAAATGGCTATCAAGACTGCTCAGAATCTGCTTGAACTATTGGTGACGACCGATGAAGATGCCCAAAAGCTTATGCGCCTTCCGCTGCACCCGCGCTTGTCACGGATGATTGCGGTAGCGTGTGACCGCGGTGTGGGCCGCGCGGCGTGCATTAGTGCGGCACTGATTGGTTCGGGCGAGCGCCTGGAGCACAACGAACTGCTGGCGGCAATTGATGAACCACTCGGTGATTCAGCGCAACAGCAGCTGCGGCACCTTCTCAGGCTCGTCAGGCCTTCTAAGCCACTGAAGCAAGATGAGGACGCATTGCTTCGATCTGTGCTCATGGGTTTCCCGGATCGGGTAGCACTGCGCAAGAGCGCCAATCAGGTGATGCTGTCGAATGGCACTGCTGCGGAGATCGTAGGCAATGCGCCGTCCTTTCCTCTTCTCGTGGCCCTTGATGCGGAGGATCGCAAAGAGAAGCCACTGCCGCAGATTAGACTCTTCGCTCGCATCGAGCCTGAGTGGCTGCTCGATCACTTTCCGGAACGTGTGCGGGAAGAAACCGTGGTCATGTGGAATCGGCAGGCAGAACGTGTGGACTCGGTTAGCCGGCTCGTCTATGGGAGGTTAAACCTGCATGAATCCATCGGCGGGGCGCCCGCGTCGGACGCCGTCACTGACCTGCTTACAGAGAGAGCCCTAGACGTGGGAATTGGGCGCTTTGTGGACGAGGCAATGCTCGAAGAGCTTCGAGGACGCCTGGAGTTCGCCGGTCTTGAAACGCTGGAAGTCGGGAGCAGTTTCAAGGAATTCTGCCATGGATACAGGAGCTTCGCGGAACTGAAGAGTGCGGGGAAAAACTTCATCTCATGGCTTGAACAGCGGTTCGATTGCCACAGCCTCCGCGAGGATGCGCCTCGTACACTGCGACTTAAAAGCGGCCGCCAGGTGAAGATCCATTACCACTCCGGCAAGACTCCGTGGATCGCCTCACGACTTCAGGACTTTTTCGGAATGGATGAGACGCCACGGCTTGGTCGGCAAAGAGTTCCGGTCGTTCTTCAACTTCTTGCGCCCAATAGGCAACCGGTTCAAACCACGACGGATCTCGCCGGATTCTGGACAAGGCTCTATCCGCAGGTGCGGCGCGATTTGATGCGGCGTTTTCCACGTCATTCCTGGCCCGAAGATCATCGCAGCTGATTCACAATTGTCATGACGCGGCTGAGGCGCCCTTGCGATCGGATGCGGTGAACCCGGCTAAGGCGAGTGGTCACTCAAGGGGCGGCAGGAATCCCGGGAATTAACCATTAAGGCGCTTATTAAGCGAGGCATCAAATCAGGAAGTGGCTTGGCTCGATGTACCATTTTGACCAGCATTCTTCTGGTCTCCTGCGGAGTTCGTCCTTCGCTCGGACGGTTGACGCGTGTGCCTTTCATCCCCTCCGCCCGACTTGGTCGGAGGGGGAGTCCTAAACGATTTCCCATAGCTAAAACTGGGGCTTGCGCGCACTTTGTGGCCATACAGCCCGCCCTGCGGCCGGCTGCATCAACGAAGCCAGCAGGACCGCCACGATCCCGACCAGAAACACTCCGTCAAACGTCCCCGCCCCGCCAATCGATGCAACCGGTGCGCCCAGCCCCTGAATCTTGCCCAAATTCATCAGGTCTGCGCCGATGAGCGTGCCCATGCTTCCCCCAACGTAGGCGAGCGGTCCGGCTTGCGGCCAGGACAACATCAGCGCGCAGAGCACGGCGACAATCGGAGGAATGAAGATCGGAAGCGTGATTCCGACTCCGCGTACCGGCTGCGCGAGATGGTGAGTTACGAGCGCCACAGCTGCCACGGCAAGCGCAGACTTCATCACAAGCCGGTTCTTGAGCGCCAGATACAGCGACAGCATGATCGGGATAAGCGCTCCGCCCACGTTGATCGCCAAAACCGTCGCCGGCCAATGATGCACGACCGGCACCACATACCGCATCCCGTGGTGGTGCACCACCGTCCCTGAAATCACCTTCTCCGGCGGAAACTCGACCAACGGAATGTTGATGGAACTGCCCAGAAGCGTGAACAAGAGAATCCACATTGCACTCCGCGGCGAAATCCCCATCCGTTCGTACGCATAGTGCAAAATCCTGAATTCGACAAGTGCAACCAGAAATGAGAAGAGAAGAAACAGGGCCAGCAGGAAAGGCCACTCCACAGGAAAGTAGTGCATTCCAGAAAGTTGCATCGGACTCCATCTTCTTCAACGGCGGCAGCAACGATAATGTATGCGCCTTAACCTGCGCGTGATTCTCAACGCAAAGTCCAATGCCGATCCTGGCCATCGATTCGGGAGGCGCGACTTCAATCGTTCACCTCGGTGCATGTCACTCATTCGGCATCTGTTCATCGTAAACGATGGGATAAATCCCGGCAAACCCCCAGACGGTCAGGAGACATACCCGTGTGTGAAGCTGTTGCCACGGCTACAAGGATGTCGTTTTGATGGCGAGAAAGCCAGATCGAAGTCGAAGCCAATAGCAAAGCCGGTCATGATTCAAGCTGCATTCGCACTCCATAGCGAATTTTCGTTCATTGAATGGAGTTCTCATCCGCCCTCGAGCTTGCAGAGCGCCTCTCTGAGCTAGCCATTTTCTACGCGCGCCTTTATGTCCGAATACGCTGACTTGATCAGACTGTTGAGCGATGCGACGTCTGTGGTGGTTCCCGCAGTCAGCTTGACATGGCGCATGAACTTGCCGCTGCCTCCTAACAAGCGGGCCGGATCCGGTAGCGCTGCACCGTGAAAGAACCCCAGGTTGACATGCGAAGTGAATACATTGACGTAGCCGAAGGGCGCATCTCCCAAACACGTGACGGGACACCCGTCATGCAAAAGCTCCCGGACTTCGTCCCCGCATCTTCGCATCATCTCAAACCACTGATGCGCCATGGCTCCCAATTCGCCTGCATGCTCTTTCATCCACGCATCGATGGCGGGATCCCGCTCGACAGCGCCATTGAATCGCAGCAACTCCGTTCTCATCGTGGCCCCACTTTCTGCTTTCGAGATCTGCGGTTACGCCTCGGGAGGAAAACGTCGCCTGAAAACCCGGGCCACCCGCCATTGTCATTCAAATGTCTTTGCGAACGAGATGCGATTGCCCTCAAGATCGATGACTCTGAAATCGCGTAGGCCCCAAGGATGGCTCACGGGGCGTGCCAGGATCTTTGCACCCTTCCCCAGTAACTCCTCGTACAGCGCATCGGCATTCGAGACATACGCTTC
>DATDLS010000208.1:0-8236 GCA_036519195.1 Occallatibacter sp. | reverse complement strand
ATCGAGCAGTGCCTGTGGCCAATGCCTTGCACGGTGCCCTTGGCGGTCTGGATGTTGAAGCTTCCGGTTGCCCTGATAGCAACACGCCCAACATGGATGCCAACCTTCTTGCCTTTCGGTACATCAGCTTTCACCAAGTCTCCTGTTTGGAATCCGAAGACCTTCCTAGACCGGGTTGGTTTGCCGGCCGGGAAGCCGAAGGTATTCAGCGGAGTGCGCTGGTAGGAACCTCGTCCCATCGCCTTGATGGTGAGGGTAGGTTTCTCCCAACCGGAGACGGAATCCACGACGCCAACACAAGCCGCGTCGAGCGCGTGCATCTTCGGAATACCGAAGCGCGTCCGATTCCACTTGGTTCTTCCTCCCGTAGCGGTTTCTACCATCAGGCCGGTAGACTTGAGAGCCACTTTAAGCGCCCATCGGGTGGAGTTGACGGCGGCGGCATCCTTGAGGGGTGCTTTGGCGGTAGCAAGAATCTCCTTCAGACGTTTCCCGTCCTTAACGAACTTCCGAATGTCGGAAGATTCCTTCTTTTGGTTACATGGTCCGCAGGCTATACCGAGGTTGCTGATACGGTTGCTTCCGCCTTTTGCCTTGGGTACCAGATGTTCGATCTGGAGCGGAACATTCTTCACATCGCAGTAGATGCAGGTGCGGTGGAACTTTTCGAGCAGGTATTCGCGAACCTCGTAACCAGCGAGTTCACCCTGCTGGTATTCAATGCCTTTGATCTCAGGATTCTGAATCAACTGCATGTCGAAGCGGACCAGTTCCATTGAGATGGAAGAAACCGGGACGAACTTCCTCAGCCGATGAACTATCGCCATCGTGGAATCGATCCGATGCTGTACGGATGGAGTCAGCCATCCTTCCGGCCGTGTCCGGTTGTCGAAACGCTTAGGCCGAAAACGGAGTTTGGATCGCCTGCGTCCGCGATGGCCGCTGCGTTGCGTGAGATTGTCGCTGATCGCCTGGCCACGGTGCTTGAGTTCAATGAGGAACAGGACTTTCCGGTTTTCCCATCTTCTGCGAGACAAGGCAATTAAGGTGGCGATTGTGAGTGGAATCAGCTGAAGTTGCAACCGCTCCTCGAAGCAGTCAATTAGCCGGACTGCCTGGCCGAGATGGTTGAGTTCAATGCGGTACCTGACTTTCGGGGAAGCCCCTTCTGTACGAGACAAGGCAATACCGGTGGTTTTACTGCCAGGATCGAGGGTGAGAGCGATCGGCTGAATTTGTGACTGCTCCTGGAGGCGGTCAACGAGCCTGATGGTGAAGGGCCGCATCTTGTGGATCCGAGCGCGGCCCCTTTCAAGAAGCAGCCGTGCCCGTTTTTCAGAGCAGGGCATCAGTGGTTTCTTTCTTTTGTCGAGCACGAAAACGGACATGGCTACTTCCTTTCTTGGACTGAAAATCAGTGCCCTCACGGGCCTGTAACGCGGGTCTTTCGACCCGTCTCCCCTCGGGAATGCAAACAAAAGGCTCCTGTCTTTGCGAACAGCGGTCTGCCCCTTCTGCGCTTTACCTTTCGCCAGCATGAATCAGACCTACAGAGCGGAAAACTGAGGAAGCATTCTCCGGTGTTGTACTTCTTAACGACCTTCTGTTTACGGAGTGCGATACCGCTGCACTGACCCTGTTCAACCTCGCTTATGCGTTTCCACACAAGCTCGTCCTTTAGGGCGGGGTAGTTGACGAACCGAGCCCTTTCTGTTTGCGTGGTTTGGACGCAGGGCCGGTGCCTCGGAAAGCACCGGGTTTGTCGCCGGCGGCTTGGCGGCGCTGGCGAAAGGCTTCGTAGAGCACCACGGCGCCGGCGGCCGAGACGTTGAGGGAGCTGACGCCGCCGGCCATGGGGATGCGTAGCAGGTGGTCACAGGTTTTGCGGACCAGGTCGTGGAGGCCGGCGCCTTCACGGCCGAGGACGAGGACGCAGTCGCCGGTGAAGTCGAACTGGTCGTAGTCGGATTGTCCCCGCTCGTCGAGGCCGATGATCCATAGGTTCTGACGTTTAAGCTCTTCGAGGGCGCGGACGAGGTTGACGACGCGGGCGATACGGAGATGCTCGATTGCTCCTGCGCTCGCCTTCACTGCCACCGGACTTAAAGGCGCCGAGCGCCGCTCGGTGAGGACGACGCCGTCGACGCCGGCGCCATCGGCCACGCGGAGCAGGGCGCCGAGGTTTTGAGGGTCCTCCACGCCGTCCAGGGCGAGCAGCAGGCGGCGGGCACCTGCTGCGTGCTGGTCGGCAGGGCGGTCGGGGGAGAAGAGGTCTTCGATGGATAGCAATTCCTGGGCGCGGACCAGAGCGACAATGCCTTGATGAGCAGGGGTTTTGGCCATCAGGGTGAGCTGGTCGCGGGAGTCCTGGCGGACGCGGATGCCGGCCTGGCGAAGGGCGGCGACCAAGCGCTCCAGGCGAAGGTCTTCGCGCTCGCGGGCGACCAGAACGTGGTCAAAACGGCGCCGGCCGGCCTTGAGAGCCTCTTCGACCGGGTGTACTCCGTACAGCACTTCCATAAATGACAGTGTAGAAGATTTGGGGTATGGAAACTCGCGGAGCGATGTGGCCCCGGTGCCGGCCCAAGATGTTGCCCTTGATCAGGCTCAATTTGAACTTGCATACTGTGGCAGATTGGACCGCGATGAGCCCGAGAAGCGCTAAAACCTTCACTGCCGTGCTGGAGCCGCTCCCCAATGGGCTGGGGTGGGTGGTGGCGCGGGTTCCGTTTGACGTTCGCAAGACCTGGACGGTGCTGAAGGGGACGCGGGTATGCGGAGAGATCGAGGGAATTGCGATTCGAACTTCGCTGATGGCCTATCGCGGTGGAGGGCACTTCCTGCTGGTAAACCGGAAGATGCAGGCAGTGACCGGGGCGCGCGTGGGTTCGAAGGTGCGGATTCGGCTGGAGCCGGATCTTGAGGAGCGGGCGGCGACTGTGTCGGCAGAGCTGGCGCAGGCGTTGAAGGGCGACAGGCGGCTCAGGCGGTGGTTCGATGGGCTTCCCACGGCGTTGCGCCGGGACGTTGGCAAATGGGTGATGGAGCCCAACAGCGATCAATCTCGCCGGAATCGGGCCGAACAGACGGCTGAGTGGATGTTGCTAACGATGGAGGGCGAGATCGATGTGGCGGACCCGCCGCCGATTCTGAAGACGGTATTTCTGCGCCAGCCGCTGGCGCAGGCAGGCTGGGAGGCCATGACGGCGGCCCAGAGGCGCAGGCATTTGCTGGGCATTTTTCATCTGCGCGGCGCGGAAGCTCGCGAACGGCGGGCGGCCAAGGCGGTTGTGGATGCGCTGCGGTTGGGCAGGAAGTCGAGGCGGAGCGATTCGGTCCAGTGGGTTGAGGAGCAGAACCGGTGAACAGGCCTGGGCAATTCGCTTCGGTCGACCTCGGCCACGCCGCCGGGAGGATCTTTGCGGCCAACGATCGCATGAACCAGGTTTTGATCGAGCACCTTGACCCCGGGGCGTGGAAGGCGAAGCTTGCCCTGAGCCCGCGAGGGGCAGACGGAACCAAGCGGGTAGGTAATTTGCGCACCATTGCAGCCATCTTCACGCACATGCACAACGTGCGGACAAAGTGGATCAGGCTCACGGCTCCCCATTTGAAAGTTCCAGCGCAGTTAAGCCGAACGCGCGCGACGCCCGAAGAGGCTCGGGCGGGATTGGCGGAGAGCGCGACGCGATGTGCCCAGATGCTGGCTGAAGCGCTGGGCGCAGGCGATGGCCGCATCCAGAAATTCTGGAGAGACGGCTGGGCCCAACCCTGGCCCATTGGGCGGCCGGCCGGGCCGGAGATGCTGTGCTACATGCTTATGCACGAAGCTCACCACCGCGGGCAGGTGTGCATGCTGGCGCATCTGCTTGGCTTTCCACTGCCTGCTGCGGTGGCGAATGGAATCTGGAACTGGGAGAAGCTGTGGCAGGAAATGGGGGCGCCTGCACGATTGGGGAATGCTTCTTGAGCAATTCGGGCATGGGCAGGACTTGAGAGGCGCGAAAGCAAACCACGAGCCGACCGGTTTCAATCACGAGGCCGGCAGCGGTTGCAGCGCAGCGTTGAATTGATTGGCTTTATCGGCACGACTAACGCCATGCCCGCTTCCATGCCAGGGAGCGTGGAGGGTCTTCGTTCAGTTTTCCCATAGCCTGTTGAAACCTCGGCCCGGACGGGAAAACGGGTACCAGTCGGGAGAAGTATTTGAATCCAAATAATTTTTCAGAGACCGCGAGAACGGGTCAGTCGTCTAATAACTACGATGAGTTCCGCTGCATTTCCACGCCCTTCGTTTGTCCTGGGCTCTGCCACCGCAGCCGATGAGCAGGTACGGCTGGAGAGCCTAGCCGTAGCCCAAGGGTTGAAGCGTCAGGACGCCGGCCTGCTGGATGAGTTGATTGTCCGCTATCAGCACCGGCTGCTGCGCTATCTGCTGTATTTGACGAGCAATCGCGAGATGGCGGAGGATCTATTCCAAGAGGTCTGGATGCGGGTGCTGGTGCGGGGAGCTCAGTTCAACGGTCAGGCGCGGTTTGATACGTGGTTGTTTACGATTGCGCGCAATCTGGTCATCGATCAGCGGCGCAAGCGGACCATGTCGAGCCTGGATGAGTTGGTTGAAGTCGGCAAGGAAGACGACAAGCCGATGAGCTTTGAAGTAGCGGGCGACGAGCCGACACCCTTCGACCGGTTTTCAAACCTCGAAGATCGGCAACGGATTGCGGCATCGCTGCTGCAGCTGGACACGCTGCATCGTGAAGTGCTGGTATTGCGCTTCCATGAGGAGTTGTCGCTCGAAGAGATCGCCAAAGTCACGCGGGCGCCTCTTTCTACGGTGAAATCAAGACTTTACCGGGGACTAGCCGCGATCAAGCCAAAGCTGGAGCGCAGCACTCTGCGCCGCCAGGAGGTGGTGTGAAGAGTGCTTTCACGGCGACCGGGCCCGCGGCCAGCGAGGTTCATTCCAGCGCCCATGCTGGCGTGGGCGCTGACTGCGACCTGCTTTCTGCGCTTGCAGGGACGCAGGCAAGCAGGGATGGTCTTTTGGCCTACCGGACGCGGCGGGTGGTAAGCGCTTCGCATGGGGTGATGCAGGAGCAGAAGGCCGGGCGGCGGCGCATCCGGGCCGTGGCCTTGGCCGCGCTTCTGCTAGTGGTGCTGGGCTTAGGGCCGCTGGTGTGGTCGGCGGCTGACAGCCTGATAGCGGATGAACTTCTGGGCGAGCTGACCAGCCAGTTTGCGCTGTGGGTGTGCGTTCTGTGCCCGGCCCTGGTCGCCTGCGCGCTGCTGGCCGGGTGGGTCCGCAACCGCTCCTGAACCGGTCGGCCTCAAATCCTCAAAAAAAATTCTTTGCGCCATGAAGGGCAACTTCCCTTTTCTCTTTCCCGTCCATCCCATGTAGGGTAAGCTTTGTTTTACTCTCACCGAGCCCCGGGAAACGGAATTAACCATGCGCGAACCACAATCGATTGCCGTGAACGAAGACGAGCGACTGATTCCGGTCTGGTCAGTGGTGACCGCGATCGTGGCCTTTGCGCTGGTCGAGTACTACTTCTGGTTCATCCTGCCCGAAGGGCGGCACAAGATGCCGCTCGGCCTGCGCATCTACTTCGACCTTTCCTGGGGATTGCTGGTTTCGCTCTACTTTTTGATGGTGGGCTACGTGAGCAAAGATGCGCCGCGCCGGGCGATGAGCTCGCGGTTCTGGATCGCGATCTGCTTCGTGTTGCCGGGCGGCATTGGCGCAGTGCTTTATTTCCTGCTGAGAGCTCCGGAGGTTTCGCGTTGCGCGGCCTGTTCGACGCATGTGCAGAGCGATTTCCATTTTTGCCCGCAGTGCGATTACCGTTTGAGCGCCAGCTGCGGAAACTGCTTCCGCACGGTGCGCGGCAGCGACCAGTTCTGTACTCAATGTGGCCATGAGCTGGCGACTGACCACATGCCGGCGCGGCTCAGGGTGCTAGGCGAGTGATCTTTCGATCAGTTCCCTCGAGTGGCTCAATTGGCTGCGGGGCGAGTTCTGGTAAGGTTAAAACCCGGAGAAACATTCCTCAGGGGCTGAGACAAACCTTGATCTTATTGTCATGATGGGCGCGACTGAAGTCATGCTCTGTTACAAAGCCAGCTCCAAAGGTGTTTCCGCAGCCTTTTAAAGCCGCAAACAGAAGGGCTGACCTAATGGGTCAGCCCCTTTGAGAGTCCAGGCTTCTAGGCTCTACGCTGCAAGCCTGATCTCGAATGGATCAGTGATCGAATGCGCTCCAAGTACAGCCAAGAGCGCAATATCATCGTTTCCGCTCAGCTTGTTCATTTTCATCCAAGCTAGAACCTCTGGACGGCGAACATCGGGGATGCGCTCCGCAAAAAATGGCCAGAGTTCGCTTCTGGTTTGTACCTCTTCCCGGTACGGGAGACCGGGGAGGGCGGCAAGCTTCAACTCTTTGAAGGCGGGCAAGTACTTAAAAGAATACTCGGGACCACCTAGAATTCTGTTTTTACGCAGCTCCGCGACTAGCGTTCCCTGGAAGAGAATCTGGAGCGTCGGCGGGGGACCTTTGTGTAATATCGATGTAAACATTGTGCTTACCTCCTTCCTTGAGCGATACTGAGCAGCATACCGGCCCTAGTTTCTAGTACTTTTGAGATTAGGTCCTTCCGTTCTCGTGTGAACATCCCACTAAATGGGAATTCTTGCACGATTCGGGAGGCCTCGTTGACTTTTTTGGGGTGAACCTTCTCCAGAGCCTGAAGTGTCGATTCAGGGTAAACATCGCTTAGATGCTCGATCAGCCCAATAATGACTCATGGCACGTCCCTTGCTCGACGAGCCTATTTTGGGACGAGAACGGTTGATGTACCCTTTCAGAGCCTCCGGATGTCCCCGCAGCACTTTCAGTTTATCCTCATTGCAATTCCAGAGTAAAGCCCGAGCAGAGTCAAAGATCGGGGCAAATCGGTACTGCCTGGGTTCACCCACAGTCGCCAAAAGCCCCCAATTTTGCATGTGACGATCCATTGAGCCGATAAGAGAATCAAAGACTAGCATTTCGATCAGTCGTCCTAAAAGGTGTTTTCCGCATCGCCGCAGACCTGCTTAAACACTTCATCGATCAGGGCAATGTCGTAAGTCCGCTGTTCATCCCAGTTGTTTTTCCCGACGCCGCCCAGGTCATCATTAAACACCTGCTGGAATAGTACGCTCCCGTGAATGAGCGTTTCATCGGGACCTTGAAAATTTCGGCTTGCAAATCTCAGTTCGCCATCTGCACGCAGCAAGCCAGCATGAGCCATCGGAAATCCCAAACTCTGCCCAATCAGATTGTTCAATAGCTCCGTAAGCGTCTCAATTTCTCCACAAGATTCGGCGGATTTTGCGATATACCAGTCCTGCGGGTTGGTCTCGCATCTAATTACGCATTTTGGAGCCGCTCCGCGAACGCTTAACTGATCTACCCCCACAGCGCGATAGCCATAGAAGCGTCGGGACATGTCCCATGTGCACCCCTTCCGTGCAACGCGAACAATTTTCTGAGGCAGAGCGGTGATACTCAACTGCGCCGTCGCAGCGCTCGTAGCGGCTGCTTCGGAATCACCTACGCATTCTGTTTTGCTCATTGTGTTAAAGTGTAAAGCCTTCCACGCGAACGGACGAGAGCCCCTCATTTCTGAGAGGCTCTCCACTTGATCCGGGGAATTCTTGCTGAGGTTGACGCTAGGCTGCGAGCCGTTCACCTACAACGTTACGAAAGTCGCCAGCACCGCCAGCGTGGTGCGCCAAGTATATCTATGCCCCTTTTTCGAACATTCGGGTTCGATCGTTGACGTTTAAATTGACCTGCTGTCGATTTGCCGCCTAGATTGACTCTGCCCGGTTTGCTTCCTACAATCGATCTTTCTTCTCCGCTACTTCCCAATGCCGATTTCCGCACTGATCATCGACGACGAACAGCTGGCTCGCGACGAGCTAAGTTACCTGCTTGATTCGGTGGGCGGCGTGGAGGTGGTGGCGCAGGGAATGAATGGCATTGAGGCTGTGGATCTGATCGAGCAACACCATCCGGATCTGGTTTTTCTGGATGTGCAGATGCCGGGATTGGATGGATTTGCGGTGATTCAGCGGCTGATGGATCGCAACCGGCTCCGCATTAGCGGTGGCGAGGAAGCCGAGCCGCTTCCGCAGATTGTGTTCGCGACTGCGTATGACCAGTACGCTGTGCGCGCGTTTGATGTGAAC